>DATHMQ010000102.1:0-4229 GCA_035486935.1 Solirubrobacteraceae bacterium
CCTGTATCCGGGGATTCGATCAGGCCCGGTCGTAGCGGGCTGATCAGCTTCAGCACGAGCTCGTCGGACTCGATGCTCTCGAGGCCATCGCGCAGGAACTCGGGGTTGAAGCCAATCTCGAACGCCTCGCCGTGGAACGGCACCGGGATCGCCTCGCTCGCCTCGCCCACGTCTGGGGTCTGCGCTGAGACCGTCAGCGTGCCCTCGCTGAAGCTGAGGCGCAACGGCGCGTTCTTCTGCGCCAGCAGGCTGATGCGGCGCACGACGTCGGTCAGCTCGGCGCTCGACAGGCGCAGCTCGTGCTCGACTGACTCGGGCAGCAGCTGGCGGTAGTTCGGGAACTGGCCGTCGATCAGGCGCGAGGACAGCACAACGTCGCCGAGCTCGAACACCGCCTGGTTCTGCCCAACGCTCACAGCGATCGACTCAGCGGACATCCCCTGAGCGATACGCACAAGCTCCTGGAGCGCCCTGGCGGGCACATTTGCCTCGAGGCTTCCCTGCAGCGGCGACGCCAGCGCGGTCTCCTTGACGCTGAGCCTGTAGGAGTCGGTTGCGACCATCCTCAGCTCTTGGCCCGACGCCGACATCAGGATGCCCGTGAGCACGGGGCGCGTCTCATCGCGCGAGGCCGAGCGAGCAACGCGGTTTACCGTCTGCACGAACGCCTCGGCCGGCAGCTCGACGCGCGTGTCGGGAGACGGCGGCGGCAGCGACGGGAAGTCCTCTGCACGCAGCGTGCGCAGGTGGAACGTCGTCGGCCCACAGATGATCTCCACGTCCTGCTCCGCGATGCGGAGCTCCATCGTCAACGTCTCCGACGGCAACGATCGGGCGACGTCGAGTAGTAGACGCGCGGGCAGTACCACAGAGCCGGGGCGGGCAACGTCCGCTTTGAGCGGTACCCGCAGACCGATCTCCATGTCAGTGGCGAGCAACTCGGGGGTGGAGTCGCTGGGCGCAGAGATCATCACGCCAGACAGCGCCTGGACCGCGCTGCGCGATGACGCAACGCGTGTGGTCGTCTGGAGCTCAGCGAGTAGATCGGCGGCAGAAAGGGAAAGCTTCATCGATGGATCTCTAGAAGGGGATCAGTATTAGTAGTAGCTGTGGATATGTGGATTTGGCGTAGATAGGAAGGAATTTAGGCGACGGGCAGTGGAGGAGGCTGTGGAGAACCATCGGGCAAGTCTCTCAGGATGACCGGTCGGTGGCGCGGATGAGGTCATGGCTGCGCACAGTTGAGTGCTTGGCACAGCTTCTCCACAGCCTCACGTGTGGTGCTGTCCTCAGCGATTCGGGCTGAAGTACGCCGCCAGGCGTGGAGAACTGTGGTGTGGTCGCGCCCACCAAACTGTCGCCCGATGGCTGGCAGTGACTCGCCGGTGAGCTCGCGGGCTAGGTACATAGCGAGTTGCCGGGGGCGCGCAACGCGCGCGACGCGGGCGGTGGATAGGAGCTCATCGGGAGAGATGGCGAAGTGCTCGCACGTCGCGGCTTGGATCTCAGCGATCGTGCGTTTGCGCTGTCCTGGCGAGGCGGTACGGGGGTAGAGGGTGTTGAGGACCTCGAGCGCCAAGTCGCCCGTGAGCGGTCTGCCGGTGAGGGAGCTGAAGGCGACGACGCGGATGAGTGCGCCCTCGAGCGCGCGGACGTTCGAGCTGACGCGCTCGGCGATCACGGACAGGGTGCTGAGGTCGGTCAGCTCGATGTGGTCGTACTGAACGCGCTTGCGCAGAATGGCAAGCCGTGTCGAGAGATCCGGCGGCGCGATGTCCGCCACGAGGCCGGCGGCAAAGCGCTCGCGGAGGCGATCCTCGAGGGCCTGTAGATCGGCTGGTGGGCGATCGGACGTGAGCACGATCTGCCGGCCGCCGTCGTGCAGGGCGTTGAACGTGTGGAAGAACTCCTCCTCGGTCTTCGTCTTGCGCTCGAGGAACTGAACGTCGTCGACGAGCAGCACGTCGACGTCGCGAAATCGAAGCTTGAAACCGTCGATGCCGCCGCCGGTGAGAGCGCCGAGGAACTCGTTGGTGAAGGCCTCGCCGGTTGTGCAGCGGACCTTCAGACCTGGGTTGTGTGTGAGTAGTAGGTCCCCGATCGCGCTAAGCAGGTGGGTCTTGCCCACGCCGGGCGGCCCGTAGAGAAACAGCGGGTTGTATGCCTGCGCGGGCATCTCGCCGACCGTTAGTGCGGCCGCGTGGGCGAGGCGATTGCAGTCGCCGATGACGAATTGCTCGAAGGTCAGCTTGGGGTTGCCGAGCGCGCCTGTCGTTGCGCTGTGACGGTGCTCGAGGCTGGAGTCTCGTCGCCTCCCAGTGGCGGCTCCAGACGTGCGTGCGGCGCCCGGTGGAGCAAGCTCGGTGGTGTTGCTGGCGTCGCCGGAGGACGACGCCAGCTCGACACGGATGTCGGGTCCGAGCACGAGCTCGACGCTTGCCTGTACCACCCTGCCGAAGCGCTCTCGGATCCAGCGGCACGCGTGCGGCGAGACCGCGATCAGTAGACGATCGGCGTCGAGCTCGACTGCGCGTAGCGGCTCGAGCCAGATGCGGTAGGTGGGCTCGTCCACGACCAGGGCAAGCTGCGCTTGCACCCGCGACCATATGTGCTCGAGCTCACGGCTCACGGCAGCGTTAGTCCGCTCCTCTCCCAGGGGCAGTAGCTGAGAACTATTGAAAAGGAGGCCCGAGGGCCCGGTCGGGCGACTATACCCAACCCCCGCAGCGGCTCCTGGGGACTGCCCGCATTTGGCGGGAAAAACAGCGCCGAGGAGTCGAAGGGGGCCAAGCGGTCCTATACTTCAGCGCGGCATGAAGCGCACCTACCAGCCCAAGAAGCGTAAGCGAGCCCGTGCTCACGGGTTCCGCTCCCGGATGGCCTCGCGCGCCGGGCGGCTCACGCTCAAGCGGCGTCGCACTAAGGGACGCAAGCGCCTCTCCACCTGAGGGCCGTGGTGGCACGGGCTCCGAGGGCGGTGAGCGTGAGATGAGGCCGCGCTCGCACGCGCGCGGGCGCCTGTCGCGTAGCGCAGAGTTCGAGCGGGTCTACCGCCAAGGTCGCTCGACCGCCAACCGCCATCTCGTGCTGTACACGTTCCCGAATCCCTCCTCGACGCGTCCGCGGCTTGGGCTGTCGGTCTCGCGCAAGGTCGGCGGCGCGGTGCAGCGCAATCGAGTCAAGCGACTGCTGCGCGAGGCGTTTGCGCGCGCGGAGGGAGCGCTCGCCCCCGGCCAGGATGTCGTCGTCGTCGCTCGACCCCCGGCGGGCGAGCTGGCAGAGCGTGAGGGGCTCGCGGGGATGGACGCTTCGCTGGCGGAGCTGATCGCCAAGGCGGGGCTGGGGGCCGGAGCGACCGAGCAGGCGGAAGCGGCGAGCGAATGAGCTTGTCCACTGCACACGGCGCGCCGCCACCACGCGACATGGCGCGGATCGCACGGATGCTCGCCGTCACGCCGATCGTGCTGTATCAGCGCCTGATCTCTCCCGCGATTCCGAGACGCTGCAAGTACGAGCCGACGTGCTCGCGCTACGCGGTCGAGGCGATTGGCAAGTACGGCATACTTAGGGGCCTTGTGCTCGCCGGGTGGCGTCTGCTGAGGTGCAACCCGTGGAGTCACGGCGGATACGATCCGGTTGAGGCTCAGCAAGTGTTCCGGGCCGAGAGCCAATAGACGATGCCAATCTTCGCCAACGTCATTCAGGACGCGTTCTCGCCCCTGATCAGCGTGTTCGAAGAAATCATGGTCTTCATTCACGCCCACGTCGTGGGCGGGAGTTGGGGGCTGTCGATCGTCGGCCTAACCGTGCTGATCCGCGCGATCCTTGTGCCGCTGACCTACAAGCAGCTCAAGTCGATGCAGGAGATGCAGCGGCATGCCCCGGAGCTGAGCGCGATCAAAGAGAAGTACAAGGAGGACAAACAGCGCCAGCAGCAGGAGATGATGAAATTCTACCAGGAGCACAAAATCAACCCATTGGCATCCTGCCTGCCTCTGCTCCTGCAGCTGCCCGTGTTCGTCTCGCTGTTCTACATGCTGCGAACGGACCTCAAGAAGCACATCTGCGGCCCGGCTCTGACCGCGCATCACATCGTCACGTCCAAAGCGATCGAAAAAGCCACCTGCAACCAGGTGGCTCCCCACTCGGCGAAGTTCCTGTTCATCCCCGATATCACCAACAAGGCGACCGGGGTCGTGCTGGTCGTGCTAATCGTCCTCTATGTCGGC
>DATHMQ010000103.1:0-27517 GCA_035486935.1 Solirubrobacteraceae bacterium
ACGAACGGCTTGCCAAGGCCGAGCGCCTGCGCGCCCAAGGGGTCGAGCCGTTCCCGCACATTCCCACCAGTCAACGCACCGAGATCGCCAAGCTGCACGCCGCCCACGATCCGGCGGAGCTGCAGGCTGGCGAGCATCCCGACTTCAGCTATCGCCTTGCCGGACGCGTCATCTCCAGACGCGGACACGGCAAGACGACTTTCATCGACCTGCGCGACTTCTCCGGGGAGATCCAGCTTGCCGTGCGCCAGGACACGCTCGGTGAGGAGACCTACGAGCGCGTCGTGGACCTCGACGTCGGCGACATCGTCGAAGCCGAAGGGCCCATCTACGTGACCCAACGCGGCCAGCTGGCGCTCAGCGTGCACCGCTGCGTCCTGCTGACCAAGGCGCTGCGGCCACCGCCGGACAAGCGCCATGGGCTCGGCGACACCGGCACCCGCTACCGCTATCGCGAGCTCGACCTGCTCGCCAACGAGAGCACGCGCGAGCTGTTCCTCACCCGCGCGAAGACCGTCGACGCGCTCCGCGCCTTCATGGCCGAGCGCGGCTTCATCGAGGTGGAAACGCCGGTCTTGCAAACGCTCGCCGGGGGAGCGTCGGCGCGACCGTTTCTGACCCACCACAACGCGCTCGACCAGGAGGTGTCGCTGCGCATCTCCGTCGAGCTGTATCTCAACCGTTGCCTGATCGGCGGGCTCGAGAACGTGTACGACCTCGGCAAGTGCTTCCGCAACGAGGGCATCTCCTACCGGCATTCACCCGAGTTCACGATGCTCGAGTGGCTGATGAGCTACTCCGACCACAAAGACGTGGCGCGCTTTACCGAAGAGATGGTCGCCTACGTCGCCCAACACGTGCTCGGCACGACCGTGATCGAGCGCGGCGGCGAGAAGATCGACCTGGCAAAGCCCTGGCGCAACACGACCATGCAAGCCGAGATCCTGCGTGTCACGGGTGTCGACTTCCTCGCGGTTGAGCGCGAGGAGCTGATGGCGTTGCTGGAGGGCAAGATCCACCCGGATGCAAGCTGGGCGCAAGCCGTTCAGGCCATCTACTCAAAGCTCGTGGAGCCCACGCTCAACCAGCCCACCCACGTCTACGACTTCCCGCTCGAGTCCTTTCCGATCACCAAGGCCCACGCCGGCGACCCAAGGCTTGCCGAGCATTTCGACGCAGTGATCGGCGGCATCGAGCTGGTCAGCGGCGACTCGGAGGTCAACGATCCCGTCGAGCAGTACGAGCGCTTCGTCGAGCAGCGCAAGCAGCGCCGCGCAAACGATGACGATGCGCCCCATCCCCACGACGTGGAGTACGTGCGCGCGCTCGAGTACGGGCTGGCCCCGTCGGCCAGTGGCGGTATGGGAGTCGACCGTCTGCTGATGATCCTCACCGGGCACGAGACGCTTCGGGAAGTCGCACCGTTTCCGATTATGAGGGAAGCTCGTTCCACTACGGGAACGCAAGCCAATCCCACGATCGATGCCGCTCCTTCGACGTCTCAGGTTCGCGCCCCGACGGGAACGCCCGTCGATCCCACGATCGACTTCCTCCCTTCCACGCCTGAGCGATCGGACTAGGCACAGGCCCAGCGGAGGCTATAGTCGCCTGAGACCTGAGAGATGAGCCAAGGGGAGCACAACTTCGAGGAGCTGCATTTCGAGCCCGCCCCGGCGCTCGACGGCGAGGTGCCCGGTCCGCTCTCGCGAGAGATGCTCGCCCAGCAGGACGAGCTCGAGTCGAACGCCCGCTCATACCCGCGCAGCGTGCCCGTTGCGATCGAGGAGGGTCGCGGCGCGACGATGAAGGACGTCGACGGCAATACGTTCATCGACTTCTTCGGCGGCGCGGGCGTGCTCAACGTAGGCCACAGCCATCCGGCGGTGTTGGCGGCGGCGGCCGAGCAGGAGCGCAAGCTCGTGCACGCGCTCGACTTCCCCACCAAGCCCAAGCTGCGCCTAATGAGCAAGCTCAAGACCCTGCTCCCCGGCCGCCTGCGCGAGAGCGCCAAGTTTCACTTCGGTGGTCCCACAGGCTCAGACGCGATCGAGTCAGCCCTGAAGCTGACCCGCGCGCACACTGGGCGCGACGCGGTAATCGCCTTCCAAGGCTCCTACCACGGCATGACTACCGGCGCCCTATCGGTGACAAGCGACGTCGGCTTCGGCGGCCCGACCTCCAGTCCCGTTCACTTCATGCCCTACCCCTACTGCTATCGCTGCCCGCTCGGCCTGAAGCCCGACTCGTGCGAGTTGGCGTGCGCGAACCTGCTCGACACTTCGCTTGAAGACCCGCACAGCGGCATCCCCCACCCGGCGGCGGTGCTGATCGAGCCGGTCCAGGGCGAGGGCGGCACGATCGTCCCGCCCGACGGCTACCTGAGCAAGGTGCGCGCGATCACCCGCAAGCACGACGTGCCGCTCATCTGCGACGAGATCCAGACCGGCTTCTCGAGGACCGGCACGATGTTCGCGTGCGAGCACGACGGGGTTCAGCCCGACGTGATCACCCTCTCCAAGGCGCTCGGCGGGATCGGCTACCCGATCTCCTGCATCGCGTATGACTCAAAGCTCGACACCTGGAAGCAGGGCGCCCACATCGGCACCTTTCGCGGCCACCAGGTGGCGATGGTGGCCGGCCTGGCGGCAATCGAGTTCATGCAGGAGGTCGATCTGGCCGCCCACGCGGCGATCCTCGGCGAGCTGACGCTCGGCCTGTTGCGCGAAGCGCAGGACACTCTGCCCTCCGTCGGCGACGTGCGCGGCCGCGGCCTGATGATCGGCATCGAGCTCGTCAAGGACCGCGGCACCAAGGCACCGTGGCCTGAGATGGCCGCTCAGATCCGCACCGAGTGCTTTCGCAAGGGCGTGATCATCGAGGTGGGCGGCCACTACGGCAACGTCGCGCGCTTCCTACCGCCGCTTGTGATCACACGCGAACTGCTGCTCACCGGAGTCGAGATCTTCATCGAGGCGGTGCGCGCAGCCGAAGAGGCATTGGCCCAGCCCGCGGCGCTGATCGCCGGCTGACCTGCTCGCGGCTGCCCTGTCTGGCCGTATGGCGCACTCGCCAGAGCGCATCGCTCTCTCGCTCGAGGTGCGGGCGGAGGGACTCGAACCCCCAAGGGCATAAGCCCACTGGCTCCTAAGGCCAGCGTGTCTACCAGTTCCACCACGCCCGCGGGGTTGCGTGAGGACCGCCCTAGATTGTATGGTCAATGCTGCGATGGCATCCAGTGGGGAGAGAAGTGGGGAGCCGGGCGTGATCATCACGCATCCAAACCGGGGCAAGCCGGTGGCCCAGGCGACGCGCGCAACGGTCGTGCTGCTGCTGCTTGTATCCACCGCTTTGATCCTGATCGTCACGATCGGCGGCTGGGGAACGCTCGAAGGCGGTATCCCGATTCTGCTGGCCTGGGCGATCGTCTACATGCTGATGGCCTACTTCGCCGCCCGCTGGAGCCGCGGCGTGCTGCCGATGGCGGCCGCGCTCGCGCTGATACTGCTCGTGTTCGCGCTCGTCGCCGCGCCAAGCTGGTTCGCGCGCAACAAGGTCGGCTTCGCCCAGCCGACGCTGGGCGCCGGGCTGCTCGGAGTGCTCACGCTCGTGATCATCCCGGTGCAGATCCTGCTGATCGCGTTCGCGATGCGTGGCTTCCAGCAAGGCTGGAACATCGAGCTGGAGCAACTGGACCCGCGTACCGAGCGTGACGCGCTGGCGCGACCGGTCTAGCGTACTATTGGAATCCGTTGCGGCGGTGGCGGAACGGTAGACGCGATGCTCTCAAAAGGCATTGTCCGAAAGGGCGTGTGGGTTCGATTCCCACCCGCCGCATCGAATCGATAGGCGCGAGAGACAACGGTCTGACTGCAGCTCCGCGCGGCTGTCGCAAGCGTTTCAGCCGACCAGTTCAAACAGCTCGGCGGCGAGCGCGGGTACTGTGGCGAGCACCCCCGGCGGCAACCCCTCCCGCTCCGGCAACTCTTGCACGGTAAGACCTGTCCGCTCGCAAATCAGCGTGCCTGCCGCGATATCCCAAGGCTTGACCGTGCGCTCGAAGTAGGCGTCGTAGCGTCCGCAGGCAGTCCACGCCAAGTCGAGCGCGGCCGAGCCGAAGCGGCGGATGTCGCGTACGCGTGGGAGGAGGCCGGCAAAGACCTCGGCTTGGGCGGCGCGCACGGAGGCGTCGTAGGCAAAGCCGGTGGCGACCATCGCGCTTGAAAGCTCTGTGCGATCGGATGCTGCGATCGGGGCGCCGTTCAACAACGGGTCTCCGTCGCGCGTGGCGACGAACAACTCGCCACGACATGGGTCATAAATCGTCCCCACAAGCGAGCCGTACTCGTCAGCGACGGCCACACTGACGCACCACTGCGGAATCGAGAAGAGGAAGTTGACGGTGCCGTCGAGCGGATCTACCACCCAGGTGAGACCGCTTGAGCCCTGCGTGCCTCCCCCCTCCTCACCGAGGATGCCGTCAGCCGGGCATAGCCGAGCGAGCGTCTCGCGGATCAGACGCTCAGAGGCGAGATCGGCCTCGCTGACCAGGTCGGTGGGCGTGCTCTTACTGGCGAGCGCCCGCTCATGACCGCCCTGGAAGCGCTCGAGCAGCAGCGCGCCGGCGTCGCGCGCAAGCCCAACCGCGATCTCCAGCAGCTCGGCTTGGCTCACGCGAACGCGTCGGGGCGATGCTGCGCCCAGGGGCGCTCCGCCTCGAGCTGGCCGGCAAGCGAGAGCAGCGTGGTCTCGGCGCCAGGGCGCCCGACGATCTGCACGCCGCGCGGCAGGCCATCCGCGCCGAAACCGGCCGGCACCGAAGCGGCTGGCTGGCCCGTGAGGTTCCACGGAGCGTTGTAAGGGACCAGCGCCGTCACCGCGTTCAGCGTCCACAGCGCCCCGCGCCCATCGTACTGGCCGATCCGCGGTGGCGGCTGCGCGGTCGTCGGCGTGATCAGTACGTCGTGATCGACCAATACGCGGTTGAGCTTGTCCGCGAGCGTGTGCTCGGCGGCGCGGGAGCGCTCCAGCAATGTCGGCGGTACGAGTGCCCCGAGCGCCGACATCGAGCGCGTGCGGCGCGACAGGCGCTCGGGATACGGACGCGCATTGGCTTCCTCATGAATCCCACGCAGGTAGCGCATCAGCACGGCGGGCATCGTGTCGAAGCCGTAGTCGGGATCCTGCTCTTTGACGTCGTGCCCGAGCGAGCGCAACAGCTCGACCGTCTCATCCAGAGCGCGGCGCGCGTCGCCATCGAGGCGCGCGATGACCAGCGGCGGGATCTTGGTCGAGAAGGCTATGCGCAGCTTGCCTGGCGGGGTACGCGCAGCGGACAGGAACGAGACCGAAGGCGGCTCGGGACGGTCGCGATCCACTGGAGCCGAACCGGAGCCGACATCGTGGAAGAGCGCCGTGTCGATCACCGAACGGCTGAGCACCCCGTTGACCGACATGCCAAACCACGCCTCGGCTTTGGGCGCCATCGAGACACGCCCGCGCTGGGGCTTGAGCCCGAACAGCCCGCACCAGGCCGAGGGGATACGGATCGAGCCGGCGCCATCGGAGCCGAGCGCGGCACCGATGAGGCCAGCGGCGACCGCCGCCCCACTGCCGCCGCTGGAGCCCCCCGGAGCCCGCTGCAGGTCCCAGGGGTTGCGCGTCGCGCCGAAGGTGGGCGTCTCGGTGAACGGCCAGATGCACAGCTCGGGGACGTTGGTCTTGCCGATCACGATCGCGCCGGCCTCGCGCAGCCTGCGCACAATCTCGGCATCCGCGGATGCGGCGACGTCGCCATGGGCGTTGCTGCCAAGTGCGGTTACCTCGCCGGCAACATCGATGTCGTCCTTGACGGCGATCGGCACACCGAGCAGGGGGCGCCCACCTCCGGCGCCGCGGCGCGCGTCGGCCTGATCGGCCTCGAGCAGCGCGCGCTCGGCAAACACGACGCGGAAGGCGTTCAGCTGCCCGTCGAAGCGCTCGATCCGCTCGAGGTAGAGCTCGACCAGCTCACGTGAGGAGACCTCACCGGTGGCGATCAGCTCGGCCTGTCCGGCGATGCCGGCGAACGCTAGGTCGGTGCCGTCCATTGCTCGAATGCTAGACGGGTGTCACCGGATTGCGCTTAGCGGGCCACTCACGCCGCTTGCTCTCGGCATGAGCGAAGCGCCGGATCAGGTCGGCTCGTAGCTGCTCGGGCTCGACGACGGCGTCGATAACCAGCTCGGAGGCAAGGTGCAGCAAGTCGATGTCCTCGGCGTACTCACGCCTGAGCTCCTCGGTCTTGGTCGCCCGCTCGTCGCTGTCGGGAATCGCTTGCAGCTGGTTGTAGTAGACGGCGTTGATGGCGGCCTGCGGCCCCATCACCGCGATCGAGGCGCTTGGCAGCGCGATGCAGCAGTCCGGGTCGAAAGCTGGACCGGCCATCGCGTAGAGCCCGGCACCGTAGGCCTTGCGCACGATCACCGAGATCTTCGGGACCGTGGCTTCCGCGACGGCGCTGATCATCTTCGCGCCGTGACGGATGATGCCCTGACGCTCGACCTGCGTACCGATCATGAAGCCAGGCACGTCGGCGAGGAACAGCAGCGGAATGTTGAACGCATTGCAGGCCCAAATGAAGCGCGCAGCCTTGTCGGCCGAGTCTGAGAACAAGACCCCGCCCTTGTGCTTGGGCTGGTTGGCAACGATCCCGATAGCCCGGCCATCCAGGCGCGCATAACCGACGATCAGCTCCTTGGCCCAGCGCGAGTGGACTTGCAGCAGCGAGTCCTCGTCGATGACCGCTTCGATCAGGGACAGCATGTCGAACGGCTTGTTCTCGTCGGCCGGGATCAACTCGCCGATGTCGAACCCATCAGCGGGAGCTCCGGCTCCGTGCTCGACAGCGGACGGCGACGATTGTGTGGGCGGGTGCGTGGGTGAGCGGGTAGGCGGGTGGGTCTCCCAATTGCTCGGAAAGTAGGAGAGATAGCGTCGCGCGAAAACTATGCCCTCCTCGTCTGACTTGACCAGTTGATGAGCACAGCCGGAGACGCCGGTGTGCATGCGCGCGCCGCCCATCTCCTCAAGTGTGACGTCCTCGCCGATCACCATCTGGGCCATGCGCGGCGAGCCCAGATACATCGAAGCGTTGCCGTCGCGCATGATCACGATGTCGCAGAAAGCGGGGATGTAGGCGCCTCCCGCGGCACTCGGCCCGAACAGCACGCACACCTGCGGCACCACGCCGGACATGCGCACCTGGTTGAAGAAGATACGTCCCGCCCCTCGCCGCCCGGGGAACATCTGCACCTGCTCGGTGATGCGTGCCCCCGCCGAGTCCACGAGATAGACCATCGGTATGCACAGGTTGGCGGCGCGCTCCTGAATACGCAGGATCTTCTCGACCGTCTTCGGCCCCCACGAGCCGGCCTTGACGGTCGGGTCGTTGGCCATCAGCGCCACGGGCCGCCCGTCGATCGTGCCAACGCCCGTGACGACTCCGTCGGCGCCGAGTCCCTCTTCGTCCCAATTGGCCAGCAGAGCCTCCTCGGAGAACGAGCCGTCGTCCAGCAGCAAAGCCACGCGCTCACGCACCGGTAGCTTGCCCTGCTCCAGGGCCTTCTCGCGGTGACGCTCGGGTCCACCGGAGAGCGCACGGTCAGTTGCTTGGCGCAGATCGCTCATGCGCAGCTGAGCCTATCGATAGGCCATCTAGGGCAACAGGCGGCGACGCCGGGAGCGGCGATGCTCGCGTGCCAAGTTGCGCTCGTGACGGGCCTGCAGGCGCGCCTCCACGACATCGATGTCCGAGCCCGGACCCAGGAGCATGAAGCCGTCGCGCAGCGCCGGCAGCAGCGTGAAAAGGATCACCCAGATAGGCCAGAAAGCGCCGCTGGCGCCCGCTGCGACCCAGACGCCGACACAGATCAGCGACAAAGTGACCGAACCGCCGGCCTCATGCACCAAGCGCCGCCTAAGCTTCGACTTGCGCTCCACCAGCGCTAGCTGGGCGGCAAGCGAACTGACTGGGAGGTCGGCGCGCTGAGCATCCAGATCTGCACGCGTACGCGCGGCGTAGACGGCCTCCAGGCGCTGCTCGTACTCCTCGGCTGTGAGCCGGCCCGCGACCGTGTGCTCGTGCAGCTCCTCGACAAGGCGCTCACGCTCCGCATCGGATACACGCAGTTGGCCAGGATCTGGCATATCTCAAATGTAGATCACGCAGCAGGCAGGGGACCGCACGTTCTTGACAGACGTGGGAGTAGCCTTTCCAATAGATGTCTGCCGAGGATGACTTCGACCTCTCCGCGGCCGGGCTGCGTGCCGATGGTTCGGATCTGCGCATCTCGGTGGCCGTGCTCGCGAGCAAGCTCGAGAGTTCGTTGCCCGCGCGTACGCGGGTCGAGCGCCGCGGTGGCGGCTTGCTCGGGCGTGGCGAGAAGCAGGTCCGGCGAGTCGAGGTGAACCTCGGTGAGACTTCATATGAACTGACCGTCGAGGGCGATCGCGTGCAGGGCAGCCGCGAGCGCAAGGTCGGCGGTATCGCGATCAAGCGCGAGCAGCTCGACGCGGGACAGTGGGTCAGCGAGTTGGCTGCCCAACTGCGCGAAGAGGCCGAGCGCAGCGCTGAGGCGCGCGCGGCGCTCGAGAAGCTGGTCGGATGAGCCGCCTCACCGCTCAACGACCAAAGGTCGTCCTATGAGCGAGCGTCTCGTGGAGGACGAACAGGAGCAGGAGGAGTCGCTCAAGCGCGTTGAAGCCGGCGGAATACCGCTGGCAGCCGAGCGGCGCTTGCGCGAGCTCGGCGAGCGCGGCGGCGCCTTCACCTCCGACCTGTCGGTCGGAGACTTCGCGCTTTGCCACCAATTGGGCCTGAAGCCTGTCTCGCAGGTGATGGGCAGCTCTATCTACCAGGTCGGCTACCAGTCGACGCCGTGGCCATCGGCGATGGGCGGCGGCTTCATGTTCGAGATGCAGGCGCTCTCAGAAGCTTGGAACGAGGTGCGCGAACTCGCGCTGGGGCGCCTCGCACAGGAGGCGGGCCATCTGGGGGCGGACGCCGTGGTGGGCGTGGATCTGCGCACCGGCGAGCACGACTGGGCAGAAAACGCGATCGAGTACGTGGTGATCGGCACGGCCATCCGGCACGGAGACGCCGCCAAACCCGGTGGCACGCGACCCAGTGGCGAACAGAGTAGCGGCGACGGTCCGACGGTCGGTAGCGGACAGCGTCGGCGCGGCGCCCCCGTCCTGACGGAGCTGTCGGTCGTCGACTACGCCAAGCTTCTCAGCGCCGGCGTGGAGCCGCTCGGGGTGGTTGCGTGGAGCTCGGTGTTCTTCGTCGGCGCGTCCTATTCGACGCAGATGATGAGCGGCGTTGGCGGCATGGGCTTCACCCAGAACCAGGAGCTGCCCGAATTCACTCAGGGGGTTTATAGCGCCCGCGAGAGCGTCGTCTCCCGCCTGACCCACCAGGCGGCAAAGCTCAACGCGAGCGGCGTGATCGGCGTACGCATCGCGCACGGCATCCAACGGACGACGGTCGGCGCCGGCACGTATTCGCGTGGCGGGCTGATGGTGACCTTCCACGCGATCGGCACCGCGATCCGCGAGGACCGCGCGACGATTCCGTGTGCGCCCGAGACCATTGTCGACTTGACGACCTAGAGGAGCACAGCATGAACCCGACACGAGGAGCAGCGGCATGAGCGACGTCGACGAGAGCGAGAGCACCTACGACCCCACGTCGCTCGAGGGAGTTCCCGAGGCGGGCAGGGCGCGCCTGCAGCAGAACCGTGCGGGGCTGTTCACGTCCGACCTGAGCGTGAACGAGTTCCTGCTGATCAAGCAGGCCGGCTTCGATCCCGTCGGGCTGGTCGTCGGCAGCTCGATCTACCACATCGGCATCCAGGTGGCCGGCTGGAAGAAGAGTCAGGAGATGACGGTCCTCTCCGAAGCCATGTACGGCGCTCGCCAGCTGGCGATGACACGCATGGAGGAGGAGGCCGATCAGCTCGGCGCCGACGGCGTGGTCGGCGTGCGCCTGGACATCGGCCGCTACGAGTGGGGCCAGGACATGGCCGAGTTCATTGCGATCGGCACGGCAGTCAAGCACCGCGAGGGCGTGCTGCACCGGGCTCCCAACGGGCGCCCCTTCACCAGCGACCTCTCCGGTCAGGACTTCTGGACGCTGCTGCGCACCGGACACCGTCCCGTGGGGATGGTGATGGGCAGCTGCGTCTACCACGTGGCACACCGGGGGATGCTCAAGTCGATGGCACAAACCGGGCGCAACGTGGAGCTGTCGAACTTCACCCAGGCTCTTTACGACGCTCGCGAGCTTGCAATGGAGCGCATGCAGTCAGAGGCGCAAACGTTGAGTGCAGAGGGCATCGTCGGCGTCGACCTGCAGGAGAAGAGCCACGGCTGGGGCAGCCATACGATCGAGTTCTTCGCTGTCGGCACGGCGATCGTGCCAAGCGAGAATCACGACGGCAAGATCGAAGCGCCCACCCAAGTTCTGGATCTGAGCTGAGCCATGAGCATCGTCACCACAGAAGACCGCGGAGCGGCGCGCCATATCGTCCTGAACCGTCCCGAGAAGCGCAACGCGATGAGCCAGGAGCTGCTGCGCGCGCTCGCGGACGAGCTACGAGAGGCGACAGCCGACGAGTCTGTGCACTGTGTGGTGCTGCGCGGCGAGGGTCCGGTGTTCTCAGCCGGCGTGGACCTCTGCGAGCTGATGGCGTCGGCCAGTAAACCGGGCAACTTGCGTCCCTTCAGGAGCACGTTCCTGGAATGCCCAAATCTAGCCGAAGCGATGCCCAAGCCGGTCATCTGCCAGATCCACAAGACCTGCGTGGGTGGGGCGCTCGAGGTAGCGCTCGGCTGCGATCTGCGCATTGCCTCGAGCGACGCCCAACTTGGGCTTCCAGAGGTGAAGTTCGGGATCATCCCCGACGTGGGCGGCTCGACACGCCTGCCGGCCGTTGTCGGCCTCGGCCGAGCCAAGGAGCTGATCATGACCGGCCGCACGATCGACGCGGCCGAGGCCGAGCGCATCGGACTGCTCAACAGAGTCGTCGCGCCCGAGGAGCTGGAGCAGGCGACGCAGGCGCTGGTGGACGAGCTGCTGGCCAACTCACACGTGGCGGTGGGACGCGCCAAGCGCGTGATCGACGCCTCGGCCCGGCCCGCGCTTGCGCAGACGTTGGAGATGGAGGTGTCGGTGCAGGAGTATTGCGTGGCGGCGATGCGCGAGCAGGCGACTAGCGCCAGTCAATAGGACCGGCCACCAGCGTGTGCGAGCCGAGCGGGCGCCCGAGCACGTCCTGAACACGACGAGCACAGGCAAGCAGTGCGTCGAGGTCGATGCCCGTGGAGACGCCCATCCCGTGCAGCATCGAGACTAGATCCTCGCTGGCGATGTTGCCCGTCGCACCAGGAGGTACGGGACAGCCGCCGAGCTCACCGAAGCTCGACTCAAAACTCGCAACGCCTGCTTGTAGCGCTGCCAACACGTTGGCAAGTCCCTGACCGCGGGTGTTGTGGAAATGCGCGGTGAGCTGCACACCCCCCTTGTCGAGACTGCCGCCTGGCAAGGCGCCAAGCGACTCGAACGCCTGGTCCAAGAAGGCCCCCACCTGCACCGGGTTGGCCATACCCGTGGTGTCGCCAAAGCCGATCTCCTGCGCGCCCGCATCGCGCAAGCGCCTCGCGATCTCGAGCACCCGCTCGGGCGGCACGTGGCCCTCGTAGGGACAGCCGAAGGACGTGGAAATGACCGCCTCGCAGCGCAGGCTCCTTGCGCGCGCGAGGGGCAGCACTTTTTCGAGCGACGCCAACGACTCCTCGACAGAGCGGTTGACGTTGTGGCGGTTGTGCGACTCAGAAGCTGACAAGAAGACGTTGATCTCATCGAAGGCCGGCCGCTCTCGCGAAAGCCCTTCGCGCGCCTCCAAGGCCCGCTCCAGGCCTCGCTCGTTGGGGATGAGCACGCCGACCGCGACCTCCTCGGGTACATCGATCCGCGCCAGCACCTCGGAGGCGTCGGCCAGTTGCGGGATCACATCGGGGCGCACGAAGCTCGTGACCTCCAGGCGATGCAAGCCGGTGCGAGCGAGCATGTCGATCAGCTCGACCTTGCGCTCGGTGGGGATGGTCTCCGGCTCGTTCTGAAAGCCGTCGCGCGGGCCGACCTCCCTGATATCCACTTTCTGAGGGATCACCACATGGAGAGACCACCGCTGACGTTCAGCGTCTGGCCCGTCACATACGAAGCGTCCTCCGAAGCCAGGAAGGAGATCGCTGCCGCAACCTCCTCCGGCTCGCCGGAGCGATGCAGGACCGTCTGGTTGACCATGCCCTGCTTGAGTCGCTCCCCCAACTCGCCGAGCAGCTTGGGCGCGGCATTGAGCAACGGCGTCTCGATCGGCCCCGGAGCCACGGCGTTGCAGCGCACGCGGTAGCGCGCCGACTCGCGCGCGATCGCCTTGGTGAAGCCGATCACGCCGGCCTTGGCGGCGGAATAGACAGCCGAGCCCTGCGAGCCGACGCGGCCCGCCTCGCTCGAGACGTTTACGATCGCGCCCGTACGGCGCTCCTGCATGGAGGGAAGCACTGCATGCGTGACCGCCAGCACCCCGCGCAGGTTGACTCCCAGGACGAAGTCCCACAGGCCCTCATCGCTGTTGACGAAGTAGGAGAAGAGGTCCGTGCCAGCGTTGTTGACGAGCACGTCCACTGGGCCGAGTTGCTCCTCGACCGTGGCCACCGCGGCGCGTACCGAGGCCACGTCGGTGACGTCGAGCTTGCAGCCGACACCGTCGAGCTCGCCTGCGATCTCACGGGCGCCGTCCTCGTTGACGTCGCCGATCGCCACGCGGGCGCCCTCGGCGGCGAGCAGCCTCACAGTGGCGGCGCCGATTCCCGACGCTCCGCCGGTGACGAGTGCAGTCTTGCCCTCGAATCGCATTCGTGGAGCATACGGGTCGAGCGGCGAGGAGGCCCGCCTTCAGCCGGCCGTGCCGATCCGCTCGCCGGTAAGAGACGCCCTCGCCGTCCTATACTCCGCCGCCGTGGCCGCCTCCCCCACCGACCCCGTCGCAATCATCGGAGCATCGGGAGCGCTCGGCTTCGGCTTGGCGGTTCGTCTTGGGCAGGCCGGCGTGCCAGTCGTGATCGGATCGCGCGAAGAGGGCCGTGCAATCGAGGCGGCCGACCGTGCGCGTGCGGCCGTGCCGGATGGTGGCTTCACGGGCGCCGAGAACGCGCAGGCCGTAGAGGCCGCGGACACGATTATCCTGAGTGTCCCCTTCCGCAGCCAGTCCGAGACGCTCAAAAACATCAAGGGGTCCCTGTGCGAGGGCCAGCTGTTGATCGACGCCACCGTCCCGCTCGCCGCAGCAGTAAGCGGCCGCGCAACGCGCATGCTCGGCGTATGGCAGGGCTCGGCCGCACAAGCCGCCCTGGAGATGGTGCCCGCCGGGGTGAGAGTCGTCTCAGCCCTACACACGGTGTCCGCCGCCTCGCTGACAGACCTGGACCACGACCTTGCCCAGGACGTGCTCATCTGCGGCGACTTGCGCGAGGACAAGCGTCGCGCGGCGCTTTTGCTCCAGCGAATCGACGGGCTGCGCTGCGTGGACTGTGGGCGCCTGGAGATGGCGCGCATCGCCGAGTCGATGACAGCCCTGATGATCTCGATCAACGCCAAGCACAAATGTCACGCCGGCGTCCGCATCACCGGCCTGCCCGACGACTCCTGGGAGTGAGCGACTCGCGCGGACCGGTCGTGGTGCTCGCCGGAGGCACCGGCGGGGCAAAGCTCGCGCGCGGCATGCTTGACGTGGTCGGAGCGGACGGTCTGGTCGTGATCGCCAACACGGGCGATGACATCGACATCTACGGCTCCCACGTCTCCCCCGACCCCGACCTCGTCTCCTTCTGGCTTGCCGACCTCATCGACGAGCGCGGCTGGGGCATCGAGGGCGACACCTTTGCCGTCATGGACGCTCTGCGCGCACTCGGCACCGATGTGTGGTTCAACCTCGGCGACCGCGACCTTGCATGGTGCTTGGAGCGCCGGCGCATGGAGGACGAAGGGCTACGCCCCACCGAGGCACTCGCAAGACTGAACGCAGCGATCGGCGTGTGTGCGCGCGTGCTACCGATGTGCGACGAGCAGCTGCGTACGCATGTGCGCAGCGACACCGGCTGGCGCGACTTCCAGCAGTTCATGATCCGCGATCGCGCTGAAGGTCAGGTGCACGAGGTGGCATTCGCCGTGCCGGCGCAAGCGCACTTGGCTACGCCGGCCGGCGACACCCCTGCCGGGCGTACCTCGACGGTCGATCCGGATGGCCTCATAGATGACGTGCCCCCCGCGCACGCGGGGGGGCCTCCGAAAACGGGCCCTCCACCTCACCCCACACCCGAGGTGCTCACGGTGCTGACCGAGGCGCGTGCGGTAATCGTGGGCCCCAGCAATCCGGTCATCTCGATCTGGCCGATCCTGCACGTGCTGGGCAAGACGCTCGCCGAACTCGCCGCGCCGGTGGTCTGCGTCAGCCCGATCGTGGGCGGCAAGGTCCTCAAGGGTCCGACCGCCGCATTCCTGACCGCCTACGACCAGCCAGTGAGCGCCACGGGAGTGACCGCGTTCTATGAGGCGGTCGCACCCGGCCTGCTCGATGGGATCGTCGCCGACGAGCACGTGAACGGCCTCGCGACGCTCGCGATCGATACGGCCATGCCCGACGCGGCCGCCCGCGTTCACGTGGCCGAGCAGACACTCGCGTTCGCCGAGTCGCTGTCCGGGTAGCCTCTCAGAGCGCATGCGCACTGCCGCGATCCTCCCCGTGAAGCGCTTCCCGCTCGCCAAGCAGCGATTGGGCGAAAGCGTCGCCGAGTCGCTGCGAGCGAACCTCGCGCGGGCAATGGTCGGCGACGTCCTCAGCTCACTGCGCGAATGCCCTGCGATCGACACCACGATCGTGGTCACGTGCGAGCCTTCTGTAGCTGCCGCCGCCCTCTACATCGATGCTGTCGTAGTGGAGGACACCGCCGAGCAAGGCCAGAGCGCGGCCGCCTCGCTCGGTCTTGCGCACGCACTGCGAGCGAGCTTCGAGCGAGCCCTTTGCGTGCCGGGAGACTGCCCGACGCTCGACCCGGATGAGCTCGTGGAGCTGCTTGTGGCCGATACGCCGCGGGAGAGCGTAGATCCGGAAGTCGTGATCGTGCCCGACCGCCACGGCAAGGGCACCAACGGGCTGCTGCTGAGCCCTCCCGATGCCCTCTCCCCCAGCTTCGGACCCGACAGTCGCACCCGTCACGAGCGGCTGGCAACCAAGTCCGGTGTGAAGTGGCGGATCGCGCAGCCGGCGTCGCTGCTGCTCGATATCGACACAGGTGAGGATCTGGCGGCGTTGCAGGAGCGGTTGGCAGGCGAGCACGTCAGGGCTCCCCGTACGCGCGCGGTGCTCGCGCGGGCCGAGACCAAGGATCGCACTAGCAAAGCGACGCCAACCGATCCAAGCACGACCACAAGAGCAGCCTGAGCCTGTGAGCGTCATCTCTGCCCGCGGCCTGAGCGGGCTGCCCGAGATCGCCGCCGGGACGGACCTGGGCGAGCTGATCGCGGCCGCCATCGACGCCGAGCCGGAGATGAGCCCATTGGCCGACGGCCAGATCGTGGCGATCGCCCACAAGGCCGTCTCCAAGGCGGAGGGCGCGGTGGTGGATCTGCGGGGAGTGACCCCGCGGGCGCGCGCGGAGAGCATCGCCGCGGAGCAGCACAAGGATCCGCGCGCCGTGCAGGTCGTGCTCGACCAGTCCGAGGAGATCTTGCGCGAGGCAAATGGGGTGCTGATCTGCCGCACCAAGCACGGCTTCGTGTGTGCCAACGCCGGCGTGGACGCCTCCAACTCGGCCGACTCGGAGACGCTGATCGTGCTCCCGCGCGACCCTGACGCTTCGGCTCGTGCGATCCGCGAGCGCCTTCACGAGCTCACGGGCGCGCGTGTGGGAGTGCTGATCAGCGACAGCTTCGGTCGCGCCTGGCGCCACGGTCAATGCGATGTCGCGATCGGCTGCGCCGGCCTCGCGCCACTGGAGGACTGGCGCGGTCGCAGCGACAGCGTCGGCCTGGAGCTGCGCGCCACCTGGTTGGCGGTGGCCGACATGATCGCCGCCACCGCCGATCTCGCGCGCGCCAAGGACTCGCGCGAGCCGGTCGTGATCGTCGAGGGGCTGGCGCGCTTCGTCAGCGAGGAGGAGGGGCCGGGAGCGGCTGCGCTGCTGCGCCCGCTCGACGAGGACCTGTTCCGATAGAGCGTCGCGCGTGCGCCAACGCGGCGAGCGGCACTCCCGTGGCGAGCATCCGCACCGGCCCGATGTGGCGCGCTCCGAACGCCTCGAACACCCGGCCGGTGCGCGCGTCGTAGCTGGCCGCGGAGAACAGCAGCTTCTCTCCCGCGTTGATCTTGCGTCCGCCCGCGTAGTCGAGGATCATGCGCGTGTGGCCGGCGAGCCCACGCGCGTGGCGGCGGCGATAGCGCTTGAGCCCCCGTTCCAACGGCTCGGCGCCGCCCAGCGCCGGCGCGACGCTGTCGGCGAGCCACTCGGAGGTCTGTAGCGCGAAGCCGCAGCCGATGCCCCACAGTGGGTCGAGCGCGCCGGCGGCGTCACCGACCAGCGCGAGCCCGTGGGCGGTCTGCGTGTGCATGACGTTGGTCATGTCGACCTTGCCCTGCACGGGCTGGGTCAGGCGCGAGGCGAGGATCGGCGGAGCCTGCGGGACCTCGGAGACCATCTTCTCGAGCGCCGCCTGCGGGTCGGCGCGGAATTCGGGCAGGTGCTGCTTGGTGGGCATCACCGCGTAGAACGTGAGCCCGTCGTCGGTGGGGAACGCGCCGACCATGTTGGGATCCATCATCCACAGGGTCGCGGCGGGCGCGCCCTCGTATGCGGGGCCTTCGTAGTAGCCACCGTAGGCGATGCGCGCATGCGGCACGCTGCGCGTGCGTACCCCCGACAGCTTCGCCACGCGCGAGTCGCGACCGTCGGCGCCGACCACCAGTCGGGCGCGCAGATCGACCGTCTGTCCGTGGGAGTCGCGCGCCTGCACGCCGGATATCCGCTCGCCTTCGCGCAGCAACTCCTGCACGGTGTGCCCAAGCAGCAGCTCGACGCCGGGAGTCGCGGCGGCCATCTCACGAATCAGCGGATCGAGCTTCTCGCGGCGCAGGTTGATCCCGGCGGGAACCCTGCTCCGTGGAGGCGGCTCGATCACACCCCAACGCGTCCACATGCGGATACGCGAACGTATCGCTCCCGCCTGCATCATCGGCTCGATCAGTCCCAGCCGCTCGAGCGTCGCGATGGCCGAGGATTGGACGTAATGCGTGCAAATCCTCTTGTAGGCCTGCGGGTCGGGACTCTTCTCCAAGAGCGCGACGCGCGCGCCTGAGCGGGCGAGCAAGATCGCCGTGGCGCATCCGGCGAGGCTCGCGCCCACGACCGCCACGTCATAGTCCGAGCGGGTGGGCGTGCCGCTGGAGGGACCGGCGTCGTGGTCCGGGGCGTCGGAGAGGATGTTCTCTGCATGCGGTTGATCGGCCATCTGTTTCAGCTCCTCGCACAGGCACGCCCCCACCTGAACGGGACGCACGCTCTATAGTTCGAGTCGAACTATACAGAACGAACTATGGAAAGCAAGCCCACCCAAGACATGCCTGCGCAAAGCAAGACGTTTCGTCTCACCACCACCTCGTATGCGGTGATGAGCCTGCTCGACACTTTCGGCGAGGCGACGCCGTATGAGCTCAAGCAGGCGCTCGAGCATACGATCGAGAACTTCTGGCCGGTCCCGCACACGACTTTCTACGACGAGCCGGCGCGCCTGGCCGAGGCCGGCTATCTCTCGCACAGCCAGGAGCGTGGCGGGCGCAGACGCAAGCGCTATGCGCTCACCGACGCAGGGCGTGCGGCACTGCGAACGTGGGCCGACGCTCCCGGCGCGCCACCTTCGCAATATCGCGACGAGGGCTTGCTGAAGGTATTCGCCGGAGCAGACCCGCAGGTGGTGTTCGCGGGACGAGGAGCCTGGCACCGCGCCAAGCTCGCTGAGTTGGAGGGGTACATGGAGGCGCTGGAGTGCGCGCCCAACGGAGCCATCGAGGACAGGTGGCGCGGCGCCCACACGACGCTCGTGGGCGGCATCGCCTACCACCGCCAGTTGGCCGAGATCTTCGAGCGGCTCGGGGAGGAGCGCTCGCGGCGGCAATAGTCCGATCGAGCTTGGTGCTGTGCGCCGGGCGCGGCGAAGTCAAAGGCGAAGCCAGCAGTTGGGAGCAGTTCCCAGCGTGCCGGATGGCGGCGCGGCGGTCCCGTTCGCTACCTGTACCGTGTCAGCACCTCGCAGATGCGGTCGGTGCCCCAGCCGATCTCCTGCGCCGGCACGCGCTCGTCAGCCGCGTGGATGAGGCTCGCGAACTTCATCTCCGCCGGAAGGCGCATCGGCAGAAAACCATAGGTCTGGATTCCAAGCCGGGCGAAGAAGCGACCGTCGGTGAGACCTGGCATGAGCATCGGCAACGGCACGGCGTCAGGGTCGGCGGCGGTGAGCACGTCGCTCAGCAGCCCCATCAGGGACAGGTCCACCCGATCGGATACCGGCTCATAGCTCATTGCCTCCAGCTCGAGGTCCGGGTCATCCGCCAGCTCACGCAGCTCGCGGAAGAGATCGTCCGCGGTCTGTCCGGGAAGCAGACGCCCGTCGAGCTCGAGTTGCAATTCGCTCGGGATCACATTGACCTTGGTGCCGCCTCGCACGACAGTGACGTTGACCGTGTTGTGGAACATCGGATCGAGCGTCTGGCCGGCCTCGCCGAGCATGTCGAGCGTCGCGTCGGTGCGCTCGGGGTCGAGCAGCCCGTCGGCCAGCTCTCGACCGCCGGCGGGCAGCGCAGCCGCAACAGTCTCGATCATCGACCGTGGAATCTCGGTTATGTGCACCGGGAGTCGCCGCGTATCCAGCGCGCTCAGCAACCGGGCAAGCTTCGCCATCGCACCGCCACGCATCGGGATCGAGCCGTGGCCACCGGGCCCGCGGATGGTGGCGCGCGACCAGCACACTTGCTTCTCGCCCACCTGAATCGGGTAAGTGCTCAGACCCGCCATCTCAGTGCGCGCGCCACCAAACTCACCGAGAGCGTGCTTGATGCCCTCGAACAGCTCGGGGTGCTCCTCAACTACAAAGCGTGCGCCGTACGGCCCCAGATTCTCCTCATCTGAGAGCACGCACAACAGCACGTCGCCCGGTGGGGGCTCAGCGGACTCGGCGAGCCGCAGGATCGCCCCGAGCATCATCGCCACGCCGCCCTTCATGTCCAGGGCGCCCCGGCCCCAAACCTCGCCTCCGATCAGCTCGCCGCCGAATGGATCGTGGCGCCAGCTCTGGCCGTCTGTCGTGACCACGTCGACGTGACCCTGGAGCAGGAACGGCGGCGCGGCACCCCGACCGGGCAGCCGCGCCAGCAGGTTCGGCCGTGCGGCGTCCTTGGCCAAGATCCTCGTCAGCAGGCCAGCTCCGTCGCAGAGATCCTTGATCCACCCGACACACTGAGCCTCATTGCCCGGTGGATTGGTCGTGTCGAACCGGATCAGCCCGCGCAACAGCTCGACAGGATCTTGCGGCACGACGCCGGACCATACCGAAAGCAGACGCATCGAGACCTGCTTCGCCGAGGCCGGACATCTATCCCAAACTCTCGGACAGGAACGCTCACCGGCAGCGATTCGCACACTACTATCCGCCCGTGCCCGCTCGAATCCCCGTCAAGAGAATCCTGCTCATCCTCTTCGGCGTACTCGCGCTCGCGGTCGTCGTGCTCAATTGGACCTACGGGCGTCTGCCCGCTGAGCCCAAGCCAACCGGCTCGTTCATCCAAGTGGGCAAGCTGCGCATCCACTACATCGAACACCCGGGGGCCGGGACACCCGTAGTGCTCATCCACGGACTGCCCGGGACCGCCGAGGACTGGGAAGACGTGACGCCGCTGCTGGGCGGGCATCGCACGATCGCGATCGACCGACCCGGCTTTGGCTACTCGACCGGCGGCTATGTGCCGTTCGACCGCCAGCTGGAAATCATCCACGAACTGCTGGCAAAGCTTCACGTGACGCGACCGATCCTCGTGGGCCACTCCTACGGCGGAACGATCTCATTGGGCTTTGCCGAGCGCTACCCGGGCGACGTGCGCGGGCTCGTGCTCGTGGACGCGGCCGCGTCGGGGCAGAAAGTAGACGGTTTCACAGAAGCGCAGGCGCACTTGGTGAAATTCCTGCAGCTGCCGGTGATCCGGCAGCTCTCAAACGCGACGTTCGGCCAGTTGCTCATCACCGTCTCTGCCGACCAGGGGGACGCCGAAGCGTTTTCTCCGCTGCCGGTCGTGGCCGCGCATCGCCGGCGTGTGCTGGAGATCAACATGACGCACGGTAATTTGGAAGCGTGGTCCGGGGAGATCCTTGCTTCCACCGGCGTGATCGCTCAGATAGACAAGGGCTTGCGTGGTATCGAGACTCCGGCCATCGTGATCCAGGGCGAGCAGGACGAGCTCGTCAATCAGAGCCATGGCCGCAAGCTCGCGGCGACGCTACCCCATGCGCGACTGGTGATGCTCTACGGAGGGCACATGCAGCCCTACGATCATCCGGCGGCGATCGCCACCGCGGTACGCGGCTTGAGCGGGTAGTCCCGTCTGATCCCGTAAAGCGTCGTGCGCTCGGCCGCCGGGCGCCCGGCACGATGCGCCGCTGCGACGAGCTGATCGGGGTCGAGCTTGGTGCCGTGATAGGAGCCGGCGAGCCGTGAGATCGACTCCTCCATCAAGGTGCCGCCGAGGTCATTGACGCCCCAACGCAGCGACTCCGTGGCCGCCTCGAGGCCCATCTTCACCCACGAGGCTTGCAGGCTCGGGACGGTGCGCCCGAGCGCGAGGCGGAAGACGGCGGTGTGCTTGAGGTTCTCCTCACGCGAGATCTCCTCCACCCCGTGCGTGCGCCCGAGCAAAGTCTGGAACGGGATGAACGAGAGCGGCACGAACTCGGTGATGCCGCCGGTGCGCTCCTGCAGTTCACGGATGACGCGCATGTGCTCGGCCAGCTCCCAGGGCTCCTCGATGTGGCCGAACATGACCGTCGAGGTCGAGCGCAGCCCGGCCTGGTGTGAGGCTTCGATGATCTCGACCCAGCGCGCGACGGGCAGCTTGTTGGGCGAGATGCGCTCACGCACCCCGTCGTGGAGCACCTCGGCGGCTGTGCCTGGAGTCGAGTCCAGGCCCGCGTCGCGCAACTGAGCGAACACCTCGGATGGCGGTAGCCCGGAGATGTCGCACATGTGGGCTATCTCCATCGGCGAGTAGGCGTGCAGGTGCAGCTCGCTGCCAACCTCGCGCGAGGTGGACTTGGCCAGGCGCAGCCAGCTCAAATAATCCTCAAGGTCCCAATCCGGGTGGATACCCGACTGGATGCAAAGCTCGGAAGCGCCGTAGTCGATCGCCTCGTGCACGCGCCTGACGAACTCGGCCTCGTCGTGCTGGTAGGCATCGGGCGAGCGCTTGCCCTGACCGAAGCCGCAGAAAGCGCAACCGACGGTGCACACGTTGGAGATGTTGATGTTGCGGTTGACGACAAACGTGACCGTCTCGCCCGCGAGCTCGGCACGCAACTCGTCCGCGGCGAGACGCATCTGCTCGATTGCCTCCGGGCGCGTCTCGGCGAACATGGCTGTCAGCTCCTCGGCGCTCAGCGGCAGACCGTCGCGACCCTTGTCGATGGCGCCGCTCACGAGCTCTGGTCGAATCGGGGCTGGCGGGTCGGTGCGACCGGAGCCCCGGCGGGGGATGAAGCTCCAGTACTTGAGCTTGATTGTGTCGAGCACACCCTGAGAGACCCAGTCGGGGTCGATGTACTGTGGATAGACGCACAGCCGCTCGGTCAGCGCGAAGCCGTCGACTTGCAGGCGCTTACGCACCTGATGGGGCGAGGGGAACGGGTGCTCGGGGGATATGTGGTCGCCGTTGGCGGAGAGCCCGCCCAGATCGGTCGCACCGGCGGCAACCAGTTCGCTCCACCAGTCGGCGAGGTTCGGCGGAATCTGGATGCCGACGTCGGGCATCAGCCGGTGCGTCTCGCCGATCAGCAGCTTCATGTCCTCGATCGAGACCGGGCCGGCGCCCTGTGTGGCCCACTTCGGAAGCGCATGCCCCCCGCGCGCGCGGGGGGCATCGCCATTTTCTGGACCGCCAGACACCTGCTGCCCCAGCTCAACAACCCCGTCCTCACGATCCCTGACACCCGTCTGCCAGTAACGACGCGCGGCCGCCTCGGCGATCTCAGCCGGCTCCTGCCCGTAGTAGCTCTGATGGGGTACGAAGTTCTGCAGGATCACCTCCTGGATGTGGCCGTACTCGGCGTGTAGGCCAGCCAATGCCTCCAGCGAGGCGATGCGCTCCTCGGCGGTCTCGCCGATGCCCACGAGGATGCCGCTCGTGAAGGGGATGCGCAGCTCGCCGGCGGCGCGGATCGTCTCCAGGCGACGCGCCGGGTGCTTGGTGGGCGAGCCGGCATGCACCGTCTGCATCAGCCGCTCGGACACCGACTCGAGCATCAGGCCCTGCGAAGCCGTGACCTCGCGCAGGCGGCCCAGATCCTCACGCGAGAGCACGCCAAGGTTGGTGTGTGGCAATAGTCCTCGCTCCAGCGCTCGCTCGCACGTCCACACGACATATGCGGTGAAGTCCTCGTGGCCGTACTCGCTCAGGCGCTCACGCACCTGCGGGTTGACCTCCGGGTGCTCGCCGGTAAGCACCAGCAGCTCCTTCACCTGCCGCTTGGCCGCCCCGTCGAGGATCTCCAAGACTTCCTCCGGCGTGTACAGGTGCGCCTTGTGCGTCGCGAAGGCGCAGTACTTGCAATAGCACTGGCATGTGCGCGACAGCGAGAGCGTCAAGTTGCGCGAGAAGGTGACGCGGCGGCGCATGTAGGCAGTCTATGACGCATCGATGTTGTTCCATCTGGCGCATGCGCCAGATGGACGAGCGGTGCATGCACCGCTCGGTGCAGTCGCACATGTGCGACTGCATTCGGGGCGCGCATGCGCGCCCCGAGCCATGGCCGCATGCGGCCATGGCGCACAGGTCGCATGCGACCTGTGCAACCTCGGCTTTTCTAAGCATGCGGCCCAGCTACCGCTCGGCACATGTGCCGTCCGGCACCATCCCTACATTGCCCGCATGTCCCAAGACACCTTGCGTCGCGCCGTGGCCGAGATGATCGGCGCGTTCACCCTCACTTTCATCGGCGCCGGGGCCGCGGCCGCCGCCGGCGGCATCCACGACACCGCGCTGATCGGCGTGGCGGTCGCCAACGGGCTCGCGATCGGCGTGATGGTCTGCGCGCTCGGCTACATCTCCGGCGGGCACTTCAACCCGGCGATCACGTTCGGTTTCCTCATCACCCGTCGGATCAAGCCGGCGCTCGCGGGCGTGTATTGGATCGCCCAGTTCGGCGGCGCCGCCCTGGCCGCACTGTTCGTGAAGGAGCTGCTGCCACGAGAAATAACCGAAGCGGTCAACCTCGGCGTGCCGGCGCTCGGCCATGGCGTCGACGCAAGCTCGGGCTTTCTGCTGGAGGCGATCCTCACCTTCTTCCTCGTGCTTGTCGTGTTCGGCTCGGCCGTGGACGAACGCGGTCCCTTCGGCGCGGTCGCGGGCCTTGCGATCGGCCTCACGATCTCGATCGACGTGCTGTTCGGCGGACCCTTCACGGGTGCCGCGATGAACCCCTCGCGCGCGTTCGGCCCGCAGCTCGTCGGCGATCATTGGGCCAACGGCTGGGTTTGGTACGCGGGACCGGTGTTGGGGGCCGCGGTGGCGGCGTTGCTTTACCAGTACCTGTTCATAGGCAAAGCCGGCGAGGCCGCGCAGCCCGTGCCCGCGGGCGACTAGTCCCACCGTCCAAGAACAGCTCGACCGGTGTTTACGCACCCGCCTCGCCAACGATGACTCCGGCGAACGTCTATCTGGCCCGCCACGGCCAGACCGCATACAACCTGGAGCGTCGCTTCCAAGGCCACCTGCCGGTCCCACTGGACGACACGGGACGCGAACAGGCGGCCGATCTTGCCGAGCGCGCCGCGGTGGGTACAGGCGATGGGGCCTCGTTCGTGGCCCTGTGGTCCAGCCCGCTGCTGCGGGCGCGTGAAACGGCCGACATCGTCGCCGCGCGCCTGGGCCTGGAGCCGCGTGAGGAGCCGCGTCTGATGGAGACCGACGCCGGTGACTGGACCGACCGCCTGTTCACCGACGTGCAGGCCGAGGACCCCGACGGCTTCGCCGGCTTTATTGAGGGCCGTCCCGACTTCGGCTTTCCCGGCGGCGAGTCGTTCGCGCAACAGGGCGTCCGCGTCGCGGCTGCGCTTGCCGACGTTGAGCGCAGCGATCTACCTGCGTTGGTGGTCTCTCACGGCGTGGTGATCCGCATCGCGCTCTTTCAGCGAGCGGGCCACAAGATCGCCCTGGCCGAGCGCGTACCCAACGCGGCGCTCGTGCCCCTCGACCCGACCGAGGCCGAGCACGCGGACGTAGGCGGTGGCGAGGCGCTGCCACCGAGCTGAACTCGCCAATCGAGCCCACTCCGCCGGTATTCGGCGCGGTGCCTCAAACGCCACCGCGCCGAATACCGTCCCAAGCGCGGCCGACAATCACGGGATGCCCGATGCGGTTGTCAATGCACCACCTCTCACCGACCTGCTGACATTGATCGGCTCGGCCGGGACCGTCATGGGCGCGGCAGTCGGCTCGATCGTCGCGGCGTCCACCTTGCGCCAGGCGTTTGAGAACTTGGCGCTTGGCGCGGCGGCCGGAGGCGCGGGCGGCTGCTCGATCGCGTTCATCGGATACGCCTGTCTTCGAATCACGGGGTGCTAGCATGCAGACAATGAGCAACATCACACGTATAGTCACATCGCTACTGGCGGGCTGCGCCCTGATAGTGGTCAGCTATCCCCTTCTTGCCAGTGTTGGCGCTGAAGGCGACTGGTATTACGCCGTAGGAATTTGCATTACCGGGTTTATGATCTACCGAATACTTGTTCCCGCGCTCGGCGTACCCGTTCGCCCACGGTGGCTCGCCAATCGCAGGAGACGCGGGTGCGATAAGCACCTACCAGGCCCGATTCACTGAAGCGCGACGTCAGCGAGTGCGGTGAGGAGCCGCGCCGTGACAGCGGATAGAGCGCGAACCGAACCCGGAGGCGGCGCGGCCTTGCCACCGAACTAGAAACAGCCATCGACGCGCGACGCCGAATCGAAGATGATCGCCTCGATGCTCGTTCCGGTTTTGATATTCGTGGTGTGCTTCGGAGCGGGAGCCACCGCATCCGCCCGTTGGTTGCCCGACTTGGGTGCCGGACCGGTTGGAACCGTTGCGTTCTTTACCGTCTGCGGGCTGTTGGGGGCGGCCCTCAGCCTGCTCGGAATTCACGTGTATCTGATTGCTAGGGAGATCGATCAGCTCCACCACGAATTCGGGGAGACCAAGGCCGAACTCCTGGCCGGAGGCATGCGCAACATCTTGTTTGAGGTGAGCAGCCTGGTCGGGCTCGCCGCGATTGTGTTCCTCTTGGCGCCTCGACTCAGGGCCTCGCCGCCAACCGCCTGACCAACTCCTCCCCCTCGCGCGCCATACGTGAGCGCGGCACGACCAGATCGAACCCCCCACCCTCGGCCAGCGAGCGCACTTCGGCCTCGACGTGCGAGTAGAAGCCGAGCGTGGCGATGCCCGCAAGCGACCCGACGACGGACAGCGACCTGACCAGCTCCACCCGCCCCGCCGCCTCGTCGGTGAGGTCTACGACGAGCACGGCCACGCCGGCCAGCCGCTCCCGAACCACGTTTGCGTCGGCCACGAGCACAACATCGTGACCGTCCGCGCCCAACGCCGCCTGTACACGCGAGCCGAAAAGCAGGTCTGGGATGAAAGCGAGTACCTGAGCCATCGATGTCTGCTCCGCCGGTGCCCAACGTGGGTGCCGGTGCGGCTACTGCGCCCGTAGGCGCGCGAACTCCTCGCGCACCGACTGCGGCCGGCCCCACATCTGCGTGACCTCGACACGCCCGGCACGCTGCTCGCGGATGGCCATCTCGCCCTCGATGCCTGCTTCGTCGAGCAACCGCAACGTGCCGTGCACGGTGGGCGCGGAGGCGGCATGGCCGAAGCGGTGGGCCACGAGCAGGCGCCAGTGCCAGTCATGGTGGGAATAAGGCCGTGCGTTGCAGGTGGCCATGTATACCGACGCGTCGATGTAGCGCGACTCGTCCGCGATGCGCAGGTCGAGCTCGAGGTCAGTCCAGTCGTCGGGCAGAGAATCGACGATGCTCTGGAAGGTGTCCGCTAGAGCCATGACAGGGAAAGCCTAGCGGCCTGAGCGGCCGTCCCGCACGTCGCTTTTCGGCAGATGGATGCAAGCACCGCGCAGCTATCCTCGAAAGCATGGCGAGGACCGACACAACGACGCTCGCGGACGAGTATGCGGCGTTGACAGAGCAGTGCGGGATCGTGGACCGCTCTGAGCGTGGCAAGCTCGCGCTGACCGGCTCCGGCGCCGTCGAGTTCCTGAACGGTCAGATCACGAACGAGCTGGTCGGCCTGAGCCCAGGCGAGGGCTGTTATGCGGCGTTCTTGACGCACAAGGGCAAGATGCTCGGCGACCTGCGCATCCTCGCGGTCGCCGGCATGGAGCAGGCTCAGCCTGCTGCCGATGGGACGCTCTCCGCTGCCGGCGTGACGCTCTCCGAGAAGCCCGCGACGGAGCCGGCAGAGCTGCTGCTGGACACCGAGCGTGGGGCCCTACAAGCGCTGTTCGACATGATCCGCCGCTTCAAGGTCGGCTACGACGTCGAGTTGCACAAGCGCACGCTCGAGTCCTCGCTGCTGTCGCTCATCGGACCCGACGCCGAAGCGACCGCCGCGAAAGCGTTCTCGCTCGAGGAGGCCCAATTGCCGGCGAGCGAGCACAGCCATCTGCTCGCTCGTCTTGGGCAGACCTCCTCCGTGCGTCTGACCCGCACCGACTTGGGATTCGACCTCCTGTTCGAGGCTGGCGCGCTGGAGACGGTGCGCGGCACTCTCCAAGCGGCCGGCGCCGTCTCGGTGAGCGAAGCGGCAGCCGAGATCGTCCGCGTCGAGCACGGCCGACCCCGCTACGGGATCGACCTCGACGAGAGCACGATCCCCCAGGAGGCAGGCCTCAACCAGCGCGCTGTGAGCTTCACCAAGGGTTGCTACGTCGGCCAGGAGACCGTGGCCCGCCTCTACTACAAGGGCAAGCCGAACCGTCATCTGCGCGGCCTGCGCCTGTCGGAGCCGACCGAGCCAGGCGCGCCGTTGACGCTCGGTGAACGATCGCTCGGAAGCCTAGGCAGCTCCGTCCTCTCCCCCAGGTTCGGTCCGATCGGCCTGGCGCTCGTGCGTC
>DATHMQ010000104.1:0-3417 GCA_035486935.1 Solirubrobacteraceae bacterium
GAGGCCGAACACGCGACCGGCGCCCGCCAGTTCCGCTGATGGGACTGTCGCTATCGGCACATAGCCGCCGTGCTCGTCGAGGCGCACGACTGCGCCAAGTTTCGGGATGGTCGCGAACAGCGCCCCGTTGCCGTCCATCGCCAGACCCTCGGGCGCACCCGGAAGCTCAGCCATCACCCAGGCCCGGTAGTTGGGTCCTGCACCCGGGAACGGAGGTGGACCAGCACCCGAGCAGACGGGCGCGAGCACGGCAAGCAAGAGGAAGGGGGTGAGCCGTCGCATCACAACACTCCAGTGACTCGCCGGCGCTGCCGGGCGATGAACAATAGTGCCAATCCGAGCCCAGTCCAGCCAAGAAGCAGCAACCACTCGAGCGGCACGCGCCGATCGCGCACGAGCGGCTGGAATAGACTGATCCCGCCCATCGCAGTCGTCGTCACGATCGCCAAACGCATCGTGAAGGTCCCGCCGGGAACACGAAAGGGGCGCTCCAGCCCGGGCAGTGTGCGACGCAACCGCAACACGGCCCAGCAGGCGAAGGCATAGGAGAACGTGAGGCTGATCGACGCCATGTTGATGATAGGCACGAGCGCGCCGCGCCCGAGGCAGATACCCAGGAGCCCAAGGGAGCCGACGAGCACGACGGCCGCCACTGGCGAGTGCAGTCGCCCGATACGGCCGAACGCCTCCGGTAGCATCCCCTGCCGCCCGAGTGCCAGCAGGAGCCGCGACGACCAGAGAAATGCAGAGTTCCAGGTTGCGAGGATGCCGAGAACGACTGCACCGAGCACGAGCCGGGCGAGCAGGTCATTTCGCACCACTGCGTGGATCGCCAGCGCAGCCGGCAGGGGCGCAGCGACGATCGAATGCCACGGCACGGCCAGCGTCGAGGCGAGCACGACCGCACAATAAAAGACGACGCCGAGGACGAGCGCGAGTACCGTCATGCGTGCCACCGTGCGCACCGAGGTGTCGCCTCTGCGCTCCTCGATCGCTTGTGGAACGACTTGAAAGCCCGCGAACCATAACGACGCCGTCGAGGCGATCCAGAGCACCCCGTAAATCGCGGGAGCTGCCTTGATCGGGGTGAGGGGCGGCGAGAGATTGTCGAGGCTGCCGAGCGCAATCGCGGCTGCCACGAACGCGAGGATTGCCAGCCCCTTCACGTAGGTGAAAATCTCCTGGAACCGACCTGCCGCATGAGCCCCGAATAGGTTCACCAGGGTTATGAGGCCGGTGAAGACGGCGCCGATGAGCAGTGCCCCGCTGTGGATGTCCTTGCCGAGCAGCCGGTATGCGACCGCGCCGTCGATGCCGGGAATCATCTGGCCCAAAAACCACGCCAGTGAGATTCCCTCGAAGCTCGTGATTGCAACGGCCATCAGCACGACGAACCACCCGACCATGAACGCCGCGTCCAGCCCAAAAACGGCCGCGAGATACACGACCTCCCCGCCCGCCGTGGGCAGCGCGGTCGCAAGCTCCGCGTAGCACAGGGCCACCGGCAGCATCAAAGCACCACCGAGTGCGAAGCCGAGAATGGCTCCAAGGGGTGCTGCAGACTCGAGCCAGTCGCCGAGAGCGACGGCCCAACCCACGCCCATGATCGCTCCGATCCCGATGGTGAGGAACTGCCCGGCACTCAGGCGAGCGGCGAGACCGTTAGATGCTGCCAACGTGAGCTCGCTCCCTGATGGTTTTCCGCGGGACCGAGTTTACAGGTAGCATCGAGGTCGCGCGTAGAGGAGAAAGCACTGATGGATCGCAATCCGCTTGGGCTGCCTGAACACGGCATGCGCAGTGACGCGCTCGAGCGCGAGCTACACGAGCTTGTCCGGGATGAGATTCGCTCCCACTGGGCGCGTGCTTTCCGCGGCCCACCCGATGTGGAGAACGTGGCGCACTTCGCCTATGACCTCTTCCGTGCCGACAATGGGATCTTTTCCCTGCGTACGGAGCACATGCGCCGGATTGAGGAGGCGGTCACGAACATGTGCGTGAGCCTTTTTCATCCGCCGCCCGGTGCGAGCGGGACATTCACGAGCGGTGGCTCCGAAAGCAACTACTCGGCGCTGCACGCCATGCGCGAGTGGGCGCGCGAGACGCGTCCCGATGTGCGCGAGCCCGAAATCGTGGCGCCGTACTCCGCTCATCCGACATTCTCGAAGGGTTGTCACTACTTTGGCCTCAAGCTCGTGCGGGTCGGGCTCGGCGGCGATCGGCGCGCCTCCGTTCCGCAGATGGCGCAGGCGATTACACCGAATACGATCGGGCTGGTTGGCTCGGCCCCATGCTGGCCGTACGGCCAATACGATCCCATTGATGAGATCGGCGCGCTCGCGCTCGAGCATGGGCTTTGGTTGCACGTGGATGCCTGTGTCGGAGGGTACCTTGCACCGTTCGTGGAACGTCTCGGCGTGTCGCTGGCGCCATGGGATTTTCGGGTCGCCGCGGTCCGCTCAATCTCCGCCGATCTGCACAAGTACGGATACTGCGCAAAGCCCGCCTCCACGGTCCTCTGGCGCCACGACGACATGAAGCGCTACCACTACGTGCATCCGTCCGATTGGCCAGGGGGTCAGTACAGCACGGCCGGATTCGCGGGATCGCGCCCAGCCGGATCCATCTACGCGGCCTGGGCCGTGATGCGCTATCTCGGCCAGGAAGGCTACCTCCGCCTCGCGCGCGACGTGCTCGACGCCAAACGCGTCATGATGGAAGGCATCAACGCGATCCCGGGGCTACGTGCTCTGGAGAACGATTTGCTGCCGCTTGCGTTCGGCGGCAGCGACGTGGACCTGACGCTGGTAAAGGGCGGGATGGGCAAGCTGGGCTGGGTCCTGCTCGGCGCTGCCGACCCGCCCCTGATCAACCTGCCGATCGACGCCGCGATCACCGACGACGTGATCGCCACGTTTCTCCAGGATCTCCGCCAGGTCGTCGCAGGCATCCACGCCGGCGCGGCATCTGTGCGCGAGGAGCTTCGCTACTGACGAGCGCCTTCCTCAGTAGACGATGCTGCCCACGGAGGTCCCGCCGCACACGAAGAGCGTTTGACCGGTGATGAACGAGGCCTCGGGGTCGGCGAAAAACATCACGGCCCGAGCGACGTCGCCGGGAGTGCCGAAGCGGCCGACCGGTATCTGACGGGCGGCCGCCATCGCCTTGGGGCTGCCGACGGGTATGATCTCCTCGAACATCTCCGTGTCTGCGATCGGTCCGGGAGCGACGACATTCGCGGTTACTCCGTGGGGCGCGAGCTCGAGCGCCCAGGTACGCGCGAGACCCAGCATCCCCGCCTTGGTGGAAGCGTAGGCGGTCCGCTTGGCGAGACCGAGCACGGCGCGGGTCGAGATCAGGATGATTCGCCCGAAATGCGCCGCCTTCATCGCCGGCAGGTTCGCCTGTACCAGAGAA
>DATHMQ010000105.1:0-49573 GCA_035486935.1 Solirubrobacteraceae bacterium
AGCCGGTTGTCGAAGATCGACAGGTCGAGCATCGGCGCGCGCGTATGTCGCTCGATCATGACCCATAGCGGCAGGAGCACGACAGCGCACGCCAGACCGCCGATCACGACCGGATCGGACCATCCGGTCAAGCCGCCCTTGGACACGCCAAGCACGAGGCCTGTAAGCCCCACTACGAACGTGACGGTGCCGAGCGTGTCGAAGCCGCGCACCTTGTCGGGCTTGGCCAGCTCGCGCAGGATCAGCGCGCCCCAGGCGGCACCGGCCAGCGCCAGCGGCACGTTGAACCAGAAGACCCAGTGCCAGGAGATCTCAACGAGCGCGCCGCCGAGCACCGGCCCGAGCACCAGGCCGACGGCGGCAACCATCGTGTTGGCGCCCATCGCCAGGCCGAGCTGTTCCTTCGGGAAGGCATCGGTCACGAGGGCGGCCGCGTTGGCGAACAGGAACGCAGACCCAATCCCCTGCAAGACCCGCCAGCAGATCAACTCGGTGGCACCGTCTGAGAACCCGGCGCCGAGGGAGGCGAAAGCGAACAGCAGGAAGCCACCGATGTAAGCGCGCTTGCGCCCGAACAGGTCGCTGAGCCGACCCGCCGTCAGCACGAGCACGGTCGCGGCGATCAGGTAGGCAAGGATCACCCACACGAGTGCCAGCAGACTCGCATGCAGCGAGCGCTCCAGACTCGGCAGCGCGATGATCAGCGTGCCGGAGTTGGTCGCGGCCAGCAGCATGCCCAAGCTCGTGCAGGACAGCGCCCACCACTTGTAGTGCTCGTGATCGGCGCTGACGCCGAGGCGGGATGTTGAACTTGACGTGAACGTAAGGATCAGGATAGCAGTCGTCGGTGCGCATCCCAAGCGAACGTCGAGCCACGACCGGCGGCTCGCACAGGCGGCGCCTCGTCGTGCTAGAACGAGTGTGTATGAGCGAGCAACCGGTGGAGAAGTCAGAGCAGGAGTGGCGCGAGGAGCTGACGCCCGAGCAGTACGAGGTGCTGCGTCGCGCGGGCACCGAGGCGCCGTTCACGGGCGAGTACGTCTACAACAAGGACTCCGGCATGTACCGCTGCGCCGGTTGCGGCGCCGACCTGTTCAGCTCCGACACGAAGTTCGAGTCGGGCACGGGCTGGCCCAGCTTCACCGAGCCGGCTGTCGCCGAGACGGTCGAGCTGCGGCCCGACAACGGCTTGTTCATGAAACGCACGGAGGTGGTATGCCGCCGCTGCGGCGGGCACCTCGGCCACGTCTTCGACGACGGCCCCGGTCCCACTGGTCAGCGTTACTGCATCAACTCGGCTGCGCTGTCGTTCGCGCCCGAGTCAGACAAATAGACCTAGCGTCCGCGCTGCCGCTGCCTGGCCAGTGCGGCAACCGGTTCGCGCTTGCCTCTTCACACTGACACTAGACTGGGCGCGCGATGATCATGGAGAACCGCTCCAAGCGGCTGTCTGAGCCCCTGAGCTGGGGACGGCGCGAGAAGACCGTGGTTGCTGTGCTGGCCAGTTGCATCGCGATCGTCGTGATCGGGTTCGGCGTCTTCGCGCTGACAAGCGGCTCGAACTCCAAGGAGCCGAAGGACTGCGTGGACATAACCTTCGCCAGCACCCTTGGCGCCGCGAAGATGCACGCCTGCGGCGCGCGCGCCAGAACCCTGTGCGCGGCTCCACAGGCCTCGAAGGAGATCGCGCAGCCGCTGAAGCAAGCCTGCCGCCGCGCCGGCTATCCATTTGAATAGACGCAATGCCCCCGCGCGCGCGGGGGCATCTTCGGTTTTCTTAGGTCTTGCTTCTGGGGCGAGTGGCATGCAGGCGACCACAAAGCCCGCCGTTGCGGGCCGTCTATACAAATGTCGAAACGCACCGGTCAACTGTTGGCCACCGTGTCCCTAGCCGTGTAGCGCCCGCCCCGGTTTCATAAGCGGAGCTAAAGAGGCGAGTTTGCCACCGCGGGTGCACCCCATTCGGGGCATCCCCCATTGCGGGGGACAGGCAAGCGGCGGCGGCTCGCCGTATCTACAACGGTAGGAAACGGAGGCATATGTCCATCTTGGCGACAGCCGAATGGCTGTCATACCCATCCTGGCTCAACCCCGGCGACAACGCATGGCAGATGACCGCGGCGACGTTCGTCGGGCTGATGAGCCTTCCCGGTCTCGCCATCCTGTACGGCGGGGTCATGCAGAAGCGCTGGTCGGTCAACAGCATGATGCTCACGTTCGTCGCGTTCTGCCTCGTAATGGTGGCGTGGTGCCTGTGGGCCTTCAAGATGGGCTTTGACAACCCGATCGCCCACAGTGGAGGCGGCATCTTCGGCACGAAAGGCTTCCTGGGCACCGCCTGGGGTGAACCGGGCAGCGTGCTCGGGCATGCCGCCGAGGAGGGGCAGGCGTTGATTCCGTCGATAACGACGGGCCCGCCGTTCCATTTCCCCGAGTCATCGCTCGTGTATTTCCAGTTCGTGTTCGCGGCGATCACGCCGATCCTGATGCTCGGCTCGGTGCTGGGCCGCATCAGCTTCAAGGCGTGGATCCCGTTCGTGCTGCTGTGGATCACGTTCGTATACACGGTCAACGCGTTCCTGATCTGGGGCGGCGGTTACTTCGCGGCCCATGGAGCACTTGATTACTCAGGCGGTTACGTCATCCACCTCGCGGCCGGAATATCGGGCTTCGTGGCGGCGGCGGTGATCGGACCACGACTGCAAAGAGACAGAGAGGTCGACGCTCCGAACAACCTGCTGATGGTTGCCGCGGGCGCCGGTCTGCTGTGGCTGGGCTGGAACGGCTTCAACGGTGGAGATTCCTACTACGCGGGCGCGAACGCCTCGGCAGCGGTTCTCAACACGAACCTCTGCACCGCGGTCGCGATGCTCGTGTGGATCGCGTGGGACTACATCTTCCGCGACAAGCCGTCGCTGCTCGGCTCGGTCAACGGCATGATCACAGGGCTGGTGGGCATCACGCCCGCCGCCGGCTTCGTGAACGGCTACGGAGCGATCATCATCGGCGTAGTGGCGTCCACGATCGTGTGGATGTCGATTCGCTTCCTCTCGCGTGCTCCAGTGTTCAGGCACGTGGACGACACGCTGGGGGTGATCTATACCCACGGTATCGCCGGCTTGTGCGGTGGCCTGTTGGTAGGGCTTCTGGCCAACTCCAACATCGTCGAGTACATCGGCGTGCCAAGTACGGGTACCTCCAACCTGCCGGGTGTCTCGGGGCTGCTGGTCAGCGGCAGCTGGACGCTGTTGCGTTGGCAGGCTGAGGCCGGTCTGTGGGTGATCCTGTTCAGCGGGACGATGACGTTCATCCTGCTGAAGCTGGTCGGCATATTCTTGCCGCTACGACTCTCCGACGAGGAGCTGGAGATCGGCGATCACGCGATCCACGGCAACGAGGTCTACCCCTCGGACGTGCCGACGCTCGGTGGACCGCACGCGCCGGCCTTCCAGCCGACACCGGCGGGCAGCGCGGCATAAACAAACGGCGGATCGGGTTGGGCGTGTCTCCTCTGTGCACGCCCACCCGGTCCTCTGGTCGGTCACGATGACGATCCGCGCCCCCGCTTCGGCGGGGTCGCGGTCGTTTAAGGACCGTCGTCAGGAAGTCGTCAGGCCAATCGGGCAGGTCACGCCTGTGCCGCCCAGGCCGCAATAGCCACCGGGATTCTTCTCCAGGTACTGCTGGTGGTGATCCTCGGCGTAATAGAAGGGATGGGCGGCGCCGCCGGGCTCGATTTCGGTCGTGATCTGGCCATGGCCGCTTGCGGCGAGCATGCGCTGGTAGGTCTCGCGCGAGGCCAGTGCGGCCTCATGTTGGGCCTCATTCTCGTAGAGGATCAGCGAGCGGTACTGGCTGCCGACGTCATTTCCCTGGCGCATGCCCTGCGTCGGATCGTGGCCCTCCCAGAACAGTCTCAGCATTTCCTGATAGCTGGTGGCGTTGGGATCGAACGCGACCAGCACCACCTCGGCATGGCCGGTGCGCCCGCTGCACACCTCCTCGTAGGTGGGGTTGGGCGTTATCCCGCCCGCGTAGCCCACGGCGGTCGTGTAAACGCCCGGCGCCTGCCAGAAGAGTCGCTCCGCGCCCCAGAAACAGCCCATACCGAACACGGCCTGCTCGACGCCCTCCGGGAAAGGCCCCTGCATCGCCGTGCCGAGCACGACATGGCGCTCGGCGACACGCAACGGCTGCTCACGACCGGCGAGTGCGTCCTGCTCGCTGACCATGCTCGTGTCCCGCGATTTGAACAAGCCCATGGCTATTCAGACTAGCGCGCAGGCGTTCCCTCCCGATCGGCACGCTGCCACCGGCGGCGGCTCGATCGGCTGCGCCCAGCCGGCAAGGTTCGTTGTCGGCTGGGGTGGGTGCTCAAGGGCACGCCCATGCAAACCGAAAAGATGGGCAAGCGATGTCGACAAGCCCATCTCAGACGCTCTCGCAAGCCGCGGAGGCCAGCCTGCCGCGCGCGCGGAGCGGATCGGCGCCATTGCGCTCCCTGATGCGCCGCGTCGTGGCGAGCCGCCCGGCGATGGCCTGGTCGCTGGCTTTGCTGTTCATGTTCAAGGCGTTCGTCTGCCTGTCGGCGATCCTGTTCCCGATCAGCTCGAGCGAGCCGGTGGGCCTGATTGCGGCCGCTGGCGCGCTGGCGGTGGTTGGAGCTTGCCTGGTGTGGCTGGCCGCGCGGCGCATCCCTGTGCTCGGCTTCGAGCTGCTGGCCGCTTGCGGCACGCTCGTGAGCAGTGCTCTGGTCGCGCATGCGAGCACGCACGGCGGCATGATGATCGCCGCGTTCTCCTATCCGTGGATCGCGATCTACTCGGCTCATTTCTTCGAGCGCCGCGTGGTGATCGCGCAGGGCACGCTGATCAGCGTTGCCTTTGGCGTTGCCTTGCTACTGGGTGGGCTGTCGCAGGTAGGCATCTACTGGATGATCGTGACCGTCACGATCTGGTCGATCTGCATCGTGCTTGGGCGCCTCAGCGAGAGCTTGCGCCGGCAGGCCGACACCGACACGCTGACGGGCCTGCTCAATCGCAACGGCTTCATGGCTGCGGCCATCCGCGAGCACGCGATCGCCCAGCGCAGCGGTAACCGGCTGACGCTCGCGATGCTCGACCTGGACGGCTTCAAGCAGATCAACGACCTGCGTGGACACACCGTCGGCGATCGCGTACTGGCCGACCTGGGCAAGTCCTGGCGCGAGCGCCTGCGCACCGGCGACATCCTCGCGCGCCACGGCGGCGACGAGTTCGTGCTGCTGCTGCCTGCCACGACCCCTGAGGGAGCGAGTGCCGTCCTGGATCGCCTGCGCGACAAAGACTTGCCGGTCACATGGTCGGTCGGGGTCGGCGAGTGGCTGCCGGGAGAAAGCTTGGGAGAGTGCATCGCCCGCGCCGACGCCGATCTGTACAGCGTGAAGAACGCCATGCGCCTACGCGACGCGCGCCCAGTCGGCGTTTGACATCCGGCTGTTCAGGCAAAACTCATCTTGAGGGCGTCGTTCCTCCCTCATCCCTCCCCGGATCGACCCGCTCGTGTGCGGGTCGATCTGTGCCAGGGGTCTGTGGGATGGGTTATAGATCTACGGGCCGCGGCGGGTAGATCTGTGCTTGGCCGCTGGTGATAACTTCGCCAAACAATGCCTCGCCCGCGCACACTGCCGATCGGCGCCGCCGTCGTTGCTGCTCTTGTCGTCTTCGTCGTGTTCGGGCTCGCCGGCAGTAAACCGAACGACGGACACGCGGCGCCGCGTTTGCCGCCGGAACACCTCTCCGGTCCAACCGTCACGCTGGCCGCCCTGCACGGGCGTCCGGTGCTCGTGAGCTTCTGGGCCAGTTGGTGCGAACCGTGCGAACACGAGGCGCCTGTGCTCGAGCGCTTTGCGCGCAGCTTGCACGGCAAGGCCACACTCGTCGGGGTCAACTGGGAGGATTTGTCGCTCGCCAATGCACGCAAGTTCATCCGCACCTATGGCTGGACGTTTCCCAACCTGCGCGATCCCGACGGCGACGTCGGACGCGACTATGGGATGACCGGAGGGCCGCCGGTCACGTTCGTGATCGACAGCAGCGGACACCTGCGCGCCCAGTTGCGTGGACCGCAGACACAACAGACGCTCACCAAGGCACTCGAGAGCGTGGGGGCCTGAACGGTGAGCCGGGCCAGCGGCTGGCGTGCGATCGTCGCCTACGGGCTCGTGTGTGCGGCGACGCAGGTGCTGTGGTTGACTTACGCCGCGATCACCACAGAGACGGCACGCCACTACGGCGTCTCGGTCGGTGCGGTGGGCTGGTTGGCGGAGATCTTTCCCCTGCTCTATGTCGTTTTGGCAATCCCCTCGGGCATCCTGCTCGATCGCTGGTTTCGCCCCGTGCTGGCGGGGGGAGGATTTTTGGTCGCGCTCGGAGGATTGCTGCGCCTTGGGGGCGACACGTTCGCGTGGGCGATGGCTGGTCAGGTCACTGTCGCGGTCGCCCAACCGGTGGTGCTGAGCGCGGTCAGCAAGCTCGCCGGCGAGTACCTGCCAGTCGAGCAGCGTGCGGCCGGCATCTCCCTGGGCTCGGCCGGTGGCTTCGTCGGCATGCTGATCGCGCTCTTGCTTGGTCCCACGCTGGGCGGGCACGGGCACATCGAGCGGCTGCTGGTGGTGGAGGCCGTGCTGGCCGGGCTGCCGGCACTGGCTCTGGCCGTGACGCTGCGGCGTCCGGGCCACGAGAGCAGCGAGCACGCCGCGATCGCCGGCAATGCCGCGCGCGCGCTGTGGGCGCTGCCGAGCATGCGCACGTTGTGCGGGCTCGTGTTCGTCGGCTTCGGCATCTTCGTCGCGCTGGCCACGTGGCTGCAAACGTTGCTGCAGCCCTCCGGTGTATCGGAAACCGCCGCGGGGGCATTGCTCGTCGCGATGGTGATCGCCGGCGTTATCGGCTGTGCGGTGCTGCCGCCACTCGTGGCGCGCCGGGGCAGCGAACGCAATTTCATGCGTGCCGCGGTGATCGTCGGCTGTGTCGGCTGTGTGGCGCTCGGAGTGATTCCGTCGCTTGCCGGCCGCGCCGTGGCGATCGTCGCGATGGGCGCGATGCTGCTGCCGGCGCTGCCGGTGATCCTCACCTCCACCGAGCGTTTGGCCGGGTCGGCCGCGGGCACGGCCGGCGCGATCGTATGGATGGCGGGCAACTTGGGTGGGCTCGTGGTGGCCCTGCTGGTGCAGGTCCTGGTGCACCAGCCGATGGCGGCGTTCGTCGCGATGGCCGCGGTATCGCTGCTCGGCTTGCCGCTCGCGGCCAGGCTCAAGCCGATCACCGGCGCCGAGATGGGCGCCGAGCCGGCCGACGTGGGGGAGATGATTCCCGGCAGAGCGGTTGTCTAATCGCAGGTATGGGTCTGCGTTGGGAAGCAAGTTTGCGGAACGCACCTTGACAGGTGACTAAATAGTCACGTATTATGGCGGTATGGACGAGGTGTTCAAGGCGCTGGCCGATCCCACGCGGCGCGAGCTGCTCGACGAGCTGTTTCGGCAGGACGGTCAGACGCTTAGTGCGCTCGAGCGGCGCTTGCCGATGACGCGATTCGGCGTGATGAAGCACCTGAAGGTGCTCGAGGAGGCCGGTCTCGTCGTCGCTCGCAAGCGTGGGCGCGAGAAGCTGCACTTCTTGAATCCCGTTCCGATCCGGCTCGTCCACGACCGCTGGGTGAGCAAGTACTCAGAGCCATGGGCCGCAACGTTGAGCGAGCTCAAGCACGACATCGAGGAGAAACTCATGGAGAAGGTATTCGAGATCTACATCAAGACGACACCCGAGCGTCTGTGGGAGGCCCTCACCGACGGTGAGATGAGGGCGAAGTACACATTTGGAGCCAAAGTGACCTCCGACTGGACACCCGGCTCGACCTACTCTGCCGGTAGCCCGAACGCGCCCGACCTGCTGATGGAAGGCGAGAACCTGGAGGTCGACCCGCCGCGCAAGCTCGTGCAGAGCTTCAACGCCCTGTGGGGCGAGGACGTCAAGCGCGAGGCGACCTCGCGCGTCACCTACGAGATCGAGCCGGTCGGCACTTCGTGCCGGCTGACAGTCACCCACGATCAGCTGCGCGAGGGCGCCAACGAACAGCTATATGGTGGCTGGCCGATGATCCTCTCGACGTTGAAGACACTGCTGGAGACAGGCGAGTCGCTCGACACCCCGGGCTCGCTGCTCTATCTGGGTGCGCAGGGCGCTGCTTGAGGGGCGACTATGCTCGCCACCGTGCTCTCGTTCTCTCGTGTCGCCGGTAGTCCGCGATGAGATTGCAACTCAAGGACAGGCTCCTGGAGTTTCGCGACGGGGAGCCGCTGATCATGGGGATAGTGAACATCGGCAGCGACTCCGTTGCCGATCCGCTCACGCTCGACAGCTTGGACGCGCAATTGGAGTTCGCGCTGCGCCAAAGCGATGCCGGCGCGCATATTCTCGACATCGGTGTCCAGTCGGGCAGAACCGACACGCCCGTGCTGCCTGAGGAACAGGAGATCGAGGGGCTTGTGCCGCTGGTACGAGCGCTTGCCGAGCGCGAGCTGGTCGTGTCCGTCGATACCTGGCGGGCCGGCGTTGCTGAGGCCGCGATCGCGGCTGGAGCGGCGCTGATCAACGACGTCGGTGGGCTCGCGGACGAGCGGGTCGCCGACGTCGTCGGCGCCGGCGGTGCTGGGCTCGTGCTCATGCACACGCGCGCTGCTCCAAAGCAGGCGCACTTTCCCGGGTATGAGGACGCGACAGCCGACATCCTTGCCTTTCTCGAGCAGCGCATGCGCCTGGCGCTGAGTCGCGGCGTCGCGCACGAGCAGATAATCGTCGACCCGGGCCTCGACTACGCAAAGACGCCACAGGAGTCGATCGAGGTGTTGCGCCGTCTCGACGAGCTACAGCAGCTCGACCGCCCGATCCTGCTCGCCGTCTCGCGCAAGTACTTCATCGGAATGCTGACCGGCGCCCGGCCGGAAGAACGCCTGGCGGGGACGCTGGCGGCTATCGAGTCCGGGGTCAGCGCCGGAGCGCACATCGTGCGTGTACATGACGTGGCACAGGTCGCCGAATTCCTACGTGTGCGCAGCGCTCTGCGCGGCAACGGCACGGCAGAGCTTGAAGGCGACTCCGACGACGAGACGCTCAAGTGGCTGGCGCCGAAGCGGGCTCTAGACGCCTAGCTCGCTCCGCCCGTGGCGTTGCCCGCGCTGTAGGAGTGTGCGCCCGCGCCTGCCAGCTTGCCGGCATCGACGATCAGGTATTCCTCGCGGATCGGCCTGTCCTCGAAGTAGCACTCCAGGATCTCGCGCACACCTGCCGCGTAGCGGGTCTGTGCCGAGAGGCTTGTGCCTGAGGTGTGCGGGGTCATGCCCTGGTTGGGCATCGTGCGCCATGGGTGGTCTGAAGGGGCCGGCTGTGGAAACCACACGTCGCCTGCGTAGCCGGCCAACTGGCCGCTCTCGCATGCGCTCGCCACGGCCTCGCGATCGCAGATCTTGCCGCGCGCGGTGTTGATCAGGTAGGCGCCGCGCTTCATCTTGCCGATCAGCTCCGCGTCGAAGAGGTTTTCGGTCTCCGGGTGAAGTGGCGCGTTGATCGTCACCACGTCGCAGGCTTCCACCAGCGATTCGACGCTCTCGTGAAACGTGACGCCAAGCTCCTGCTCGACCTCTGGCGGGAGGCGGTGGCGGTCGGTGTAGTGCAGGTCGACGTCGAAGGGCTTCAGCCGGCGCAGTACCGCCGAGCCGATGCGTCCCGCTGCGACCGTGCCCACCTGCATGCCCTCGAGGTCGTACTCGCGGGCGGCGCAGTCGGCGATGTTCCAGCCTCCCTCCAAGACAACCCGATGCGAGGGGAGGTAGTTGCGTACCAGCCCCAGGATCATCATCACGACGTGCTCGGCGACGCTGATGCTGTTGCAATAGGTGACCTCGGCGACGGTGACCTGTCGCTCGATCGCGGCCTGCAGGTCGACGTGGTCAGATCCGATCCCGGCCGTCAACGCCAGCTTCAGCCGCGGTGCGCGCGCGATCCGCCCGGCCGTCAGATACGCCGGCCAGAACGGCTGGGAGATCACGATCTCGGCGTCTGGCAGTTCGCGCTCGAAGACCGAATTCTCGCCGTCCTTGTCCGAGGTGACGACCAGTTCGTGGCCGAGCTCCTCCAAGAAACGCCGCAGGCCGAGCTCGCCTGAGACGCTGCCCAACAGTTCGCCCGGGGTGAAGTCGATCGCCTGTGGCGTCGGCGTGCTCTGCCCATCTGGGTAGCGCTCGATCAGGGGAATGCCGTCGCGTGCGTACTTCGGCGGGTAGCCGTCGATTGGATCGTCATAGAGCACGCATAGAACCTTGGCCATGGCCGGCACCCTTTCGTTGGTTGTCCTTCCCCTGTCGACGATCTTAGGGAAGACCGTGCCGCATGCGGCACGGTCCCGGACCGTACATGTACGGTCCGGCCGGGTCGTGCATGCACGACCCGGAACATGGCCGCACATGTGCGGCCATGCCAGTCGGCGCATGCGCCGACTGGAACAACGTCACGGCCGCCAAGCTAAGTGCGAAAGCGCCATGTGCGGAATGTCGTGTGGCGGGTATACCTCCGGTGATCCAGGAGAAAGCAATCTGGGAGGGAAGGCATATGAGCGACGATCAGCAGGCAGCGGAGTGGAACGTGGCCGACTGGCAGGGCAAGACGCTTGTGGACGCCGCGGGCGAGAAGATCGGCAAGCTGCAGGACGTCTACGTCGACGTCGAGACCGATGTTCCGCAGTTCGCGACTGTCAAGGAAGGTTTCATCGGCCGGCATCTGACGTTCGTGCCGCTCGGCGGGATCAAGGTCGGCCCCGATGAGCTGCAGGTTGCCGTCTACAAGAGCCAGGTTGAGGCCGCGCCCAACATCGAACTGCAGGGCGATGAGCTCTCGCAGGCCGACGAGTCGACGTTGTATCACCACTACGAGCTCAACTACACCCCCCCGAACACCGAGAGCGGACGCCGGCTCGCTCGTCGCTGACGAGGGTGCTGTGCGAGAGCTTGGGTGGTGGCGTTGGATGCGGCTCGGCGAATGCCTCGCCGGCCGGAGTAGCAGCCGGCTGTTTTGCGCGTACTTCACATAGAGGCGACGACCGGAATCGAACCGGTGTGGACGGCTTTGCAGGCCGCTGCGTAGCCACTCCGCCACGTCGCCAAGGGCAACCCGTAGCGTAGCGGCCGCAGACTGATCTGGCGATCCGCCTGAAGGCCTGCCAGGCCTGACGTTTGGCTGCTTATGCTCGGCTTCGAGCCTCGTTATCAAGCTTTTCCGATCTCGTTAGGATCGCTTTCGAGAGGCGTTAGCGCTTGTACATGGCCAGCGCGCACACTGACATCCCTAACTCGGAGGTGTCTCGTGAAGCGTCTCTTTTTCCCCATAGTCTTGGCAGCGCTTGTCGGTGCGGTCGCTGCCAGCGTATTCTTCTCCGCGTCCCGTGGGTCTGGCGGGACCGCGCCGGTTCGAACGGCTGTGGTCCCGGAGACCCGCTCCACGGGCGGTGTCACCAAGGACGTGTCATCGACGACGCCGACCGCGACTCAGGTCTATCAGCGCGACGCCTCGGGTGTGGTCTCGATCAAGGCAACCACCGCCGAGGGAGGCGATAGCGGCACCGGGATCGTGCTCAACGAAGAAGGCTTGATCCTCACCAACAACCACGTGATCGCCGAAGGCACGAGCCTCGCCGTCAGTCCGGGGAAGTCCACGAGCGTGACCCGCACCGCGAGCGTGGTCGGCACCGATCCCAACAGCGACCTTGCATTGATAAAGATCAATCCCTCCGGCCTAGGGTTGCACCCTTTGAAGCTGATCGGCTCGAGTTCTGTGCAAGTCGGAGATTCCGTCTACGCACTCGGCAACCCCTATGGCCTGACTGAGACGCTAACAAAGGGCATCGTGTCGGCCCTCCAGCGCGAAATCTCAGCTCCCAACGGAGCGACGATCAAGAACGTGATCCAAACCGATGCTCCGCTGAACCCAGGCAACTCCGGCGGTCCGCTGCTCAACTCCGAAGGCGACGTGATCGGAGTCAACTCGCAGATCGCAAGCGACGCGGCACGCACCGAAGGCTCCCAGCCAGGCAGTACCGGTGTGGGCTTCGCGATCTCCTCGGACACCGTCTCCGAAGTGGTCAAGACGATCGAGTCCGGCGGTGGGAGCAGCACTGAAGGAACTGAAGGCGAATCGCGGGTGCAGCGTTCTGGGGCCGAATCGTCGCCCAACGGCACCGAATCTCCGTATCAGACCGAAGGTCCCGAAACGACCCAGGGCGGTGAAGGCGAAAGCCGCGAATCCAGTCCCTACGGATACGAATCGAATGGCGGCGCGGGCGTCGAAGGGGCTGGCGAAGTCGGCTCGAGCGGCGCTGGATCGGCTGGTGTCGAATCGAGCGGCGAAGGGCGCGAAGGCCAGGTCACGATCGTGCCCTGATGTCGGAAGCTTGAGATGCAGACGTTCCGTGGCTGAGAGAAGCTTGGCTCGGTCGCGGGACGATCTGCTTTTGGGTGGGTGTGGGGAGGTGCTGGGGCAGACCCTGGATGCGATCCCAAACCCGCTCCCGTTGATAGGCTAGGGCGGTTCCCAGGGCGATTAGCTCAGCTGGGAGAGCGCCGCCTCGACAAGGCGGAGGTCACTGGTTCGAGCCCAGTATCGCCCACTGAACTTGTCGGCGCGCAAACCGTGGGTGCGCCGACGCGATAGGTGGGTAGGACTTCCGCGCGGCTGTTGATTCGCAGGTCGGCGATGAGGATTGCGAGCAGTGCCTTGGCTTGCTCGGGCTCGCCGTGGGTGATGACGTGGTCGAGCTGGTCTGCGACGGCTTGGAGGGTGGCCGTATCGGGCGTTGTAGGCGTGTCTGCGGCTATATCGTGTGCGAGTGCTTGGTCTTGGCCGTGGAGCACGTCGAGGCGTGTGTCGAGGGCGGATAGGCGTTGCTTGAAGCGTGCGGGGTCGAGGTCGCCGTTCTCGAATGCGTCGTGGTAGCGCTCGATCGCGCGCTCGGCGCGGGTGATCTCCTTGGCGAGCGAGGCGCGCTTTTCTGTGAGCGCCGCCCGGTCGGTTTCATCGCTGGCGGCGGCTTGCTCGATTGCGTTGCGGATTATGCTGCCGTCGCGGTAGAGGCTGGTGAGTTGGTGGAGGATTGCGGCCTCTAGCTTGTCCTTTGGTAGTCGTTCGCCGTCGCAGGCGCGGCGTCCGAGCTTTTGTCGGCCTGAGCAGGCGTAGTAGTGGTAGGTGCCGCCGTTGCCTTTGGCGGACATGCCGACGTAGGCGCGGCGGCAACGCCCGCAGCGCACCAAGCCGGTGAGCAGGAACTCCGCGCGGCTGGCGGCACGCATCGCCAAGTCCTCGCCGCGCTCCTTCAAGAGCGCTTGCGCGTGGTCGAATCTGTCTTGGTCGATCAGCGGCTCATGGATGCCGGGGAATGTCTGCTCGCGCCAGTGAACACGTCCGACATACGCCTGGTTGCTGAGAATCCACAGCACGACGGCTGGCTGCCAGCCGCGCGGCGGCGCGGGCGCGTGTTCACTGTCGAGGCGTCGGGCGATTGCGGCGGCGCCGAGCCGTCCCGCGGCGTACCACTTGAAGATGCGCCGGATGACCGGCGCGGTGCGCTCGTCGGGCACAAGCTCCTTGCGATCGTTGCGGGCATAGCCGAACGGGATGCGACCGTTGGGCCAGCGGCCTTCCCTGGCGCGGCGCTCGATGCCACTGGTTACGCGGTCAACGATCGTGGCGTGCTCGAACTCGGCGAACACCCCGAGCATCTGAAGCATCATCCGCCCGGCAGCGGTGCCCGTGTCGAATGGCTCGGTTGCGGAGCGCAACACGACGCTCAGGGTGTCCAGCTCCTCGGCGATTCCGGCGAGCTGGCGCACCTTGCGCGATAGCCGGTCGATTCTGTAGACGAGTAGCTGGTCGATCCTTCCTTGGCGGGCGAGGTCGAGCGCGGCCTGTAGGCCGGGCCGGTCGAGCTTCGTGCCGGTGGCGCGGTCTTCGTGGTGGGCGATGATCCGCCAGTCCTCCTGCACCTTGCAGAACGCCTCCAGACGTTCGTGCTGGGAGGCTAGCGAGGTTGGCTGGTTCTCCTCGTCGGTGGAGATGCGGGTGTAGAGGCAAACGCGCGTCGTCATTGGCGCCTCCTTCTCAGGTGCTTGTGGATGGTTGAGGAGATCACATGCATGGGCGGATCGCAAGCCCTGAGCGAGCCAGAGGCAACCAGCGTCTTCGCACGCATACTGCGTGCCGCACCTGGCTTCCGGCCCGCCGGCAGGCGTATCCCTGTCAATTTGTAATTGGCCTCTTTGTCGGGCGCTGTTGCGCTTGCCTGATGGTCCGCATTTGCAGCGAGTTCGGTCGATACTGGGTGTTCCGTTCTAATCGGAAGGTGAAACGGAAGCCCGAACGGAAGACGAAACGGAAGATAGACCGGAAGGTCACACCTCCGCACGGCATCACGAGCCCTCGGCTTTACAGACTTGGCTACCACACCCTTTGTCGGGCGCCGTTTGGCTGTCCCGGTTGCGCTCATTTGCAGCAGTTTCCGCGGGTGACGGGGGTTCATTTCTTAAACGTGAAGGTAGAAACGAAGGTAGAAATGCAGGTAGAGGTGAAGGTAGAGCCGACACGTAGTTAGCCCTCGCCATGTGAGGACGATTCCTTGTGCTGCTCGCCTGTCGGGCATGGGACGGTCTCGCGGTCTCGTGCGGCGTCTGCGAGCAGCTTGGCGAGCAGCGCCGTCGCCTCGCGCTCCAGCGTGGCGGGGAGCGGTTCCAGCCGCGGGCGCGCGAGACGCACGCGATCATCAGCACGTACACGTTCATGCATAACCTCTTTTCAGCCGGCGGGCTGACTGGTTTGGGCACCACAGAAAGGTGCGATCGGAGCCTTTATGTGACAGCCGACCAACACGGTAAGCCATCCGAGAGGCTCCCAACCCAGAAAGGTCGATCCAACCCCGCTAACGGGACAAACGACCGCCCCATCGTGCGGCCTACCAGTTGATTGCAAGCTGCGTGCCAGCTACCTGTCAGCGGCCACACCCGCACAGCGTCAGCGATCACGGGGAGGTGCGGCGCGCACCCGGTGGCTCAGCGCGCGCCGCACAGTCCTCACTCCGACGCCGCCTCGGTGCCCGCGAGGTCGGCGCCCTGCCACACCTCGGGGTCGAGCAGGTCATCCTCGACGAGCCGCGCCAGTAGCTCCGGGCAAGCCGAGGTCGCGGCCGTGAGCGCGTGGACGGCCTCGTCAACCAGCTCCTCGGGATGGTCGGCCAGCGAACTGACCGCTGACCAGTAGACGCGCTCGATGATCGGCCGAAGCTCCTGCACCGGCATCGTCAACTCGAAGCGCTCCGCCTCGGGCTCTTTCTCCCAGCCCAGGCTGTCCAGCAGTCGCAACTCGACCTCAAAACGGCGATATAGACGTTTCGCCGAAGCCGGCTCGTCGTTGTGCAGGTCGATGAAGACATCACCGATCGCGGAGAGATCGGTCATCAGCCCGTCGTAGATAGCATCCCGGTCACGGCGATTGATTGTCATATACATGGAAAGGCTCCTTTCGGTCGAACGCCGAAGAAGCGCGCGCCAAGCTACCCACGCAAAACAGCAGCAGACAGCTACCGTTCAGCACGGCATCGAAGGCGTGTTCTTCGGTGCTAAGGCCGGGGCGGGCGCCACTAACGCCCGTCTCGGCCGCTTGGTTTGTCGGTCGCCGCAGATAGGTAGCGAGGTCCCCGGACAGACCGAACTGGCGCCGAGCACGTGCTCGCCGTCCATGCTAGACAGCCTCGCCTAAGCGGCTCGCTCTAGACCACCCATCGCGCTCTCAATGGCTTCGAGCGCGTCCGACTCGGCAGCGGATTCGTCGGCGGGCTCTGGCTCATCCTCCAGGGCTCGCAGGATACGGTCGCGTATGGCACCGATTCTCTGCGGCATCTCGCCCATCAGGTCCTGCCGTAGTCCGTGACGGTCCACTAGCACTTGCTCGGACTCGTCGCGTGCATCGTAGATCTGGTTCATGACCTCCTCGAGGTCGTTGCAACACGAAACCGCCTTGCGCTGGAGCTTGATAAAGCGGTCGTACGGGGAGAGGTCTTCGCCCTCGTTGTCGCCCTCGTCGGGCCGCTTGTCGCGGAAGGCCAGTTCTCGTAGCTTCACGTTCGCGCCAGCCTGAGCGACCAAACGGTACTCCTTGCCGTCAATCGGCTCCGGTTCACCCTCCGCGTTGTAGAGCAGTGGCGGCAGATCTTGACGGCCCTCTATGTGCTCAATCGCTTCGGCGAGAATCTTCGCGCCACCAGCGCACAATGCCAGGCTGTTGATAACCGAAGCGACACTGCCACGCAGCCACGTTCTCTCGCCTACCGCGCTGCCCTGGTCGGAGAGCAAAAGACCAAGGCTCGTGATTGCCGCCATGCCGCGCGCTACCAGCTCCCGACTCGCCGACGACCAAGCACCTGGACGATCTTGGAGCGCGACGAGTGCCTCGTCAAGCAGCGCTGGGATACCAAGGTCCTCACGAATCTGCCAGTCCGGGGTCGCCAGCGCGTCAGGCTGAAACTCGTTTGTGAGTGCGGCGGCAGCCGTCTTCTGGCGTCGATCACCCGAGTAAAGCGCCAGTAGCAGCGGACCTACGGTTTGGGCGTATCGCTTGCGCGTCAGGTGCTGCCGGCGCGGATCCTCCAAAATCGCCGCACGCATCACCTCTCTGACGTTGGGGTGGCTAGCGGCTCTTAGAAGCCGGCCTCCGATCACGTTTGGATGCGCGATCCTCTCATGGTGCTCATTGCGGCCCACGATGTCGCTGCCGTGATCCTCGGTGAGCACTTCCGCTTCAACGAGATCCACTACCAAGCGCTCACCGCGTACACCCCCCTGCGCAAGAATGTTCCACGGACGGGGCTGCTCATGGATGCTCTCAACGAACTCGGAGATTACCTGCGGGAAGGAGGTCTCGGATACTTGGTGCTCGGGGTCGAGCACACCGATAATCATGTGCGCCGGCAACGTCAACACCTTGACGGCCAAGTGAACGTTCTCGTCAGTGGGGCCTACCGACAGACGATTGGCAACGCCTGCGCGGGCTCGGCGCACAAGATCTTGGGTCGCTCCGGCGTAGGCGAGGGACTCGTCGAATCCAACTCCTAGACCTTCCTGGCAGGTGACCACTCGCGTTGAGCCCTCGATGGTGTGTACGAAGGCAGACGTCCCTACCTCACCGCCGGCCTCTGTGCCCTCAAGCGCTAGCGCTGGTACCACAAACACGGGGTTCCAGACGCCGTTCGGGTGCTGACGAACCGACTGACGCAAATCTGGACTGCCTATACGTCGGGCATGGTCACGCACAGCAGCGCGCATCCGCTCGATGTCCCGCGTGCGGTATCGCAAGGACGGCGTAGGGTCGTCATCTTCCGGCTGCGGCCATACGGTGCCGCCAGAGAGCTTGACTTCGAGTCGGCCGCGACCGTTGGCGCCGTCACACGAGACGGCGGCCGTCCAGACCCGTGCCTCAAGCGATACGAGTGTGTATCCCGATGGGGTGCGGTGCATTGAGACACGCTTGCGCTCAATATCGTTACGCAGTTGGCTGGGATCGACCACCGCCGCAGCAACAGCCGCCGCCTCCGCAGCAGGCAGTTGAAGGGTGACGCCCTCATAGATCTCGATGCCGCGTTGCAGCTTCCGCGAAGCAGCCGTTACCGCCTGGCCCTTGGCCACGGTAGGAATCCGGAGGAAGCGTCCGCCACCTACCGGGAGCTCTTCTTGATCTGCATGGGCATTGGGGTTGACACTGCTGAGGTCCATTCGATGCTCCTTCAAGAGAGCACGCGCCTTCTGAGAATGCGAACGACCCTCATCATCCTGTCGCCGACGTTTGCATCGGCGACTGATCGGTGAAGGTCTTGAGAGTTGTACGTGTCCGGGTGTCCTCGGCGGCCTCGTGCGTGGATTTTCGGGCGGGATGCCCCTGATTTGCTATTCAGGTGACAGCCGCGCGATGCGCACGGGACCGACACCCGGTGGTTGCGTCCCCAACCGCAGTCGAGGCGTGAACCATTCGGTTTGCCGTCTCAAGCAGCCCTCCGGCTGATCGTGCTATCCGCTCCCTGGGCCTATGCCTTGGAGCGACGTGGCGACGACCATATCTCCGTTGAGCGGCCCGAAACGACGAGCCAATGCGGAAGTATAGCGAACTGACTCCGAAGCCAGCGACAAACGCATGGCCCCGGCCGGCCGCCTGAGGGCCGGTGGGCAGCGTCAGCTGACGCTCACCGCCGTCGCCAAGATCAGCGCTTGGTTTGCGCGCCGAAAAGTTTCGCTCATCGGACTGTTGTCTGTGCAGGGTCCGCATCGCTTGGCATCCTCGGTGGGTGGACGAATCTAGGCACCTGCGTTATCAGGACAACGAGGGCTCGCGCTTCTACAGGGCGGGACGTCTGTCACCTGAGGACACCTGGCGGGCTCTCGGCGACGAGCTGGGACGTGTTCTCATGGATGCCCAGCGCGTCTTCTGGCGGGGTCGGCTGGAGATGACGCCTGAGCGAGTTCGCTGGTGGCATGGGGCGATCTTCGCCCGCCATTTCCCCTACGACGGTGGGCACTTCCGCCAAGAGCGCGCATATTTCGGGGTAGTGACCGCAGATGGCGGGATGCGTCAGATCGAGGGAAGCTCGCCCGACACTCTGCGCCGAGACCTCGCGGAGGTCTGCGCTTCATTCAACGGCGGCATTGAGCGACTCGGAAAGCGGAACGCCAGTGTGCTTGAGCAGACCCGCGTGGCAGGCACTATGTATGCGGGCATCCTGCGCGTGCATCCCTTTGCTGACGGGAACCACCGCGCTGGCTTCGTTGGGCTCTCGGCCGCCCTGTGGTCGTTGGGACTACCCGCTGTCGAATTCGCGCGGGATGGCGACATGGCAGACCACGACGATGCCATCGCGCCAGCGCTCTTCTCGCCCGACGGGGACATCGAGCCATTCGCGCGGCTCCTCGCGGCGCGCATCGAATACGCGAGAAGGCCGGTGACATGAGATACCCTCAGGGTATGGAAAACGGCCTGCATCGATCGAATGGGGCGCGTGACGTGGCGCAGATCGCACGCGGGGATCAACTCGTGGAGGCGACCCCCGAGGCCATCCGCGAGCTGGCCGAAAGCGCGATGCTGCTCTCTCAGGGCGCTCGTCGCGCGATCGAGATGAAGCGCTCAGCCAACAACGGAAGCACGGACCCAGCGGTGCCCGCTATTCCAGCGGCGGCCGAAGCGCGCCCCTCCTGAGCGCAAGCAAGCGCCGCTTCAACCAACCCCGACCGCCGGCGCGGCCATTAGCGCATGGTTTGCGCGCCGACAAGTTTCGCCCACTGACAAGCCCCATGGATACGTGGATACGGGGCTTTTGCGCAGAGGGGAGTCGCCGCAAGGCTGTCGAGCCCCGTTTTCCCACATTTTTCTCACACGCCGGTCGGGTCGGAAGCGTGCGAGCACGCCTCGAAGTCATCCAGCACGAGCGATTCAGGTCGGTCGGCGTGAACGCTGTGTCGCTATACGGTGGGCACGCAGGCCGGCCCTTGGTCCGACGGTGAGCCACAGACATTCGGCAGGCGCGCCGTCGGACGGTTCGTTGCGATACATGAGTCGAAAGCGCGGCTTGCCCTTATGTGTTGGGATGTCGAAGCGCACCCGGCGGCAATTAGCCAACTCGGGATGACGTCCGGGACCCATCAACTCGCCTACGTAGGGATTCGTCTTACATTCCACTAGCAGTTCAGCGAGACGACGTTCGAGCGCTGCGGATGTCTTCTCGTCAGTCAAGTTCCCGACGAGGCTTGTCACGTCGTCACGCACCCCGTCCGTGAAGGTGACGGGCACCTCGCGGCCATGCTCCGCACTCATGCTTTCAGTCGATACCGATGCCGAGTTCTGCCAGGACCTCGGCGCCGTCCCGACGGCGGTCGGTGGCACCGCTCCTGATTCGCTCGGCGGCAACCGCCTCAACTTCGTCGTCAGCGCGACTGACCTCGAACCCCTCCGCAATGGCGTCGAGTCGCGCGTCTATGTCGTCCTGCATCCGGCGCATCTGCTCCTCAAGGCGAGTGAGCATGTCCTTCAGTTCGGCGGACTTCGTCTCTGGTGTAGAAGCCATCTGGCAAGGATACCCCTCCCTCGGTCGTCGTGTCCGAGAAACGGAGCTGCTGGTTTCGCAAGTGCGCTGCGCCTGGCTTATTCCGGCGTCACCGCGGAGCAGATCGATGAGAGTGTCCCGTGACCGCAACCGTTCGCCTGCTGCAGTCCGCGCCGGCATAGCGAGCGAGTTGGAAACATGCCGGAGGGTCGGCCCGGAGCGCTCGTCCGGGTATGAGCAGCGACCCCTGACCCGCAAAAGCGTTTGGGCGTCCGGCGGAACGGGGCATGAGTCGCGGTTGCACGGAGGCTGAACGACGCACCGATGCCGGGCAACCGCGGCGCCGCATCCTCACGCGATTCCCTAGGATGGGAGTATTCCGATGATGGACACACCGCTGCGACTTTCGGTTGTGATTCCCGCACGCGACGAGGCCGCGGGGATCGGCGAGACGGTCACGACTCTGGCGAGCACGTTGACCGCCGAGCGCATACCTCACGAGATCCTCGTCGTCGACGACGCAAGCTCCGACGGCACGGCTGCGGTGGTGAACGAGGTCTCCACGCACAGCCCCACGGTCAGATGCATACGTTCGCACCTGCCTCCGGGCTTCGGTCACGCGGTGCGTGCCGGTCTCGATCGCTACACCGGCGATGCGGTGGCGATCTTCATGGCCGACAGTTCGGACTCGCCCGCCGATCTGGTTCGCTACCACCGGGTGCTGGAAGACGGTTTCGACTGCGCTTTCGGGTCGCGCTTCGTCAAGGGGGGCAGCGTGAGGAGCTACCCGCTGCCCAAGCTCATCCTCAACCGCGTCGTGAACTTCGCCATCCGCGTGATGTTCCGCCACGGCTACAACGACACTACGAATGCCTTCAAGGCCTATCGTCGCGAGGTGATCGACAACATCCAGCCGCTGCTCTCCAACCACTTCAACCTCACCGTGGAGATGCCCTTGAAGGCCGTGACTCGCGGTCACACTTTCCAGGTCGTCCCCATCACGTGGACGAACCGGCGGCAGGGTGTGTCGAAGCTAAAACTGCAGGAGATGGGCAGCCGGTACATGTTCATCGTGCTCTACGTCTTCCTGGAGCACCATCTCAGCCGTGGCGACTACCGGCGGCCGGGTCTCGCAACGGCGGGGAGGCTGCGGGTGCAGGAGGGTGCAAGGGTCCCCGATCTGCTTGAAGGAGGGTCGCAGGTGCCGCAGCCGGACGGCAGCCACTTGGCCCCGACTGCGCGGGTGCCTGGATGAGCAGAGCCGCGCCCAGAGGCACATGGTGGGCGGCGCTACGGCAGTGGGTAGGGCCGGTCGTCTCGGTCGTCTCGCTGGCCGCGGTCGTGTGGTGGGCGCTGCACCAGCAGGCGCCGCGTTGGCCCACCGGCGCTTCCAACCTGCTGCTGCTCGCGCTCGCGGTGCTCCTCTACGCGTGTGTGACCGGGGTGCGGGGGCTGCGCTGGTATGCGATCTTGCGCCGCGCCAGGGTTCCGGCGAGTATGGCCGATACGCAGGCCCTGATCGTCGTCGGCTACATGGGCAACACGGTCCTGCCGGCACGCGGGGGTGAGCTGCTGCGCTTGTTCTTCATGGGCGAGCGCACGGGCTGCTCGCGGGTGACGATTCTCGGCACGATCGTCGCCGAACGCCTGCTCGATGTCCTGGCGCTGCTCCTGCTGCTGGCGATCCTGACCGCGACCAGCGGCTTGGACTCCTCCCGGCTCGGCTTCACCGCCGCGATCGTGCTGCTCGTGCTGGCGCTCGCGCTACTTGCCGGTTGGTGGCTGAGCCGCACTGGGCGTCTGCGCGGCCTGAGCGGTCGTGTGGCTTCACTCACACTGGCGAGCCGCAATCTGCTCAGTCGGCAAGGCGTTGCCCTCCTCCTGCTAACCGCTGTGGTGTGGATGGGCGAGGGGTGCATCTACTGGCTCGTCGGGCGGGCGCTGGACCTCCATCTGGACCTGCTGCAGGGATGCTTCCTGGTGGCGCTCACGAGCCTCGCGGCCATAATTCCGGCCGCGCCGGGCTATGTCGGAACCTACGATGCCGCAATCCAGTTCGGCCTCGGCGCGCTGCACGTGCACGGAGGGCGGTCCGTCGCCTTTGGACTGTTGGTTCGCCTGGTCATCTTCGTACCGATCACCGTCGCCGGTCTGATCCTCGTGGCTCTTCGCTACGGCGGCCTATCCTCGCTGCGACGTATACGTCGGGCACGCGCCTCGGTGGAATTGGGCCGGCCCGCAGCCGATCCGCACGCCGTGGGCGGGCCGGCCACGGCGCTCGCGCCGGTGGACGGCATCGCGCTGCTGTGCACCCCGGCGGCGAGCATCGAGCGCGGTCCTGCTCGGGATGTCCAATGAGCGCGCCGGTGGCGATCATCACGGGGTCCGGCGGCCTGATCGGCTCCGAGTCCGTGCGCTACTTCGTCGCGGAGGGCTTCGATGTGGTGGGTATCGACAACGACATGCGCGCGTACTTCTTCGGGCCCAGCGCATCGACGGCGCCGAACACCGAACGTCTGGTTGCGGAGTTCGGCTGTGCGTTTCGCCCACTGCAGCTCGACATCCGCGACCGCGAGGCCGTCGAGCGGGTGCTGGCTGAGCACACTCCACGGGTCGAGCTGATCGTCCACACCGCCGCCCAGCCCTCCCACGATTGGGCCGCCTCCGAGCCGCACACGGACTTCAGTGTCAACGCCAACGGGACGCTCAACCTGTTGGAGGCCGCGCGCCGGTACGCGCCCGATGCGACGTTCGTGTTCACATCCACCAACAAGGTCTACGGTGACACCCCCAACCACCTTCCGTTGGTGGAGCTCGAGACGCGCTTGGAGCTGCCCGAGGGGCACCGCTGGTACAACGGCATCGACCTCGAGATGTCGCTCGACCTGTGCACGCACAGTCTGTTCGGCGTGAGCAAGGCCGCGGCCGACCTGCTCGTGCAGGAGTACGGGCGCTACTTCCAGATGCCCACGGTGTGCTTTCGCGGAGGCTGCCTGACGGGCCCGCACCACGCTGGCGCTCAGCTGCATGGCTTCCTCGCGTATCTCATGAAGTGCGCGGTATCCGGCGAGCGCTACACCGTGTTTGGCTACGACGGCAAGCAGGTGCGCGACAACATCCATTCCGGCGATGTCGTGCGCGCCTTCCACGCCTTCCATCGCAACCCGCGGTCGGCGGCCGTCTACAACCTTGGCGGAGGGCGCGAGAGTAACGTCTCGATGCTGGAGGCGATCGCGCTCTGCCAGGAAATCGCCGGACGCGAGCTCGACCACTCCTACTCGCCGCAGGCACGGACCGGCGATCACCGCTGGTGGATCAGCGATCTGGCGGCCTTCAAGCGCGATCACCCGCAGTGGCAGTTGACCAAGGGCATCCGCGCGGTGCTGCAAGAGATCCACGACTACAATGTCGAGCGCTGGAGCACCGAGCGCCAGTCGAGGTTGGCCGGTCGCCCGACCGGCGCCGCGTGACGAGGACGCCGATGAGTGCTCGCCGTGTCCTGATCACAGGTGGTGCCGGTTTCATCGGTTCGAGCCTTGCGCTCAGTTTGGCCGCCTCACATCCCGATTGGGAGGTGGTGGCGTTCGACAACCTACATCGCCGTGGATCGGAGTTGAACTTGCCGCGCCTGCGCGAGGGCAGGGTGCAATTCGTGCATGGCGACGTGCGCGAGCCCGAGGACCTGCGCGCCGCCGGGCCGTTCGACGCGCTCGTGGAGTGCTCGGCTGAGCCGTCGGTGATGGCCGGTGTGGACGGCGCCACGAGCTTTCTGATGCGCACCAACCTGCTGGGTGCCTATCACTGTCTGGAGGAGGCCGCGCGCCAGCGCGCACAGGTGGTGTTCCTGTCGACCAGTCGTGTCTACCCGCTCGCCGCCTTGCGCAAGCTGTCCTTCTGTGAGGGCAACACGCGCTTCGAGCTGGATGCGGAGCAGCGTCTCCCCGGTGCGTCTGCATGTGGCGTGGCCGAGGGCTTCCCGATGGACGGCGCGCGCACGCTGTACGGTGCCAGCAAGCTGTCCGCCGAGCTGCTGGTGGCCGAGTACGCCGAGTGCTTCGGGCTGGCGACGGTGGTCGATCGCTGCGGGGTGGTCGCCGGGCCGTGGCAGATGGGCAAGGTGGATCAGGGCGTGTTCACCCATTGGATGCTCGCTTACCATTTCAAACGGCCGCTTGCGTACATAGGCTTCGGGGGGAGCGGCAAGCAGGTGCGCGACCTGCTGCACGTGGCCGATCTTGCCGATCTGGTGGACGACCAGCTGGTGCGTCCTGAGCACTGGACTGGGGCTGTGGTCAACGTCGGCGGAGGCGTTGATGTGAGTCTCTCGCTACACGAGACCTCGACGCTGTGCGAGCAGATCACCGGCAACAGTGTGCACGTCTCCGCAACCCCCCTCACCCGAACGGGCGACGTACCCATTTATATCTCTGACTGCGGCGCGTTGGGCCGGCTCAGCGAGTGGGCTCCGCGGCGCGACGCTCGACAGATCCTCGAGGATATCCATGTATGGATATGCGAGAACGAGCGTGCCGTAGCAGCGACACTGGACTAGAAACCTGCCCAGTGAATCTGGCGCAGATACCGTATCTGCTGGAAGGCATACCCGGAGCTTTCCGGGTAAGCCACGCGCAGGCAGGGTGTGCTGGCCGACTGCGCGGTGTGCACACAGTGCTGGTAATCGGCGACGTCCGGCCAGCGCCGACCGAGTACGAAGCCGGCAGGATAGCCGATCAGCACCAGGATGGCGAGGAGTGAAACGGGAACCGCGATCGCGTTGCGCAACAGTCGCGGACGGTCGGATAGAGCATGCTGGAGGACGACTAGCGTCACGACGATGGTCGCCAGCAAGAACACGAGCGTCGTGGTGATATATCGGCTGGAGAGAGCCTGGACAGTGCCCAGCTTGAGCCTCCCTACAGCGGTCAGCGCGGCACTCACCACCGCGAACATCCCTAGAGCGATCCAAGGCGCCAGGCGCGGTATGGCTTCGCGATACCGCAGCCATACATAGCAACACGAGGCGAGGAAGGCGCCCAACAGAGCGGTGCCGCTGAGTGCGGCCGCGATTTGAGTGATCGCGGCGCGGTGGCTGGTCGAGAGTGGATTGCCGAGGTACATCAACACATATCCCACAAAAGCCACCGGATGCTCAAGCGTGTAGGTCACCGAACCCTGGGCGGGGTTGGTGCCTTGATAGTGGTAGTAGTAAGGGGCCGATATCAGTACACCGATGACGGTCCACGCCCACTTCCAAGCTGGCTTCTCGCCACGGCAAAACAGGATGATCAGGCCGGCGACCCAAGCCAAGACTCCGCCGGCCAAGGAGTAGTTCGCCACGGTGGCCGCGACAGCTGCAATTCCCAGACGTGTCTTTGAGAGCGGCTGTTCCGAGGACAGCGTAGTCACGGTCACGAGCACGCCCAACATGCACAAGAACCACTCGATCTGCCATCCCCAAATCCAGTTTTCGTATTGGTTGAGTGAGAAGACGAGCCAGGAGAACCCCACCGCCAGGCCCCATCGCGTCACAGGTCGGTCTGGGAACGTCCGCCATACCAGTCTCAGGATCAGAGTGAAAATAAGACCGGCCAAGATCAGGTCGGCCACGATCTCCCACGCGATGGTCCAATGGGAGATCTTGGCCATGCCCAGCAGCAACAGGTTCGGAAAGAAGGGGCGGTGCTCGTTGTGCTGTGCCATCACGTCGGCGAATGTAAGAGTGCCGGCGTTCATCTTGTGGATGAGTGGTACCAGGTTGAATTCGTCGTTGAATGGCACAAGGATCGCGTGCTGCCACGTGAACCAAATCAAAATAGGCAGCGGCAAGAGTATGGCTGTACCTACCAACCAGCGTCTATGCTGTTCCAGCCGATGTAACACTTTCATGGGTCAACCGGTCCTAAGGCTCCGCTGCGGCGACTGCAGCACGTAATGCCCACGATCTCAGTGTGTGCCACCATTGGCGCTGATCCTACTAGATTGACTGATTCCATGGCAGGAAACGTGGTTGGGGGCATGGCGCCCCCAGGTTCCCGGCACCGAGTCTGGGGTACCCAAAGCAGCAGCATTCTGAATTGTTTCTCACTGGATGGATGCGCCCACGTAGCCAGGTCCTGATCCGCGTGAATATCGATCACATTTTTGACCAACGCAGTATCTCCACAGCGAAGGCGCGATCTCGCCTTCGCTACTCACGCCAGCCGCCAATAGCGAAGGACGGCCGCCACGCGGGATCGGCAGCGGGCCGGCCTCGATGCTGGCCCGTAACCCAGCGAGATCGCTACCAGGTATCGCCGCTGTAGCTCGGTTCCCTCTCGGGCCGGCCTACCCACCCAGTCCCTTGTTCTCGGGGACGAATTGACTGGCGATGAACGTTGCACCCTGTGGATCGCTGATAACAGCCATCCTGACCCAGGGAGCATCGAACGGCGCGACGATCGCCTGCCCGCCCAGTCCCGTGGCCTTCGCGGCCGTCGCATCGGCGTCGTCTACCGCGAACGTCACGCTCCAGTGCGCGGGAGTATCGGGTTGGTCATCCGCGATCGGATTGAGTGTTGCGACAACATCCTCAAAGCCGTTCGGAGCGCCGCTCTCCGCCATACGCTGACGCAGCCCGGGATCGCTCTTTTCCAGGAAGGCGCCGTAGCCGGGCAGGCGCCACATTTGCACACCGCCTTCGAGGCCGAGCGCCTGCCACCCGAACAGCGAACCGTAAAAGGACTGAGCGCCTTGGACGTTTCGTGTATTCAGGCCGTTGAAGTTGAGCGAGCCGGGTTCGTTGACGATCTGCGCGCCCTTGTGCTGCATCGCCTGCCACACGCAGAACGCCGCTCCCTCCGGATCGGTGAGCACAGCCATCCGGCCCGCGTCGAACACATCGAAGGGGTCCGCCACGACGCGTCCGCCCGCATCACGAACTTTCGCGGCTGCCTCGTCGGCGTCCTCGACCCAGACGTAGGTGTTCCACGTGGCTGTCGGGGGCGCGTTCTCGGGCTGTGAGCCCACCGCGGCCACGGCGCCGCCACGCAGGCTCGCGATGAAATATTTGCCGGCTGCGTCCGGCGGCATCGCGTCCTTGAAATCCCATCCGAAGAGGCCGCCGTAGAAGGCGGTTGCGGCCTCTGGGTCGGGCTGGCTGGTATCGACCCAGCACGGAACGCCAGGTAGATATCCGTCTCGCTCGGGCATTTGGTGCTCCCTTCTGACTTTGTTGACATCGCGACTGCATCGAGCGGGCGCCCAAGACCCCGTTCAGCTTCTGAGTGGCATGATCTCGGGAAGATGCTCGCGGACAGCTTCCAGGAAACCACATCCCCGAGGAGGAATCGATGGGCTTCGACCAATATCACGAGCCGCCGCAGGAGCTCCCTGAGGAGACGCGTACGTTCGCAAGGCTGTGTGCCTCGCTGACCGAGGAGGCGGAAGCGATCGGCTGGTATGAGCAGCGCCTGGCGGTCGAGCGCGACCCTGAAGCGCGGGGTGTGATGGCGGATGCCGTCGGCGAGGAGTACAAGCACTTCTGCATGGACCTCGAGTTCCTGCTTCGCCGCAAGTCGAAGTGGCGAGAAACCGCCGAAGGCGTGCTCTTCCAGGAGGGGGACATCGTCGAGCACGGCGAGGCGGCGGAGGCCGCCGCTGGGAGCGCCGGCTCAGCGGAGGGTCCTCACTCGGAGGGCTCTCGCTCCGAGTCGGGTGAGCTCGCCGGCACACTGGGTATAGGAAGCCTCAAGGAGGGACGATGAGCCATCTACTGCGCGAGCACGCGCCAATCACGCAGGACGGCTGGAAGATGATCGACAAGGAGGCCCGCGAGCGCCTGCTACCGGGGCTCGCCGGCCGGCGGCTGGTCGATTTCTCCGGACCCCATGGCTGGGAGTACTCAGCAATCAATCTTGGTCGTGTCGAGGGGGCGGATGTGAGCCCGGTCAAGGGCGTGGAGGCAAATCGCCGCGTCGTCCTTCCGCTCGTCGAGTTGCGCGCACGATTCACCGTCTCTCGCGAGGAGCTCAGAGCCGGCGACCGTGGCGCCGAGGACATCGACTTCGACGCGCTCGACGTCGCCGCTCAAAGCATGGTGGAAGCCGAGAACCTTGCCGTGTTCCACTCCTGGCCAAAGGGGGGAATCGACGGAATCAGCGAGTGCTCGCCACATAGTGCGATTAAGAGTGGGGGAGGCGTCGAGAAGTATCCCGAGCATGTCGCCCGTGCCGTGGAGTTGCTGTTGCGCAAAGGGATCGCTGGACCGTACGGCTTGGCGTTGGGGCGCGAGGAATATACGCGCGTGGTGGAGAGCGCCGAGCACGGAGGCTATCCGCTGCTCGATCACCTGCGCAAGATCCTCGAGGGTCCGATCGTGTGGGCGCCGGGCGTGAAGGGAGCGGTCGTGCTGAGCATGCGCGGCGGTGACTTCAGCTTCGAGTCCGGCCAGGATCTATCGGTCGGCTACGAGTCTCACGACAGCGGCGTGGTGACGCTCTATCTGGAGGAGTCCTTCAGTTTCCGCGTGCTCACGCCTGAGGCGGCTGTACCCATTTCCCCACTGAAGAGCTAACCGTCGTCCCGCGGACCCGATCGCTGCGATGAGAGTTCGTTCTGGCGCTTTTCAAGCAGCTTCAGCCAGATCTCGCTGCGGGTTGGGAATGCGGGTACTGCTTCCCAAAGACGGTCGGCGGGGACTTCGCCCACGATCGCGATCGTCGCGGCGTGCACCCACTCGGCGACGTCCACACCTGTAAACGTGGCGCCGACGATCACGGCGCGGTCCTCGTCGAAGACCAGACGTGAGGTCCCCGGTGTGTTGTGCCCGTAAAAGCTTGCCCCCGCGGTACCCGAGGTGGATACGTCGTAGGCGTGCGCGTTGATCCCCTGCTCTTGAGCGCCCCGTAGGGTGAAACCCACCGCGGCCACCTGCGGCTCGGTGAACACCACCCGTGGTGTGATCGCAGCTTCACGGGTCGCAGGAGCGTCTTCGCCTTCGATGACGGCCGTGACAACACGGGCCTGGTACTTGCCCATGTGGGTGAGCAAGGAGCGTCCGTTGACGTCGCCAATCGCAAACAGCCACTGCAACCCATCCACTCGCAGTGTGTCGTCCACCACGATCGACTTGCCCGGCTCGAGGCCAACGCTCTCGAGCCCCAGATCGTCGGTCAGCGGATGGCGCCCCACCGACACGAGGATCTCCTCGGCGCCAATGCACTCACCGCTGTCCAGGGTGACGATGACACCCGGATCGTCGCGATGGACGGCCTTTGCCTTACTCCCCAGGTGAATCTCCACACCACACTCCAGTAGTGCGCTGCGCAACTCCTCACCTGCGAACGGCTCCTCGCGCGGGAGCAGACGCTGCTCCGCCTCGACCAACTTCACTTTCGCGCCGAGCGAGCTGTAGGCCTGTGCCATCTCCACGCCCACCGCGCTCCCGCCGAGTATCGCCAGGCTGCGCGCGATGTCCTGTGCGGTCGTCACCTCTCGATTCGTCCACGGCTTGGCCTCGGTGAGACCTGGGATCGGTGGCATAGCGGCCTGGCTGCCCACCGCGATGATCACCGCCTGTCGCGCCTCATAGGTGTGCTCGCCCACGCGCACACGTCGCTCGCCCTCCAGCCGACCGTGACCGCGTATCAGCATGATCTTGTGGTCTTCGAGCCACGGAAGCTGCTGCGAGTCATCCAGATTGTGGATCACCTCGTCGCGGCGCCTCAAAACAGCATCCACGTCAAGCTCGCCCGTGACAGCCTGCGCGGCGCCCGGAACCCGGCGCGCCTCGGCGAGCGCCTCGGCTGGGCGCAACAGCGCCTTGGAGGGCATGCAGGCATAGAAGGCGCATTCGCCTCCAACCAGCTGCGACTCGACCAAGGCGACCTCGTTGCCGCTTCTGGCGAGACGTCCTGCCACCACCTCGCCCGCGGGACCGGCGCCGATCACGATCACGTCGAACATCCGCATCGTTGGCGCCTTCATCCGCGTGGACACTACCCGTCGGGGAGCATGTTGACCACCGATTTGTCCGGTCCTCATATCTCTGTCGTGGCTACTGCTTCCCGTGGGATGGAGCGGCATTGCGCCGATTCGCTTGGTGGGACGCGTACAGTCTCATTTGCATGCGGATCGTCAGCCTCGTCCCTCACGCTACGGAGTTGCTGTTCGCGCTCGGACTCGGCCCTGAGGTGGTGGCGGTTACAAACGAGTGCGACTACCCGCCTGCCGCGACGGCGCTCGACCAGGTCACGCGCGACGTGCTGCCCGCCAGCCTGAGCGCCGCGGAGATCGACGCGGCGGTACGCGAGCGCACCCAGCGCGGCGAGGCGATCTATGAACTTGACGGCGATGCGCTCGCGGCTCTCGACCCCGACCTGATCGTCACCCAGGCGCTGTGCCCCGTGTGCGCGGTCTCCTACACGGAGGTGGCGGAGCTCGCCAAGGAGATCCCGTCCTGCCCTCGAGTCATCTCGCTGGACCCGCACACTTTGGGTGAAACTCTCGAGGATGTACACACACTCGCCGATGCCACCAATTGTCGCGAGCGTGGAGCGGAGTTGGTGAGAGAACTGACCGCGCGCATCGAGCGTGTAAAGCGGGCGGTGCGGGATCGCCCGCGTCGTCGCGTCGCCGCGCTCGAGTGGCTCGATCCGGTATATATCGCCGGTCACTGGACTCCCGAGCTCGTGGAGCTGGCCGGGGGAGAGGACGTGCTTGGTTTGCCCGGCGCGCCCTCGGTCACGGTTTCCTGGGGAGAGCTGGCTGCCGCGCGGCCAGAGGTCGTGGTCGCGATGCCCTGCGGCTATGACGCCGCGCGCGCTCATGCCGAGGCTCTGGCTTACTCGAGCGAGCTGGCGGCCCTGGGCGCCCTGCGAGTTGTCGCGGTGGACGCGTCGGCTTACTTCTCTCGTCCCGGTCCGCGACTGATCGATGGTTTGGAGCTGCTGGCTCACATCCTGCATCCCGAGTACGTCAGAGATGCTCCCGCTGTCGCGCTGACCGTCGAGTTGGAGCCCGCGGGCGTGGCCAATATCCTCAATCGATGAGGCGCTTGCCCAACCGCCAGATCGCAAGCCGCCACATCGCGAGCGCAAATGCGATCAACACCGCGGCATGCCCGATGTCGGCCACGCCAAGGTTTCCAAGCGAGGCGTCGCGCACGAGCTGCACGCAGTAGTACAGCGGGTTGAACTTCGCGATCGTGCGCAATACGGCCGGTAGTTGCGACACGGGGAAGAAAGTGCCGGCGACAAGGAACATCGGCGTGAGCACCGCGCTTGTTATGTAGTTGAAGTTGTCGATCGTCTTGGCCACCGCCGCCACGGTCACGCCGAACCCGGCGAAGCCGAAGCCGGTGACGAAGCCGATGAAGGGCACCAACAACATCCCCACGTTAGGTTCCAACCCGAAGGCGATTCCCACTAGCAGCGGTGCCATCCCGTACACGCCGGCTCTGATCGAGATCCACAGCATCTCCGCGGTGACCAGCTCCTCGACGTCCACGGGCGCCGCGAGGACGGCGTCGTAGGTGCGCTGGAACTGCCAGCGAATGAACGTGTTGAACATCCCTGGGAAGGCAGAGGAGAACAGCACGGCGGTGGCCACGACACCGGTCGCCACGTACTGCTCGTACTTCAGCCCCGCTATATGGGGCAGGAGCGAGCCGAAGCCGAGCCCGAAGGCGAGCAGGTAGATAGTCGGCTGCACGATCGAGGAGAAGGTGGTCGCCTTCCAGTAGCGGCCGAAGATGGCCACGTCGCGGCTCATCACGCCAGCGAGCGCCGCCGGTTCGAGCCGGCGGATGCGGCGTGGCCCGGGCTGGGTGCTCATTCGATCTCCTCGCCGGTCAGCGCGACGAACGCGTCCTCCAGGTTTGCTGGACGGCGCACTCCCTCTGGGGCTGCCCCGTCCAGCGTCTCGGCGTGCATGATCGCCACCGCCGGGCCGCTGCGCCTGCTTGACCAGCCGTTGCTCGACGCCAGCTCGCTCACCTGCGCCAGATGCTCTGGCGGGCCGTACACCTCCACGACCTGCTCGCCGGCGTACTCCCTCACGAGCGAGGTGGGCGTTCCCTGCGCGACGATCTTGCCGTGGTCCATCACGGCCACGGTGTCGGCGAGGCGCTCTGCCTCCTCGATGTAGTGCGTGCTCATCAGCGCCGTCACGCCACTCGAGCGCAGCCCATCGATCAGCGACCACAGCTCCTGGCGCACCTGTGGGTCCAGCCCTACCGTGGGCTCGTCGAGCAGCACAAGTCGCGGCTGATGGATCAAGCCACGGGCGACCAGCAGCCGTCGGCGCATGCCGCCCGAGAGGTCGCGCACGATTGTGTCCGCTCGCGGCACGAGGTTTGCGATCTCGAGCGCCCGCTGTACCGCCGCCGGACGCTCGCCGCGCGGCACCCGGTACAGGCGCGCGTACACCGTCAGGATCTGCCGGCAGGTCAGCTCGACGTCGAGGTTGTCGAGCTGCGGCACGACCCCCATCTCCAGGCGCGACTGCTTGGATTCGCGCGGTAGCTCATAGCCCAGCACCGACAGCTCGCCCTCGTCGGCAAGCGTCTGGGCTGTGAGCATCCGCATCGTCGTCGACTTGCCCGCGCCGTTGGGGCCGAGCAGGCCGAAGCAGATGCCTGGGGAGACCTCGAGATCGAGGCCGTTCACGGCCACGATGTCGCCATAGCGCTTGACGACGCCGCGCAGCGAGATCGCCGGCTCGCCGCCGTGGCTGGGCGTCTCAAAGCCATCTATCTCTTGCGAGTCCCCCATCTCCCGACACTCTAGGGGAGGGCTCTCAGACGATGCTGATGGTCCGCGACTGGCCCAGCGCGGCCCCGCTCGAATCGAGTGCCCGCACGGCGAAGAAAGGGCCGGCCGAGGCGCTGTGCAGGGCGCTCTCGAAGCCGTGCGCGGTCGTGCTGGACACGGGGGTCAGCGCGCCGGCCTGTGGGCCTCCCAGCAGTTGCCACGCTTGGACGCCTGTCGCTCCGTTCCAGCTGGCATAAGCGGTCATCCCCGCGCGGCCCTGGCGGCTGACAGCGATCGTCGGGGCTTCCGCCGGCACGGCGCTCCACGGCAGACGGAAAGCCCGGTAGGACTGGTACTTCTCGCCGAGTACCGCGTCGAACACGAGCCGGCCCGAGCGCTCGAATTCCGAGACGCGCGGTACTTCGCCCCAGCCGATGAAGACGTTGCCGTTGTCAAGCAGCTGCATGTTGCCCTGGCTGCCGGTCAAGATCTTCGGATGGGTGTACTGGCGCAGCAGCGTTGCCGTCATCGCCTGCTCGTCGAGGTCGAGGATCAATCCGCGTGAGAGTTTCTCCACCGCCGGGGTGGCGCCGTTGTCGAAGATCGTCAGCGTTCCGTCTGGCCTCCGGCGTGCGTCGTGCTGCCAGGCGAAGTTGCTGCCCGAGGTCATCTCGAAGTCGCTGTGCTTGCCGCCCAGACGCCACAGGATCGTGCCTTTGCGATCGAGCTTGTAGACGGTGTGGGTGCTGCGCGAGGAGACGAGCAGGTTGCCGTCGCCGTCGAGGTCGACGGAGTTGATGTGAAAAAAGTCCCAGTTCTCGGCTTCGACAGGCGCGTATGACTCCTCGAGCGGTATGCGATCGAGGCTGTGCCACTCCAGCAGCACCTTGCCGCTGGCCAGGTCTATCTCCTGGAAGATCGCGTCCTGGATCGTGCCTTTGCGGGGGCCGCCGACCGAAGTCAGGTCGGCGGGCGTGATCACATAGCTCGTCAGCAGCGCGGTGTTGCGTGGGGTGATCACGAACTCGTGCAGGTCGCCGTGCAGGCCGCGTGCTGCCTGCACGCGGCGGACCGTGCGGTAGGCGGAGTCCGCGATTACGTATTCGCCGACGCCGTGGCCGTATTCGATCGCTCCCTCCCACCACGTGAGCACCGGCTCGCCGCGGTAGCTCTGCACGCGGAAGTTGGCCGTGACCTTGTCTTCCAGTGGGTTCTCCCAGATCGGCTGGCCGCTGGCGTCGACGATCACCGCGCCCACCTGGCCGACCGGGATGTTGTAGGGCGCGATGAAGATCGGATCTCCAGAGGCGCCTTGCTCGCTGCGCGTGACGGTCAGCGAGGGAATGCGCAGATCGGGCCGACTGCGCCACCCCGGCGCCTTGGGTGGGCTCGGGTTCAGCGGCGCAAGGGCGCCGGCGACGATCTCACCCAAGACCCCGCTCAGGCCGAGCCCGACCGCTCCGACGCCTGCAGAGCGCAGCAATTGCCTACGCGTGATCGCATGACTCATCTGTACTCAGGAAAGCGCATCGCACGAAAGAGAACCTGAAGAATCTCTCGAGCCGGCCTCATACACTCTCGGGATGGGCTCGACGCACATCGATGGGGCCGCGCCGGTTGGAGCGGATTTCGCCGGCGTCGCCGACGGCGGCGTACCTGCCGAGGTGATCCGCACGGTGGCGCTCATGAAGGTCTACGAGGGCGCTGACTTCGCCGCCGTGGACGGGCTCGACTTGACGGTGCGCGCCGGTGAGATCTTCGGTTTGCTCGGGCCTAACGGGGCGGGCAAGACGACGACTGCGGGCATGCTCACGACCCGCGTCGTCCCGACTTCTGGGCAAGCCTGGATCGGCGAGGTCGACGTGATCTCGAGTCCGGCGCTCGCCAAGCAGTTGATCGGGATGGTCTCCCAGCAGAACACGCTCGACCGCCAGCTGACGGTGTGGGAGAACCTGTACTTCCACGGTCGCCTGTTTGGCATCAGCGCAGCCGACTCGACGCGCATCGCCGACGAGTTGCTCGAGCAGTTCCAGCTCGCGAAGTGGGCCAAGGCTCGGTGTTGCCCGATCTGGCTGGTGGCTGTCTCCAAGGTGCTCTCCGGCGCCGTGCAGGGAGCTCTGGCGGCCGTGATCGTATTCCCGATCGCCGCGGTCATCCATGCGCCGGGAGTGCACGCGCACTTGACCGTCGACTGGCCGGTGTTGTTGACCCTGATCCCGCACATGTCGCTGTGGGCGGTGTATCCCGTGCTCGTCGCCTTCTGCGCCGGCTTTCTCACACTCGGACTGCGCAGTTTCCGCAAACGCGTGCTCGTATAGGCGCTTACCCGCCTGCGGCATGCCGAGCCCGTGTGAGCCGGCGGTAGGCTTTGGCTTGCCGGGGACTCCTGCTTGTATGGGACATCCATGAGCGTCATCGAGGTCACCCACTTCACCGATCCTGGCTGCCCTTGGGCCTATTCGGCGAGCCCCGCGTTCGCGGTGCTGCACTGGCGCTACGGGACACAGTTGCACTGGCGCCTGGTGACGATCGGCCTTACCGAGAGCGCCGAGCAATACACGAGTCGTGGTTACACGCCGGTGCGGGCAGCCCACGGCTACATGCGCTTTCGCCGCTTCGGCATGCCGTTTGCGACCGCTCCCCGTGCGCGCATCACGGCCACAGCGCGGATGTGTCGCACGATCGTGGCAACACGCTTGCTCGATCCCGAGCGCGAATACGCTGCGTTCCGGGCGTTGCAGTTTGCTCAGTTCACGAGCACGCTCGTGCTCGACGACGCGCGCGACATCGCCACGGCGCTCGAGCGTGTGTCTGGACTCGACGTGCAGGCGATCGTGGGCGCACTCGACGACGAGCAGGTGAGTACCGCATATGAGGCCGATCGGGCGCTCTCTCGCACCGCCGCCGGCGGCCCTACCGAGTTTCAGGGTAAGGCCGCCCAGAGCGATGGCCCCGTGCGCTACACCGCCCCGTCGTTGATCCTGCGTGCGGGAGAGCAAACGCTTGAGGGCGGCGGCTTTCAACCTGTCGAGGCCTACGACGTGCTGATCGCCAATCTCGATCCGACGCTCGAGCGCGAGCCGCCGCCGGAGAGCCCGCTCGACGCTCTGCAACGCTTCCCTAAGGGACTCGTGACCCAGGAGATCGCGGCGATCATGACTCGCGGCAACGACGCCCCTGACCGGGTTGCCGCTGAGAGCGCGCTGGTCGAGCTGGTGGGGAAGGGCAGTGCGCGCCGCGTGGCGCTCGGCGACGATGCTCTCTGGCTCGCTGCGGGGTAGCCTCCGTGGCTAGATGTCCTTGAGAGTCACACTTCCCGACGGCAAGTCATTGGAGCTCGCAGACGGCGCCACCGGCGCCGATGCGGCGGCCGCGATTGGGCCAGGTCTCGCCAAAGCAGCGCTGGCAGTCGAGGTGACCCGTCCCGAGACAGGCCAGGCCCCCGAGGTTCGAGACCTTGCGCGGCCGCTTCCTGCCGGGGCACAGATATCGATCGTCACCGCCAAGAGCGGCGAGGAGTCGCTTGCGCTGATCCGCCACGACGCGGCGCACGTGCTGGCGAGCGCCGTGATGGAGCTGTGGCCTGGGGTAAAGATCTCGATCGGGCCCGCGATCGACAACGGCTTCTACTACGACTTCGATTTCCCCGAGGGTGTCTCCATCTCCGACCAGGATTTCCCCACGATCGAAGCGAAGATGGCCGAGCACGTGAAGGCGGGGGAGCAGTTCGTGCGCGAGGACGTCTCTGTGCAAAGCGCGCGCGAGCGGTTCGTGCACGAGAACCAGGACTACAAGGTCGAGCTGATCGACGATCTCGTCGAGGGCGCGCCTGCCGAGCAACCGCTTCAGAGCGTCTCGCTCTATACGAACGGGCCATTCACAGACCTGTGCCGCGGCCCGCACGCGCCCAGCACCAAGACTGTCGGCGCCTTCAAGCTGCAATCGGTCGCCGGCGCCTACTGGCGCGGGGACTCCACGCGCAAGATGCTCACTCGCATATACGGCACCGCTTTTCACACGAACGCCCAACTGAGCGAGCATTTGGAGCGCATTGAGCAGGCCGTCCAGCGCGACCATCGCAAGCTCGGGCGCGAGCTGGGTCTGTTTCACTTCTCTGACGTCTCGCCTGGCGCCGCGTTCTGGTTGCCGGCGGGTACCAGCATGTACAACACGCTTGTCTCGCTCTCGCGCGAGATGGGCTCCGAACGCGGCTACAGCGAGGTGAAGACTCCGCTGATCTACGACGCCGAGCTGTGGAAGATCTCCGGACACTGGGGCAAGTACAGGGAGAACATGTTCACCGTGCAGGTGGAGGAGCGCGAGATGGGCGTCAAGCCGATGAACTGTCCTGGGCACGCGCATCTGTTCAACAGCAGCCGCCATTCCTATCGCGACCTGCCCGTGCGCTACTCAGAGCCGGGTTTGCTGCACCGCAACGAGGCCTCCGGGGTGCTGCACGGTCTATTGCGCGCCAGGCACTTCGCTCAAGACGACGCCCACATCTTCTGCAGCGAGGAGCAGATCCAGGATGAGGTGGCTGGCTGCCTGGAGTTCGCCTTCGCCACCTATCGCATGTTCGACTTCGATGTGCGCCTCGAGCTCTCCACTCGGCCCGAGCAGCGCGTCGGCAGCGACGAGCTGTGGGACCGTGCCGAGGAAGCGCTCACCAACGCGCTCGATTCACAGGGTCTCAGCTATGAGCTGAACCCCGGCGACGGCGCCTTCTACGGGCCGAAGATCGACATGCACATGACCGACTCGCTCGGGCGCTCCTGGCAGCTCGGCACGGTGCAGCTCGACTACAACATGCCTGAACGCTTCGGGCTCACCTACACGGGCGCCGACAACGCCGAGCACCAGCCCGTGATGATCCACCGTGCCCTGTTCGGCTCCTACGAGCGCTTCATCGGCATCATGATCGAGCACTACGGCGGTGAGTTTCCGCTGTGGTTGGCGCCGGTGCAGGCGATCGTGCTGCCGATCTCCGAGCGTCTGAACGAGTATGCCGAGAGCGTGCGCGAGCGCTTGCACACCGCTGGCCTGCGCGTCGAGCTCGACGATCGCGGCGAGTCGGTGGGACGCAAGATCCGCGAGGCCGAGCTGCGCAAGATCCCGAACATGCTGGTCGTGGGCGATCGCGAGGCCGAGAGCGACAGCGTGTCGCTACGTGAGCATCGCGGCGGCGACCGCGGCAGCGTGCCTGTGGGCGAGTTGGTCGAGACCCTCCTCGGCGAGATGCGGGCCCGCGGCGAGCAGGCGCGGGTTGGTTAGGAACAGTCGAATGTCAGGTGAGCAGAAAGTTCTTGTGCAGCGGGCCGTGCCCGCTATACTCGGCCGCCTTGAAGCTCGGAATCCATTCACGGCGCAGCGCGTAGTCTCAACTTGACGCGCATCCCCACAAGCTAGTGGCCGTTCCACGCAGGTTCGACCGTCGGCCTCCCGAGCGGGATCTCACGAGGATCAACGAGCGTATCCGTGTGCCGGAGGTGCGCGTGATCGACGACGAGGGCAACCAGGTCGGGATGATGAAGACACCCGACGCGGTCAAGTTCGCCCAGGAACGCGACCTCGATCTCGTCGAGGTCGCCCCCGAGGCCAAACCGCCCGTATGTCGGGTGCTCGACTACTCCAAGTACAAGTACGAGCAGGCCCAGAAGGTCAAGCAGGCGCGTAAGCACCAGCAGCAGATCACGATCCGCGAGATCAAGTTCCGTCCGAAGATCGCCCAACACGACTACGACACCAAGAAGCACCACGTCGAACGCTTCCTGCGCCACAAGGACAAGGTCAAGATCACGATCATGTTCCGCGGTCGCGAGGTCACCCACCCCGAGCGCGGCGTGATGATCCTCGACCGCTTGGCCGAGGAGCTGGCGGCGCTTGGCGTCGTCGAGCAGCGTCCCACCCAGGACGGGCGCAACATGACGATGATGCTCGGGCCCTCCAAGGCCGTGCTCGCGGGCAAGGCCGACGAGATCGCAGGGGCTGCTGATGGTTCTGTTGCGCTCGACGGAGCTATAGAGGCAGTTGATGGTTCCGCTGCGCTCGACGGAGCTCCAGAGACAGTTGATGGTTCCGCTGAGCTCGATGTGGCTGTGGATGGTTCTGTTGCGCCCGCTGGCGTTGTGGAGGCTCCCAACGGTTCCGCTCCACCTGAGGATGTCGGTGAGCCGGTCGCCGAGGTTGCTTCCGAGGACGTGCCCGCCGTGGTCGTGGAGAGCCAGAACGGTGCCTCCGACGGCGCCGTGTCATAATCATCGGCTCGTCATGCCCAAGATGAAGACACACAGCGGCGCGAAGAAGCGCTTCAAGGTGACCGGCACCGGCAAGGTGCGGGCCAGGCACTCCTACTCGAGCCACATTCTTGAGAAGAAGTCGCCCAAGCGCAAGCGCACGCTCGCCAAACCCGTGATCCTCTCCGATCACGACACACCGCGTGTGAAGCGGCTGCTCGGAGTGGGCAAATGACGCGTGTGAAGCGGTCTGTGGCCGCACGCAAGAAGCGCAAGGCGACGCTCGAGCTGACGAAGGGCTTCCGCGGCGAGGCGCACTCCAACTACAGACGCGCCAAGGAGGCGCTGATGAAGGCGGACGCCTACGCCTACCGCGACAGGCGCAACCGCAAGCGCGACTTCCGCCGCCTCTGGATCACGCGCATCAACGCCGCCGCACGCCAGAACGGGATGAGCTACTCGCAGTTCATGCACGGGCTCTCGCTCGCCGGCATCGAGCTGGACCGCAAGGTGCTGGCCGACATCGCCGTGCGCGACGCCGATACATTCCGACGTTTTGCCGAGACCGCCCGCGAGGCGTCGGCTGCCTGATCTCGGCCACCGACACTGTGTACCTCTCGGGCGCTGCTCCTTCGGGACCGGCGCCTTTTTTTTGACCATGACCACCATCACCTCACCCCACAACCCCCGTTTGAAGGAGCTGCGCAAGCTGGTGCGCCGGCGCGAGCGCGAGCGCAGCGGCCGCTTCCTCGCCGAGGGAGAGGACCTGGTCGCCGCCGCGACCGCGGCTGGCAGGCCAGCGATCGCGGGATATCGTGCCGCCGGCACCGCGATCGGCGGCGATGGCTTCGAGGACGTCGAGCAGAGCGTGATGGCGAGCCTCTCCACGCTCGGCTCGGGCACGCGCGCGATCGGCGTCTATGAGCAGTGCTTCACAAAGCCCGTGGGTCCACTTTGCGTGTATCTGCACGGGGTAGGCGATCCCGGCAATGTTGGGGCCGTGCTGCGCAGCGCGCTCGCCTTTGGCGCGTCCTGCGTAGCGCTCGGGCCCGGCTGTGCCGATCCACATTCCCCGAAGGCGGTACGCGCCAGCATGGGGGCCATCTTCGCCTTGGAGCTTGCGCGTGTCGGCGACGTAGACGAGCTGCCCGGCACACGAGTCGCGCTTGTGGCGGGCGCCGGCGAGCCGATCTGGGACGTACGGCCCACGCAAGCGCTCACACTGCTGGTCGGCGCCGAGCGCGAGGGGCTGCCCGACGATGTAGTCGAGGCCTGCGAGCGCGTCGCCCACATCCCGATCTCATCGGAGTCGCTGAACGCTGCGATGGCCGCGACGGTGGCTCTCTACGAGATGACACGGGGTGGGCGGGACAACGACGATAGGGTCCCAAGCTCATGATCGAGCGGATCGAAGAGCTGAGCGCGCAAGCGCAACAGGAGATCGAGGCGGCCTCCAGCAGCGAGGCCGTCGAGCAGTTGCGCGTGCGCTATCTCGGACGCAAGGCCGAGCTGCCACAGATGCTGCGCGGTGTAGCCGCGCTCGAGCCCGAGCAGCGCGGGCTGGTCGGCAAAGCCGCAAACGTTGCTCGGCGTGCGCTTGAGCAGTTGATCGAGCAGCGCGCGGCCCTGCTCGACGCGGACGAGCTCGGCCTGCGCCTGGCGGCGGACACGCTTGACGTCACGCTGCCCGGCACCCCGCCGCAACCGGTGGGCCGCTTGCACGTGCTGACCGCTACGACGCGCGAACTGGAAGACATCTTCCTTGGCCTTGGTTTCACAGTGCTGGAGGGGCAGGAGGTCGAGACCGTCCACTACAACTTCGACGCGCTCAACCATTCGCCCACGCATCCCGCCCGTGCGAAGACTGACACGTTCTACGTGCGCCGCTCCGCGGGTATCGTCGAGGGCCAGGCGGACGCGCACACCGTGCCGGTAGGGTCGGGTGGCGGATCGCGGCTCGGGGAGCCCGACGATCTGGTCCTGCGCACCCATACCTCCCCTATGCAGATCAGGGCGATGGAGTCGCATCCGCCGCCTCTGTACGTGGTCATTCCTGGCCGCGTATACAGGCCGGACAGCGATGCCACCCACACGCCCCAGTTTCACCAGGTCGAGGGTTTGGCTGTCGACGAGGACATCACCCTTGCCGACCTGAAGGGCACACTGCTCGCATTCGCTCGCACTGTGTTCGGCGACGAGCGCAACGTGCGTCTGCGCCCGCACTTCTTTCCCTTCACCGAGCCGAGCGTCGAGGTCGATGTGTCCTGCTTTCACTGCTCAGGCAAAGGCTTCATGGGCGACGGCTCGCGCTGTCCGCTGTGCAAGGGCGAGGGCTGGCTGGAGGTGCTCGGTGCCGGTGAGGTTGATCCCAATGTTTACTCCTACGTGCCGACCACAGAGGCCAACGGTCCCGGCTATGACCCCGAGAAGGTTCAAGGGTATGCCTGGGGGATGGGGGTCGAGCGGATCGCGATGCTCAAGCACGGCATCCCCGACCTGCGCCTCTATTACGAAAATGATTTGCGTTTCCTGGAGCAGTTCGGATGAGGGTTCCACTCAATTGGTTGTATGAATATTGCGATCCCGGCCTGGAGACGGCCGCGGTCGAGGAGCGCCTGACGATGACCGGCACGAAGGTTGAGACGATCCTCCACCATGGCGTGCCCTCGGTTGAGAACTTCGTGGTCGGCCGCGTGCTCACGGCCGATTCCCACCCGGACGCCGACCGGCTGAAAGTGTGCACGGTCGATGTGGGGGAGGACGAGCCGGCTGGGATCGTCTGCGGCGCTCCGAACGTCGCCGCCGGGCAGACCGTTGCCGTGGCGCTACCCGGGGCGCGTATGCCCGACGGGACCAAGATCAAGGCCGCCAAGCTGCGCGGCGTGCCATCCAACGGCATGATCCTCGCCGCCGACGAGCTGCAGATCGACAACGACCACAGCGGCATCATGGTGCTCGACGAGCTGATCCTCGACGCGGAGCTGGCTCCAGGTACGCCGTTGGCTGATGTGCTCGCCATCTCTACCGATGTGCTGGAGTTGGAGATCACTCCCAACCGGCCCGACTGCCTCGGGGTGTACGGGGTCGCGCGCGAGCTGCATGCAGCTACCGGAGCCCCGCTCGAACCAGAGCCTTGGGGGGAGGATCTCGGTAGCGAGGGATCGGTCACGGGCGTCGAGGTCCTCGTCGAGTGTCCCGACCTCTGTAAACGCTTCACCGCACGCGTGTTCGAGGACGTCACGATCGGACCTTCGCCGCCGTGGCTGAAGGCCCGCCTGTCCGCTGCCGGGCAGCGTCCGATCAACAACGTGGTGGACATCACCAACTACGTGATGCTGCTGTGCGCGCAGCCGCTTCACGCATTCGATCTCGATCGCGTCGCTGGTGCCAAGCTGAGGGTCAGGCGCGCCCACGACGGCGAGCAGGTGAAGACGCTCGACGGGCAAGCGCGCACGCTCGACGGCGAGATGGTCGTGATCGAGGATGCCGAGGGGCCGACCTCGATCGCCGGCATCATGGGTGGCGAGCGCTCGGAGGTTCAGGCCGAGACCAAACGCGTGCTGATGGAGGTCGCCAACTGGAGCGGGCCCAACATCCACCGCACCTCCTGGGCGCTGGGTCTGCGCAGCGAGGCGTCCTCTCGCTTCGAGAAGGGGCTTGCGCCCGAGCAGTGCATGTACGCGCAGGCGCTTGCGACGCGCCTGATGGTCGAGCTGTGCGGCGCGCGTGTGCTCCCGGGAACGATCGACACCGCGCCGAACGGCGCGCCGCCACAGACGATCCGCCTGCGCGAGCAGCGCGTACAGGCGATTCTCGGGATGCCGGTGGCGCGCGCACGCCAGGCCGAGATCCTGCGCGCGCTCGACTTTCAGGTCGCGGAGGTGGACGGGGCCTGTTTGGACGTGACGGTACCGCCCGTGCGCCGCGAGGACGTGACCCGCGAGGCCGACCTGATCGAGGAGGTCGCCCGCATCAATGGACTGGACGCGCTGCCGGCGACACTGCCGGCACGCCGCGGCGCATATGGCCGCCTCTCGACCGTTCAGCAGCTGCGTCGTCGCGCGGCCGACGCGCTCGTCGGCCGCGGCCTGTACGAGGCTGTCGGCTGGACGTTCACGGCGCCAACGCTGCACGACCGCCTGCGGCTGCCTGAGGACGACCCGCGCCGGCGAGCGCCCGTCGTCGAAAATCCCCTGTCAGACGATCAGTCGCTGCTGCGCACCACCCTGCTCGGCTCGCTGCTCGATGTGGCTGCGCACAACTCCGCGCGCGGGATGGTCGACTTTGGGCTATTCGAGATTGGAACGTTGTTCGTGCTTGGTGGCGACAGCTCGCCGACCTCCACGAACGTGCGCGAGCATCGCTCGCTTGCTGTCCTGCTCAGCGGCAAGACCACGCCTGCGACCTGGGGTGCGCCCGATCCGCCACGCGCCGACGTGTTTGCGCTCAAGGGCGTGCTCGAAGCGCTCGGCGCGGCGTTGCGGCTACAGCTCGAGTGCCGCCCCGGCGCGCAGCCGTTCCTGCACCCTGGTCGCTCTGCCACCGTGCTGTGCGACGGCCAAGAGTTGGGCTGGCTGGGCGAGCTGCACCCTTTGGTCGCGCGCGAGTGGGGGATCGAGGGCGCGGCGGCGATGGAGCTGCAGCTCGACCTATTGCTTGCCAGTGCCGAGGCGCAGAGCGCCTATTGCGACGTGATCTCCTATCCGGCGCTGCGCCAAGATCTGGCTGTCGTGCTCGCCGAGGACGTGGCTGCCGCCAAGGTGCTCGATGCCGTGCGCGGAGCGGCCGGCGCGCTGCTCGACGAGGTGGGCGTGTTCGATGTCTACAGCGGTCCGCAGGTGGGGGAGGGCCGGCGCTCGCTTGCCTTGTCGCTCGCCTTCCGTGCACCCGACCGCACACTCACAGACGAGGACGTTGCGCCCGTGCGCGAGCGGGTCGTCGCCGCGCTGGCAGCGCTCGGAGGTGAGCTGCGTGCCTGAGTTCGCGGCACTCCTCCCGAATGCCCATCTCTGCTTGGTCGAGCGAACTGCGACGGGTTCGGCCGGCGGCTTCTGCGTGCTTGCTGGGGGTGAGCTTCGTGCCTAAGGCACTTGTAGCCGGCGCGACCGGCTTTGCGGGGGCTCTGGCGGCGCACCTGCTGTGGCGCCATCCCCAGTTCGATCTGCAGACGGTCACGGCACGCGCCGATGCCGGGCAGCGCTTGGATCGCCTCTATCCGCGCTACCGCGTGCCACTGGAGTTGCAGGAGCTCGATCTCGACCGTCACGCCGACGTGGACGCGGCGATCGTCGCCTATCCGCACGCGGCCTCGGCGCCCGTCGTCGCCGCATTGCGCGCGCGTGGTGTGCGCGTCGTGGACCTCAGCGCGGACTTTCGCCTCTCGGAGATCTCCACCTACGAACAGTGGTACGGCCCGCATCCGCACCCGGAGCTGCTCGAAGACGCCTCCTACGGTCTGCCCGAGCTTCACCGCGAGGCGATCGCCGCCGCGGATCTCGTGGCGACCCCTGGCTGCTACCCGACGGCATCGCTGCTCGGCCTCGCCCCGCTCGCACGCGCCGGGCTGATAGCCGACTTGGTAATCGATGCCAAGCAGGGCCTCTCCGGTGCGGGCCGCTCGGCCACCTGGCAGACGCACTTTTCCAACAGCGGCGAGAACATTCTCCCCTACAACATCGTCCACCACCGTCACACGCCGGAGATCGAGCAGCAACTGGACGATCTCGACCCCAGCCATCCAGGTCTGCGGGTGCAGTTCACTCCGCATCTCGTGCCGCTGGACCAGGGCGAGCTCGTCAACTGCTACGTGACACCCACCCGTCCGGTCGAGCAAGACGAGCTCGACGTCATGTACGAGGATGCCTATGCAGGCGAGCCGTTCGTCGAGCTGGCGCCGGCGCCGGCCGAGGTACGCGATGTGCGCGAAACGAACATCTGCCGTCTGCATGTCGCGGCCAGCGAGCACACCGGCAAGATCGTCGTGCTCTCGGCGATCGACAACCTGTGGAAGGGCACCTCCTCACAGGCAGTGCAGAACCTCAATTTGATGTTTGGATTTCCCGAAGCCGAAGGTTTGCTGTGACGGTGCTCGACGAACACTGTTGCGGAGAAAAGGGTGTCGTGTGTCTTGGCAGGGGCTGCACCCGGAATGGAGAGGTGCGGCGATGAGCGCCGGCAAAGATGTGTGGGGCGATCGGGCCGCCGCGGGACTGCCCCGGCCTTTCTTTCAATCGCGCTGGGTGGATGCGCCCGCGCATGTCAGCGAACTCGCCCCCGAAGCAGGTCTGCCGGCCGGCTTTCGCGCTGCCGGTGTCGCCTGTGGGATCAAGCCGTCGGGCAACCCCGACCTGGCCCTGCTCGTGTGCGACTCGAGTAATCCGGTGAGCGCCGCGCGCTTTGCCGACACGGGTACGCCGGCTGCGCCGGTGCTGCTCTCCCAGGAGCGTTGCAAGCTGTCAGCGCTGCGCGTGATTCTTGCCAACTCCGGCTGCGCCAACGCGGCTACTGGCCGCCGTGGCCTGGAAGACGCCGCCAAGACCCAGGGCGCCGCAGCGATGGCGGTCGGGGCGCAATCCGAGGAGGTTCTGCTCGGATCGACCGGCGGCATCTCCCAGTACCTCCCGGTCGAGAACATGCTGCGCGGCATCCGCGAGGCCCAGGCAGGTTTGCGCCGCGAGGGCGACACGGACTTCCAGCAGGCGATTCAAACGACCGACGCTTTTGAGAAGCGAGTCAACCTGGAGATAGAGCTGCCTTCGGGTGTCGTGCGGCTCTCTGCACAGTGCAAGGGCGCCGGCATGATCAGCCCGCGCTTTGCCACGATGTTCTGCTTCGTGGAGACCGACGCCGAGCTCGAGCCGGAGACGGCTGAGTTGCTGCTGTCGGTGTGCCTGCAGCGCTCTTTCGACCGCTGCACGGTCGACGGCCAGCTGTCGACAAACGACACCGCCGTGCTGATCGCCTCGGGTGAGAGCGGCGTGAAGATCGCTCCTGAGAGCGAGGACGAGCTGCGCTTCGGCGAGGCGCTGGACGCGCTCATGCGCCAACTGGCGATCTGGATGGTGGCCGACGGCGAGGGCGCCGGCAGGATCGGGCGCTTGGTCGTATACGGCGGCGACCAGGCGACCGTCGAGCTGGCAGCGCGCGCGGTCGCCAATTCGCCGCTGGTCAAGACGGCATTGCACGGCGCCGACCCCAACTGGGGACGGATAGTTCAAGCCGTCGGCGGTGCGTTGGGCGCGGGGGTAGCCCCGTTGTCGATCGACATTGCTTTGCAAGGCACGCAGGTCTGTTCGGCCAGCGTCGCCGTTCCTTACGACGAGCCTGCGCTGACCAAGGCGCTCGAGGGCAAGGAAATCGATTACGAGATTACGCTGCCGGGCGACGGTACCGAGACCGAGATCTTCTTCTCCGACCTCTCGCACCGGTACGTCACGATCAATGCCGAGTACACGACATGAGGGGACAGACGCCATGCGCGACGTAGCCACGCTGCTCGAGGCGCTCCCCTACATCAGGGAGTTCCACGGCAAGACGGTAGTCATCAAGTACGGCGGCGCGGCGATGGAGGACCCGGCGTTGCGTGAGGAGTTCGCGCGCGATGTGGTACTGCTCAAGTACGTCGGCCTGAACCCGATCGTCGTGCACGGTGGCGGCCCGGACATCACTTCCTACATGGAGCGCCTCGGCCTGCCGGTGCAGTTCGTGGGCGGCTTGCGCGTGTCCGACCCGGCTACGGTCGAGGTCGCCAAGATGGTGCTCGTCGGCAAGGTCAACAAGGAAATCGTGCTGCGCCTAGGTCGCCACGGCCAGCCGGCCGTGGGTCTTTGCGGCGACGACGGCTCGCTGTTTCGGATCGCCCGCCGCACCGCTCCCGACGGCCAGGACATCGGCTTCGTCGGCTCGATCGAGCGCGTCAACGTCGATGTGCTCCACCACGTCGCGCTCGACTACATCCCGGTGATCGCCTCGGTCGGCTCCGATCGCGAGGGCAATTCCTACAACGTCAACGCCGACGAGGCCGCGGGCGCGGTCGCGGGCGAGCTCGGCGCCTACAAGGTCGTGTTCCTGACCGACGTAGCCGGCTGGCTGGCCGACCCGCTGGACGCGGCCAGCCTGATCGGTCAGGCGAGCGCCCATGAAGTCGATGCGCAACTGGAGGGTCTGCAGGGCGGTATGCGCCCGAAGCTCGCCGCCTGCGTGGAGGCGATAAACGGCGGTGTCAACTCGGCTCACATCATCGATGGGCGGATTCCCCATTCGCTGTTGCTCGAGCTTTTCACCGACGCTGGGATCGGCACCAAGATCGAGGCTGCCGCATGAGCCTGGCCGAGCTGCAAGAGCTGGAGCGAGGATCGGTGATCCCCTCCTATGCGCGCTTCCCGGTGGAGTTCGTGCGTGGTGAGGGCACACGGCTATGGGACGCCGAGGGCAACGAGTACCTCGACTTCCTGTGCGGCATCTCGGTCACCTCGCTCGGACACTGCCATCCACGGGTCGTGGAGGCAGTGCGCGATCAGGTGGGCCGGTTGATGCACGTGAGCAATCTGTTCTACACCGAGCCGGCAATGCGATTGGCCGCACGGCTTTCGGAGTCTAGTTTGGGAGGGAAGGTCTACTTCTGCAACTCTGGTGCCGAGGCTAATGAGGCGGCCATCAAGCTCGCGCGCAAGGCAAAGCCAGGCGGTGACATCATCGTCGCCTACGGCGCGTTTCACGGCCGCACATACGGCGCGCTATCAGCTACCCCCCAGGAGTCAAAGCAGGCTCCCTTTGCGCCGCTCGTCCCTGGCTTCAAGGCGATCGCCCCTGAGTCCGCCGTGCTGGAGGCCCTAGTGGACGAGCGCACAGCTGCCGTCTTGCTGGAGCCGATTCAAGGAGAGAGCGGCATCAACGTGCTGCCGGACGAGTTCCTGCGCGTGGCGCGCAAGGTGTGCGACGAACACGGTGCGATGCTCGTATTCGACGAAATCCAGTGCGGGATGGGCCGCACCGGGACGGTTTGGGCCTACGAGCAGACGGGCACTGTTCCAGACGCGATAACAAGCGCTAAGGCGCTCGGCGGCGGCCTGCCGATCGGCGCTCTCGTCACTGTCCCAGCCTTCGGCGAGGTCCTGCAGCCCGGCGATCACGGGTCCACCTTTGCTGGAGGTCCGGTCGTGGCCGCGGCTGCTCTGGCGGCGCTTGAGGAGACAGATTCGGAGGACTTGCTCAACCGCGTGCGGAAGCGCGGTGCGTCCCTCGCAGAGGGCCTGGCCCGTCTGCCCCACGTAGTTGCGGTGAGAGGCCGTGGTCTGATGCTTGCCTGCGAGCTCGATGTGTCTGCTCCGGCTGTGATGCGTCGAGCGCTCCTCGACGAACGCCTGATCGTGAATGCGACTGGGCCGGCGACGCTGCGGCTGTTGCCGCCACTCACGGTCTCCGACGAGGAGATCGAAGACGCCCTTGCGCGCCTCGCTGGTTCGCTCTCGATTTCCGGGAGCTGACAGTGCATCGTTGGCTGCCGGATGGACTTGAGCTGGACGACGATCCCAAACGGGTTGACATCGATGCAGTGCATGCATTCATCAGCCAGGAGTCATATTGGGGGAAGGGTCGTGCGCGGGAGCGTGTAGCTCGCGCGATCGAGGGCTCGACCCGCGTCGTCGGTATCTATCGCGGGTCCGATCAGGTTGGTTTCGCGCGTGCGGTCTCTGACGGTGCTGTGGTTGCTTATCTTGCGGATGTGTATGTGCTGGAGTCCTATCGCGGCAAGGGTCTAGGGCTGGAGCTCATACGGGAGATCGTCGACGGAGATACGCAGGACGACGTTCGATGGATGCTGCACACAGCAGACGCTGCAGGGCTATATCGGAAGCTCGGCTTCCACCCGCAAGCCCCGCCGTATCCGCTTATGGAACGCCAGCCCGTCGCGGGCACCCGCTAGCCTTGGCGCGCGTGACCGACCCGAGCAACATTCTCATGCCAACCGCTTCCTACGAGGCGCGTCCCGAGGACGTCCACCGCGTGCTGCTGCTCTACTCCGGCGGCCTCGACACGAGCGTGATGCTCAAGTGGATCCAGGACTCCTACGAAGCCGAGGTGGTCTGCCTGACCGTCAACCTGGGTCAGCCGGGCGAGGATTACGAGGTGATCTCTGAGAAGGCCCTGCGCTTGGGCGCTGTGGAATGCCACGTCGTGGATGCCCGCGAGGAGTTCGCGCGGGAGTATGTGGTGCCGGCGATCAAGGCCAACGCGCTCTACGGCGGCGGCTACCCGCTCTTCACCGCGCTCGGGCGCCCGCTGATCGCCAAGCTCGCGGTCGAGTACGCCCGGCGCACTGGATGCGACACGATCGCGCACGGCTGCACCGGCAAGGGCAACGACCAGGTGCGGATCGACGGCACGGTCATGACACTCGCCCCCGAGCTGAAGGTGATCGCGCCGGTGCGTCAGTGGGCGATGGGCCGCGAGGAGGAG
>DATHMQ010000106.1:0-66492 GCA_035486935.1 Solirubrobacteraceae bacterium
GATCCTCGTGGGGATCGCCGCGACAGCCGTCGTCCTACGCAATCGCGGCGGCGAGGACCTGTTCCGTGTCGAACAGGCTCGCTCGCTCGGCACGCCGAGCGCAACGGTGCTGAGCGCAGCGCGCGTGGAGGCGGTCGTGGGCCAAGCTCCCGAGCCCGTGGCGGCGGATAGGCGTACGCTACCTACCCGAGTGAGCTGCATGCCGGGTGGCTCCGGGCCGTTGCGCGACCCGTGGTCGTGCACGATCGAGTATCGCTCTGGCACTCGCGCCCACTACCGCGTGCAGGTGCAGCCGGACGGCTACTACAGCGGTACTGGCACCGGGCTCATCGATGGTTGCTGCGTAAGGACGCCTACACAGGCTTGATCTCGTCGTCGGCCCGGCAGGTCACAGACCGAAAGCCGTGCACGTATAGATTTTTCGGGGATGATCCGTACGCCATCTATCATCCCAGGGGCTCGCACACTTTGGGCCGAGAACCGCCCAGGGAAAGTCCCATAAATCGAATTTTATGCGGGATTTGCGCAGTTTTTGCACGAAACTACCCGCAAAATGCGCAGTCAAACAAAAAATCTGTATCATCCGGCTAACTTCGGACGATTCGGGACAGCCATTCGAACCTATCGAACTGGTTGGCCTTAGGAGTTCGGGCCTAATGAATAGTCGGTAGATGGTCGACACCATTAGAGCCGCTCATCATCGGGACGGAGCCCAAAGGAAAAGGACATACACGGAATGATCGCCGCGAGCAGGGACCAAGGAGTTCATGCTGCGTCAGCTTGGGTTGAGTTTGGCCGGGGCGCCGCCGCACGGACGGTAGGAAAGCCCGCCTCGAGGGCTGTCGAGCGGACCGCATTCAGCACCACAAGCAGCGCTCCTGGATCTCTAGAGCGGTTGTCGTGAGCGGCGTGGAACCCACGATCGTGATCGCCGACCACCAGCAGGTGAGTCGGCTCGGTGTACGCATGGCGCTCATGCGCGGAGGCTTCCAGGTCGTCGGCGAAGCAGCCGAGTGCAATGGCGCCGTCAGCGCCGTCATACGCGAGCGCCCCGATGTATGCCTGCTCGACGTCTCCATCCCCGGAGGGGGGATAGAGACAGCACGTCGAGTTGCCGAGGCAGCGCCGGCAACCTCTGTGGTCATGCTGACCGTCTCCACCAATACCGAGGATCTGCTCGCCGCGCTGCGGGCGGGAGCTATGGGTTACCTGCCCAAGGACACTAGCCCCGATCGTCTTCCGGCAGCGCTCAGCGGCGTGCTCAAGGGGGAGGCAGCCTTGCCGCGCACGCTTGTCGGGCGTGTGTTGCAAGAGTTTCGCGCCTTCACCGTCGCTGCGGGCCCAAGCCCGGTGCGGGTGGGCAACGTGCAGTTGACCCCAAGGGAGTCGGAGATCCTGCGGATGCTCGGCTCGGGTTTGACGACCGTCGAGGTCGCCGACATGCTCTCGCTCTCGCCGGTCACCGTTCGCCGCCACATATCAGCCGGAGTGACCAAGCTCGGTGTCGCTGACCGAGACGCGGCGATCCGCGCGATCGAGCCTCTCGCCGCAGCCGGTTGAGCGCTGCGGCATTCGCCTTGTTGAGGCAGAGCGCGCCGGAGGGCGCCAGGCCTTCAGAGGAGATCCGCGCGCACGGCAAACACGGCGGCCTCGACGCGGCTGTGGACGCCAAGCTTCTCGAAGATGTTCGTCACATGTTGCTTGACGGTGTGTCGGCTGATGGACAACTGCAGCCCGATCGCAGCGTTATCGGCCCCCTCTACCAATAGCCGCAGCACATCCTTCTCGCGCGTGGTCAGCTCCAATCCGCCGGTGCTGGGTCGCATCTGTCTGGCGGCGTGGTCGTTAGGGATTGCCTGTCTCATGAGCGCGTGTACGACCTCCCGAGAGAGCACAACGCGACTGCCGGCCGTTTGACGGATGCTGTCGATGAGCTCATCCGCGGGCGTGCTCTTGAGGATGTAGCCGCAGGCGCCCGCGTCCAGCACCTCGAGCACATCGACCTCCTCAAGTGTTGTGGTCAGAACCACCATGCGGACCTGGGGGCTCGTCGTTGCGATCTGGCGCAGCGCCTCAGCGCCGGGAGTGTCGGACATGTCGAGATCGAGCACGATCAGGTCCGGTCCGAGCTCGCGCGCCAGGGCTACCGCTTCGGCCCCGTCCTTGGCCTCGCCTACCACGCTCACGCCGGCACTCTCCAGCATGTCGCGCAGGCCTTCGCGAAAAAAGTGGTGGTCGTCCGCGAGGACGACGCGTAGAGCATTGCCCGAGCTGTTCACAGGGCGAACATAGTCGAATCGCGTGCCTGGTGCCCGACTCGGCATGCCCACGTTTGATCGACGGCCAAGTGGGCATCTCCCCAGGAGCCCACTTGCGGCTTCTACCTAGACGCTCACCTCTATATGGGTGAGTGTGTCCAGTGCGGCTCTAAAAGGGTCAAGCGCTACACCGGGTAGACCGAAACAAGTGAGCACATGCCCAAGTCCATGCCCATCCCTGGCAGGAGACGATGATGCTCAAGCTTCTAATACGCGACTTTTCGGTAGTTCTACTACTAGTTGCCTTCGCTGCACCATCGGCGTTGGCGGGTCAATCCTCCCATCATGCAACATCTCGTGCAGCACACTCCCGCGCGGTCCGCCGTGGAGCGAAACACAAGCACAAGGCTCGCCACAAAAGCATCGCCCCAACCGTTGCCTCGCGCGCGGCGGCGACCATCTCTACGACAACGCTACTCGGAGACAGCGTGGTGGAGACGCATATCGACTCTCTCAAGGCAGGTCGTGCCAAGGCATTCAGTTTCCAGGCCTCTGTCGCTGGGAGCGGCGAACTGGCGCACGTCTACGTCGACTCTCACAACGCGGCACGTACTCTGACCGTCGGTTTGTATAGCAATGTCTCCGGTAACCCCGGCTCGTTGTTGAGTACGGGAACTATTTTGAACGCCCAAGCCGGCGCCTGGAACACGGTGTCGCTTGCGCCTACCGCTCTGCTCGGCGGTGAAACCTACTGGCTTGCGGTGCTAGGTGGGAATGGGACGCTCCGGATCCGCGACCGTAGTGACGGGCCGTGCCTGAGCCAGACCGACGCCCAGTCCGGTCTCAGGGCGCTGGCTTTGTCTTGGAGCGCAGGTGAGACGTCCTCGAGTTGTCCGATCTCCGCCTATATGAGTGGAGCGAGCTTGATCGCTGATCCACCACCACCGATTGGACCGGTGGAAACGACCCCTCCGGTAGAAAAAGATCCTCCGGCAAAGACTCCCCCCGTCGAAAAAGTCACTCCGGCTCCGACCGCGGGATTCGTATACGCGCCAAGCGGACCGACCGTAGGTAAGGCGGTCAATTTTAACGCGGCCAGCTCGACCTGCGCGGATAGCCCTTGTACCTATGAATGGTCCGATGATGGATCCAACGCCCGCCCGGCGACGGTTCTCTGGCCGCTCGGCAGCGGACAGACGATGTCTTTTACATTCCACGAAGTGGGAACCAAGTACGTGCGCCTGGTGATAACCAATGCGGCGGATAAGAGCGCGACGGTCGAGCATAACGTCGTGGTCGCCGCGGAATCTTCCCCTCCGACGGAAACCAAAGAAACGACAAAAGAACCGGTCAAAGAAACCCCTGAAGAAGCCAAAGAACCGGTCAAAGAAGAACCAAAAGAAGAAGTAGCTAAAGAACAGCCTAAAGAAGAACCAAAAGAAGTTGTCAAAGAAGAACTCAAAGAAGTCAAGAAAGAAGAATCAAGCAGTCAGACCAACTGTATAAAAGTGCCGTCGGCCTGCGGCTACCCGGACTCGACCAACACGGGAGTACCGGCTGGCACGACCTTGAAATCCCAAACAAACGACATTACGGTGACCACTCCCGGAACGACGATCAAGGACGTTGCTCTGGAAGGCTCGATCAGTGTTGAAGCAAACAATACGACGATCGAAGACACCGATGTCACGGTAAACGGGACCCAGACATGCGGTGAATCCTGTGGTGGGCGGGGAATCTGGATAAAGCCCGGTGTCACCGGTACGTTGATCCAGAATGTTGCCTGTCATGGAGGCGCTCTGTCTGGGGCCAATGTCACCCAGTACTGCGTCATGAGCAATAATTCAACTACCACAATCAAGCAGTTGCATGCCTACAATTGCACGGAGTGCCTTGCGGGACCGATGAACCTCTCGAACTCCTTCATCAACGAGAGCGACGCGACGATTCCCCAAGAACACTATGAGGACATCTACTACGGCGGTGGTGGCGGTCCGCTGATCGTCAACCACAACACGATGCTCAACCAGCAGGGCCAGACGGCGGTTGTGTTCGCCAGCGTAGATTTCGGTAACCAGACGACGCTCACCATCACCAACAATCTGATGGCTGGAGGCGGCTACACGATCTACGGCGGCGGTAGTGGCAGCGGCGGCAAAGTCGTCGGCCCAGTCACGATCACGGGCAACCGCTTCAGTCGTGAGTTCTATCCAAACGGCGGCTCCTATGGCGTAGCCGCCTACATGAACGAAGCGGTCACCAGTTGGTCAGGCAACGTGTGGGACGAAACGTTGAAGAGCGTCGAACGCTGATCCCGGCGAGATAGCAAGGCAGCAGCGACGGAGGCGGCTCGAAGTCGAGTCGCCTCCGTTTGACGCTCTACAGCCCCGCTGACGTTCTAAGCCGCCGGCCGCGGATTACTCGACGAAGGCAGTGGCACGAGCTCAGCAGAGCGCGACCTTGTCCCCATCTCCAACCTGAAGACGCATCGCCCGCGGCACCGAGAAGTCCCGGAAGACCCGAGCCTCACGGCCGACAATGCTCCCCACCAGGCGCCCACCCACGTGGATCACGCTTGACCCGGCAAACAGGATCGAGCGCTCGATCTCCGCGCCCTCGACGTGCACACGCTCGCCGATCGAGGTATGTGGCCCGATATACGAGTCGACCACGCGCGCGCCGGCGCCAATGACGATCGGCCCGCAGAGCACACTCGTGCTCACCGATGCAGTCGGGTCGACGAGCACGCGTCCTTCGAAGCGGTTGCCGTCGCGCTGAGGAAGAGAGGCTTGCGGCTCGATCCCGTCCAAGACCGCGCGGTTCATGTCGAGCAGGTCGATCGGGTCGCCAAGAAACGCACGCCACTCGCGCACAACGCGTACCTGCATGCGGGCGTTCTCGCGGGCTATCAAGCACTCGGCGAGAGTCTTCAGCTCGACCGCAGGGCTCCTTGAGGGGTAATGCAAGCCCTCGAGTGCGCCTACTCCAAGGATGCAAACGCCGGCCATCCCAAGTGCCGAGTTGCTGGGATCGAGCTCGGCCACGCGGAGTATCTGCTGTGTGGAAGGCCCCAGCGGTTCGGAGTTGCGAGCGCCCTGTGCGACGAGCAGCACCACATCCGAGCCCTCTTCGCTCAACACATCGAGAAAAGGCCGCAATGGCTGACCCAAGAGTCCGTCGGAGCGATGCACGATCGTTGCGGCGCCCTCCGCGAACTGTGCGATCGAGCGCAACAAGTCCGCCGGATCGGTTTGCGCTTGATGGGCTAGATAGCGCAGAGGTGGGCGCGGCTGGCTATCGCTCTCGATACAGATCGAGATCTCCTCGACCAGCTCCGCGGGCGCGAGAACGGCGACCTCCTCCACGCCGGCCGCGGTCAGAGCGTCGAGCACGTGGCAGACGATCGGCCGATTGGCGATCCCCTGTAGCGAGGTTGTGCGGGTAGCGTCCAGCCACGGTCCCGTTGAGCGGGCCGCTGGAGGGATCAGGATGACGCCCCTGACTTGCACCCATACAAAACGTTCGCAATAGCCCAGTGCTCGCACGCGGATTTGAGATCCGCCAAAAACGTCCGTCCTATGCAGTAGCATCTGGAACAGTGCCTGAGTGCCACCCACCTGCCGCCGTGGCGGTAAGGATGCGCGTGCTGTTGGCGATCACGACGATCTTTGTCGTCACAATCGCCGCCTTTGTGCTGCTCGCACGGCCCAGCGGCGCTTCGGCAAGCACAACGGCCACGCAAGCGCACGTAAAGAAGAAGGCGTCCCGTAGGCAGACCAAGCTTACCCGTTGTGTCGTAGTCAAGCCCAAGCACACCTCGGGCAAATCCTCCAGCCGTCGTTCGGGAGCTAGAGGCAAGTCTGTGGTCTGCACGGTCTTTCATCTTCGTCCCAAGGCGCCGCAGGTGCCCGGTGGCGCTGGCGCGACCCTCGGCACAGGAACAAGTCCGGTAGCGGCAGGGACCAGTCCTCTGGTGCTTCAGCTGGTTCCGCCAAGCGAAGAAACGATTCCGCCGGGCAAAGAGGTCCCGCCCGGCAAAGAACCAACTAAAGAAGTCCCGCCCGGCAAAGAACCAACCAAAGAACCCACAAAAGAACCGCCGGGCAAAAAAACGACTCCGCCGGTTGAAACTGGCGGCACTCTGGTCGGCAGCACGACGGTGCAACCTCATGTCGACACCGATACCGCTGGCTCCGCCGAAGCCTTCCAGTACAAGGCCTCGGCCACCGGCACCATCAACAGCCTCGATCTCTACGTGCCCCAGGCGAGCACGGCCACCTCGATCGTTGTAGGGCTCTACAGCAGCGTCGCGGGCCACCCGGCAACGTTGCTGACCAGCGCCACGATTGAAGAACCGACCGCGAATGCTTGGAACAGCGTCGAAGTCTCCCCGGTCAGCGTGAGCGCAGGCTCGGAATACTGGTTGGCGGCGCTGGCGCCAAGCGGCAAGCTGGCGGTCACGGACATTGAAAGTGGCGGCGCGCCAACGCAGGAAAGTAGCTCCCACTCGCTTGAAGAACTGCCCTCCTCGTGGGGCACCGGAGCCGTCTACAAAAACTCGCCTGCCTCGTTCAACGCCTCCGGAAAATCCGCGAGCAAAGGGCCGGAAGAACCAACCGAACCAAAAGAACCGGAAGAACCGGAAGAACCCAAAGAACCCAAGGAACCGGAAGAGCCGGTGGCAAGCTTCAGCTATAGCCCCAGCTCGCCCACGGTTGGCCAGTCGGTCACATTCAATGGCTCCAGCTCAACATGCCCGGGCGGGCCCTGTACGTACGAATGGTCCAACGACGACGGCCCGAACCAGCCGATCCCACCCCAAACACCGCTTGGCAACGGTAAGAGCATCTCGTTGACCTTCTCGACCGCCGGCATCCAGTACATACGTTTGCTGGTCACCAACGTGCTCGGTCAGTCGGCCACGGTCGAGCACAACGTCGCCGTCGCCCCCGAACCGCCGCCGCCCCCACCGCCGACCGCGCCGAGCAACACCGCGGTGCCGAAGATCAACGGCACTGCCGAAGTTGGCCAAACGCTGAGCGCGACCACCGGCAGCTGGGCAGGGAGCACGCCGATCAGCTACAGCTACCAGTGGCAGCAGGACAGCACCATGAACATCGCGGGCGCGACGAGCTCGAGCTATGAACCGGTGACGAGCGACGTCGGTCACACCCTCGACGTGGTCGTGACCGCCGGCAACAGCGCTGGTAAAGCCTCGGCCACGAGCGCGCAGACCGCGGCTGTTGCCAAAGAAGCAAGCGTGGGTGGTCAGCAGACCAACTGCATCAAAGTCCCCTCAGCCTGCGGTTATCCAGATGCCACCAACACCGGCGTGCCGGCCGGCACGGCGCTGAAAAGCGAATCGCAGAACATCAATGTGAACAAAGTCGGAACCACGATCAAGGACATCGCCCTCAACGGCGCAATCAGCGTCGAAGCCAACAACACCACGATCGAAGACTCCGAAATCACAGTCGAAGGAACCCAGACGTGCGGCAAATCCTGCGGGGGGCGCGGAATCTGGATCAAGCCCGGCGTCACCGGCACGGTCATCAAGAACGTAACCTGCCACGGTGCGGCTCCCACGGGCGAAAACGTCACGCAATACTGCATCATGAGCAACGACTCCGACACCACGATCGAACACCTGCACGCCTACTACTGCACGGAGTGCCTGGCCGGGGCGATGGACCTCTCGGAATCGTTCATCGACGAGACGGGCGCCATGATCCCCGAAGAACATTACGAGGACATCTACTACGGCGGCGGCGCCGGCCCGCTGATCGTCAACCACAACACGATGCTCAACCCCGAGGGCCAGACGGCAGTCGTGTTCGCCAGCGTCGACTTCGGCGATCAGACGACGCTCACCATCACAAACAACCTGATGGCGGGTGGCGGCTACACGATCTACGGCGGCGGTAGTGGCAGCGGCGGCAAAGTCGTCGGCCCTGTCACGATCACCGGCAATCGCTTCAGCCGCAAGTACTACCCAGAAAGCGGCTCATACGGGGTCGCCTCCTACCTTGAAAACTCGGTCACCAGCTGGTCGGGCAACGTTTGGGACGAAACGCTCAAGACCGTGCCGATGCCCGGAGGTTGAGCTGTGAGCCCTCGGCGTGCCGAGGGCTTGGTCGAAAGCGGACGGACCAGCACGCGCCAAGGGGGTTGGTCGGGGCTCGATAGACGCAGTGCGTCTATCGAGACAGGTGCTTGCCCGGCCTGAGCGCACCCAGCATCCGCGCGCGTAGCTCGCCGTGCACAAAACGCCGGAACTCAGCATCTTCCACACGCGGAACGCGCCGTACGGCCGAGCGCAAGTAGCCGTAGAGAAAAGCGATACCAGAGAGCCCACGTGGGCGCGAGAGCGCCAGCTTGAAAGCTCTCAAGGTCACCCATGGAAGCGTGAAGTGCACGATGTAGGCGCACTCGCCATGGCGCGCACGCCCTCTGAGCGTGCCGTCGGCGCTGCCCCAGGGGCGGTGATGGTGGGCGATCAGGTCAGGGTATGCACGAGTTCGATAGCCGCGCAGGCGCGCATAGGTCTCGTCGATCGTGTCCCAACCGAGCCGTTCCTGCATGCCCCCAACCGCCTGCAGGCAGCTGCGCGAGTAGCACTTCAGCGTGCCAGGCACATGGTGCTCGGAGGGGATGCCGACCACCTTCCAGCCGGTCCCATCCGGGTTGGGATCGGGGTCGGCGTACACGCCTCCGGCAAGGCCCAGTTTCGGGTCGCGCTCGAACTCGGCCAGCACTCGCTCGAAGTAGTCGGCCGGCAGCTCGGTATCGCCATCGAGCTTGGCTATGTGCGTGAAGTCCTCCCAGGCGACGCTGTTCAAGCCGAGGTTGAACGCCCGCGCCTCGGCGGCAGTGGCGAGACGGTCGGGTACGGCTCCGATCTTGGGCAGCTTGGAGGTATCGAGCACGCGCAGGAAATCGATGCGCGAGATCAGCTCCTCGAGGATCTGCGGCGTGCGGTCGGTGGAGCCGTCGTCCACGACAATCCACAGATCGGGAGGACGAGTCTGAGTCGCGATCGCGTTTGCGACCAGCTCCAGGTATGCCTCCTCGTTGCGCACAGGAGAGATCAACAGCAGCCGCTGGCTTGCCTGCTCGTGGGGAGTCGGCGAGCCGGCCTCGATTGCAGGCGTATCGAGCGTCTCGGGCATCGTCAAAGCAACGCTTCGGCAGATCACACGCTTGCGGGCGATCCCGTATGGCCGGCGGTATGCACCGCCTCGCGGATCACGCGCTCGATTGTCGCCCCAGCGTCCTGCCAAGACGCCCCGGCCACGCTCGCGGCTGCCGTCTGCGCGGCCGCGGCACGCTCCTCGGCGGGCCGCTCCACCAGCGCCGAGAGCGCGTTGGCCAGGTCGAAGGGCGTCGCCGGCGCATAGACAACCTCGGGGTTGTCGAGCACCATCCGGTTGTGCTCGGCGTCGTTGACCACGGGAATGCACCCAGCCGCAAGCATCTCGTGAGGAGCGAGCGAGACATTGGTTGCAGAGAGAACGAGGCCGGCGACGCAGCGGTTGTAGAGGGCGTTCAGCTCGTCCGGAGCAAGTAGCCCATGGTCGGTCGCAGCAAACGTCAGCCCGCGGGCGGGCTCGCCATACAGGTGGATGTCGACCTCGGGATGGCGCTCGGCGAACAGGTCCAGAGCCGCGCAGGCAAGCTCGAACGCACGACGGGGAGTGGAGGGCCGCGAATACAGGCAAACCCCGGTGCGCTGAGCGTGCGAGTCCAGTCGATAGCGCTCCAAGTCGCAGCCGAAGTCGAACCAGTCCGTGCTCATCCCGTACTCGCGCTCGAGCATCCCGGCCAGCCAGCGCCCGGCGGTCAGCCCATGGAAGCCGAAGCGGTAGGTGGCCTCGGCAAGCAGGGCATTGCTTCCGGCCGCGTAGAACAGCGGCTCATAGTCCTGCACCAGATACATACGCGCCCCCTTGGCAAGCGAGGTCAGTACCGGATAGGCGGTTTCCCAGGAAGTGGCAAAGATCGCATGCGAATCGGCGATGCCGTCGGCGGCATCGCGAATCTCGGCTTTCAGCGAAGGCCACCAAGCGTGCATTGTGCGCTGATGCTGCTCGATCGACCAGCCATGGCGATCCTGCAGGTAGATCGTGCAGCGGTGTCCAGCACTCTCGAGCGCGCAGGCGAGTCGACTGATCGTGGTGAAGCCACCGGCTCCAGCGCTCTGAGGCACGCAAACCCAAGCCACCTCCAGCGGCTCTCCGTCTTGCAGGGCAAGCGGCGCGGGCAGATTCCAGCCGGCGCCGGCTATCTCCGCAGCCCGTACAAGATCCTCGCGGGCGACCGGCAAGGGCACGCTGCCGGCAGGAGAGATCCGATCAGCAGCGCGGGCACGTAGCCGTGTCGCGACACCCGCATACCCTTCGGCTTGAAGCAGCCGGCGTGTCTGCAGCATGCGCTCGCGCACCGTGGGACGGCTCATGCATATAAAACGCTCGCTGCCAGAACGAACTTGTATAGACGCTCCCGCTGGGATGAGCTGACACGCCGGTTTGGGACGTGCTGACGCGCACGTTGGAATGAGCTGACGCGCACGTTGGAATGAGCTGCGCAGAAGCCAGGCTCGTGGCGGCTACAGCAACGGTTGCAGGCGGTCGCGTCCCTCGACCAGCAGTCGTCTGGCCAGTGGCCAAGCTTTGCGCCGCGGCGCGGCGACCTGCAGGGGATCGAGCGGGCGATCGGCCACCAGCTCCAGATCGAGCTTGCCCGCAGCGCCAATGGACAACGGCCCGGTCAGGCCTGTTCCCCCTTTGAAGATCATCTGCCCTCCGCCGCCGCTGTAGCGAACTTCGTGCCAGCCGGCGCCGCCGAGCGGCTCCTGGGCAAGCACAAACAATGTGTCGATGCCCTGCGGAATATCGACCGAGACCCGGCGACCGTACATCTGCACCAGCAGCACGCCGTCAACCCCGCGCGTGGCGTAGGCCCCCCCGGCCACGCCATCGAGAGACCCCCAGCGCACCTTGCCCAAGTCGTTTATATCGGCGGCGGCCTGCTCCAGCAGGTCGAGCCCGTCGGCGAAGTCGCCGTGGTGGCCGTGGAGGATCAGCGGCTGGCCAAGCAGTGCACGGAAGACCAATTCCTCACGGGACGCAGTCAGCGCCTGGCGCGGCGCCACAGGGATTCCGCCGGCGACCAGCTCGGCGGGATGCCAGCCGGCCAGTGGCGTTGGCGCCGGCAGCCCGTCTCGCCAGGGGTAGGGCCGACTGATGCAGGCAGCCTCGAAGCCAAGCCTGAACATCGCGCGCAGCGCCGCCTCAGAGCAGACACCGTGCGGCGGCGCCATCACGCGAGCGACGCTCAGCCCGGAGGCACGCTCGAGCGTCGCGATTCGTCGCAGCGCCTGTGCCATCGCCGCCTCGGCCTGGCGGTCGCTGTTCAGCCCGGCGAGCTCGCGTGCAACGTGATCGTTGCCGTGGATCAACAGCGAGAGCGCCGCGGGATGCTCGCGTATGGTCGCCACCGCACGAGCGTTCACCCGCCAGCCATCGAGCGGTACGGTCGCGAAGGCAAGGTGATAGCCGTGGCGCGAGGCGTGCTCTGCAAGCTGGGGATACTTCAAGAACCCGTAGGAGGGCCAGTGCAGGTTGGGATCGTCGATCACAAACGCCGCGCGTGGCGCAGGTAGCTTCCAACCTTCCTCCGCAAGCAGTTGTCGGAGGAAGTGCAGCAACGGGAGCAGCCCCATAAAGGAACCAGGGCACAGATGGTCGCGCAGTGTCTGTGCTTCGCCCAACTCGGCAAGGGGATAGAGGCTGCACTGCAGCCCGCCATCGCCGGATTGCCACCAGACCGCCCGTTCCTCGACGCGAGCAAGCACGTCCCGGTCGCTGTGCGGAGTAAGCGTCAGTTCGCCGACGCGTGCGTGCTCTGCAATCTTGCGTTTACGCAAGGGCCTCGCCAAGCGCCCGTCATCGGCCAGTGCCACAGCGGATGAGGGGGCGCGTCGCTCAGCCGCTGCGAGGACCAGCCGCGGCAGGTGCTCGGGCGCCTCGTCCAGGCGCTCCGGATCGAGCACAAGCACGCCATCGGCGGCGCGTGCATCGCCAGTTCCGCCCAGCTCGAAGCGGACAGGAAAAACACGCTCGAGCCAGCCAAGTAGTGTGGGCAGGGCATCGGCCTGCGCCCCGATCACAGCAACCCGCTTGTGCGGCTGTTCGAACTCGAGCGCCGCGTCGCTATGAAAGCCGGTCAAGCGGCTCCTCGTTTATCTCTCATGGTCGGTCAGCAATCATTCGCGGCAAGCAACGGTAGGCGCTCAGTATCTCAGCGCGTCGTGATCCTGCTTGAGAACTTCACATATCCGCAGGACACGCGCGTGCGCAACGAGGCCGAGTCGCTGGCCAGTGCCGGCCACCAGGTCACCGTGCTGGCCCCGCGTGGCCCAGGTCAAAGCGCCGGTGAGCGGATCGAGGGCGTCGAGGTGCGGCGCTATCGCATCGTGTGGGCGGAGGGCTCGCCGTGGTCATATCTCCTGGAGTACGGAATCGCCCACGCCCAGCTGCTGGCACGCTCGCTGGTAGCGCTTGTACGTGGGGCGGATGTCCTGCATTTCAACGGACCTCCGGACACGCTGGCCATCGCCGGCCTGCTCGCAAGGCTTGCGGGCCGCAAGGTCGTCTATGACATGCACGACTCCGCGCCGGAGCTGTTCGACGCCAAGTTTGGCTCCTCAACCTTGGTACGGGCTCTGCGCCTGGCGCAAAAGGCGGCAATCCGCTGTGCCGACCAGGTGATCGTCACCAACGAGACCCAGCGTCAGCTGGTGATAGCCCGCGGGCCACGATCCCCGGAGGATGTAACGGTCGTGCGCAACGGTCCGCGCATCAGCGAGTTCCCCGATCCGCCACAGGGACTTGCGGGCTCGCTGACGGCACCGAAGCTCGTCTACGTCGGCACGCTGGACGTGCAGGACGGGGTGCTCGAGCTACCCGAGATCCTGAGTACGGCTGGGCTGCGGGCAGCACATCTGACGATCGTCGGCAAAGGCACCGCTTTGGAGGAGCTGCAGGTGCGCTGTCGTCGAGCCGGAGTCGAGGACCGCGTCACCTTCACAGGCCACGTGCCCCACGAGCAGGTAGCCGCGCTGATCGCCGAGGCCGACATCGGCATCGACCCGGCCCCGGGCACCGAGCTGAACCACGGCTCGACGATGATCAAGGTGGCCGAGTACATGGGCTGCGGACGGCCGGTGGTGGCCTATGACCTGCGCGAGACGCGCCGCACCGCAGGCGATGCGGCGCTATATGCCCCTTGCGGAGAGCCAAGAGCGTTTGTAGATCTGATCGGGGAACTCGCAAGCGACGGCGAGCGCAGGCTGCGCCTCGGGCGCATCGCGCGTGAGCGAGCAATGGAGCTGACCTGGGACCGCTCCGAGCTTGCTCTGCGCGAGGTCTATCAGCGCCTCGCTCGCTAGGCTTTGCGCGCGAACGGAGGCTCGCTCGTGCCCAGCACGACCCCAAGCGCCCGCCGCTCGACGACGGCTCGGGGGGCCCATCGCGGTCGCAGCTTGCCGGCGGCGACGGCAAAGCTCGCACGCAGCCCATGGCGCAAGGCAAGCGCAGCCTTGATCGCGGTGGCGTGGACTCGCCCATAGTGCTTGCGAGCGAACAGAATCTTCGCGTAGCTGAGCTGGGCCGAGAGGTCGGCCCCAGGAGCGTGCCCGGTGTGGTGGATGATGCTCATCGTCGGTAGGTGGGCGACCTTCCAGCCAGCCTGGTGGAAGCGATAGCACCAGTCGGTCTCCTCGGAGTACAGAAAGAAGCGCTCGTCGAGCCCACCGACTTGGGCGCTTGCCTCCGCGCGAGCGATCAGGAAGGCCCCGACCAGCCAGTCCACCGAGGACTCCTGACGGTAGCGTGAAGCGTTGGACTCCTCCTCGCGCCAGCCGCGCAGCGGACCAAAGCGTGCCGCGCCAAGCGCCTCGCCGAGCGACAGCCAGGCCGAGGGAAAGCGTCGGATCGAATATTGCAGCGACCCGTCGGGGGCGTTCTGCACGACGCTCGCGACGCCGATCTCCGGCTGTGCGTCGAGCGTGGCCACGAGCTCGTCGTAGCTGCCGGCTATCGTCTCCACGTCGGGATTGAGCAGCAACACGTAGCGCCCGCGCGCGCGCGCAAGGCCAAGGTTGTTGGCCGCGGCAAAGCCGATATTGGGCTCACGCTGCACGTGCATGTCGGGGTAGGTGTCTTCGATCGCCTGCGGTGTGCCGTCGCTGGAGCCGCTGTCGATCAGTAGCCACTCGACCGTGATCTCGCTGATCGCGGTCAGGGCGGAGCGCAGCGTCATCAGCGCCAGCTCGGCCCGGTTGTGAGTCACCACGATCACGCTGAGGTCGGGACGATCGGTGGTATCGCTCGGGCTCATTCACCAAAAGCAACGGACCTGCCCGACGTTTCTCGCGTCGGGCGGTCTGTCGGGCCTGCGTGGGAGCAGGGGAGCGCGAGCTTCGCTCCACCCCAGCGCCCGCCCAGATGAGGAAGTTCTCGTGCCGCAAAAAACAGCGTGGTGTGATCGTTGCTTGCAGTGAGGACCACAAGCGACCGGCCTAGTGATGCGGCTTTATACGGTCGCCGAGGCTGTCAAACAAAGCGGCACAGTGACATGGTCCTCTGAATTGCCCACGGTGGGCTGTAGAGGTACGTAACCAAGCAGGAAGGACAGGCCAGATGGAGTTTGCGCTGATATTGCGAGAGCTGTCCCGACGCCGCGCGGCGCTCGGCATCGGCGTAGTCGTAGCTTTGATCGCCGCGATTTTCAGCGTCTACCGCCTGACGTCCACAGGACTCGCAGCACGCTCGCTGCAGTATTCGAGCGCCAGCACGCAGGTGTTCGTGGATACGCCCTCGTCGGTCCTTGGCGATCTGCAGCCCTCTTTCGAACCGCTGCAAGCACGCGCGACTGTCTATGCAAACTTCATGGCGAGCCCGACATTCCTCGCCTTGGTCGGCGAAAAGTCCGGAATCCCCGGCAGCCAGATCTACGCCGCCGGCCCAGTCGATCCGTCCGTGCCGCGTGTGGTCGAGGAGCCGACGGCCGTGCAACGCAACGTGGAGATAACTGGGGAATCCACCCCATACCGATTGAATTTCAACGACGATCCCAACCTTCCGACGATCGGTATCTACGCGCAAGCGCCCAACACCCGCCAGGCAATGGCGCTCGCCAACGCTTCGGCCGCGGCTCTCGGGCAGTATGTGGCGACGCTCGCGAAAACCGGCAATACGCCGCCCGCACAGCGAGTCGTGATCCGTCAGCTGGGTAGTGCCAGCGGCGGGGTAGTCGACGGCGGCATCAGCAAGTCGATCGCGTTCCTGACGTTCGTCGTCGCCTTCTTCCTGTGGTGTGTCCTGGTGCTGGTCGGTGGGCGCTTCGTGGAGAGCTGGCGTGCGACAGCCGACATTTATGACGCTCGGCGCGCTTCTGCCAAAGGTGAGAGCTCGAGCCCAAGCACGAATGGCGCGGCTCACGGCGACGAGCAGGCCGCGGAGGCAACGCTGGCTGCGCTGCGTTCGCCCTCACAACACAGACAGTGAGTAGGGAGGCCTTGGGCCGATGAGCGGCGAGGACGACCAGCACGACGCTTTCCCGCACACACGCCGTCCGCTGCCGTGGGTGCTGGCAGCGTTCCTGGCGATGCTGTTCGTCGTCCCGGTGGACTCCACCGAACTGAAGCTCAGCCTCCCAGTCGGCTCGGACATCGACCGCTTCGCGATCGTGGGCATGGTCCTGGCCTGGATCGTCTTCGGTGGCGACCAGCGCGCCTTCCTACGTACGCGGCGCTCAAAGCTGTATGCCGGCGCAGTATGCGTATTCCTGGGATTGGCTATCGCAAGTGTCCTGCTCGGCGCCGGTCGGATCCTCAACGTCGGCGAGTTCAGCCTGGCGGAGAAGCGCTTCGGTCTGCTCGGCGCGTTCCTTGTGCTCTCGTGGTTCACGCTCACGGCATTGCGTTTTGAGGATTTGCGTGGCTTCTCGACTTATCTGATCGGGCTGGCCACGTTCATGGCGGTGGGAATGTTGGTCGAGCGTCACACCGGCTACAACATCTTCTACAACTGGAGCGCCAAGGTCCTCGACCCGATCGCCAAAGTCGCTCCATCTCCGACCGACATCCACCCGGCCTATGGCACCGACGGTCGTGTAACTGTCGTCGGGCCGACGATTCACGGGCTCGCCGCCACGACGATGCTCGTGCTGGTGATGCCGTTCGCGCTGGTGCGGATGTTCGACGCCAAATCGCGAAGGTCGTGGTGGCTAAACGGGCTTGCATTCATACTGATGCTGGCCGCTGCGGCCGCCACCGATCGCAAGACGGCGCTGTTGGTGCCGGTCGCGCTGGTGCTCTACATCGCTTGCTATCGCCCGCGCCAGGTACTGAAGCTTGCGCCGATTGGTCTCGTCGTGCTCGTCGGTCTGGTGCACTTCGCATCCCCAGGCGCGCTGGGCACGATCTTCACGCCGACGGCAGGCTTTCAAAGCAGCTCCACAGAACATCGCCTGGGAGACTTCACCGATGTCACACCGGACGTATACGCGCATCCGCTGTTCGGGCGCGGCTTCGGCACGCTTGACTCCGACCTGGAGACCCAATTCCGCATCAACGACGACGAGTACATTGATGAGATCTGGCAGGTCGGCATCTTCGGCCTGTTCGCCTACATCTTCATGATCTTGGCGCCGGCATTCACGGCACGAAGAGCGATTCGTGGTCGAGATCCGAACGTAGCGTCGCTTGCGCTGGCAACCTCGGCAGGCTGTATCGCCTACTTGGTCGTGAGCGCCCTGTTCGACGCCTTCTCGTTCCCGCAGGCTCCGTACATGTTCTTCTTCATCGCCGCGTTGACGGTCATAGCCTCGGCGGGCCCGGAGGGCAATGTTCAACCGTTGCGCGAGCGCGTGCGGGGAATCGTCATACGCCCCGGCAGGGGCCCCAAGCTCGGCATTCGGCGCATTCCGCTTGTGAGCGGCTGGCTGTTGGTCCGCGAACCCGATCTGGTCTCCCCCTCCGAGGAGGCCTACGCCCAGAGCGGGTCCGCCGACCGAGCCAGCTGACGCGGCACGAGCTCAGAGCTTGTCGACGGCGCGGTGTAGGTCACGCCGGTCGATGACTCGTGCCACCAGATAGCGAGCGTTGGCTGCGTCGGTGAGTTCGCGGTAGAGCACGCGATGCTCACCGACGCGCAAACGACGCCAAGGGGCATGTCCGGACACTGGCTTGATGTCGAGATTCGCTGCGTCTGTCCCCAAAGCTTCAAATGCCCGCTGCACCCGCTTGCGGGTCTTGTGGTCCAGGTGCTTCAGGTCTCGGATAGCGCGCGGAGCGAGCTCGATGTTGCTGAGCGGGTCCGCCATCTATGACGACCAGGCTTCCTGTAGGTAGGCGCTATCGTTCAGTGTCCTGCGCGTCCAGTTCGGCAAACACGTCAGCAGCTGGGCGTGCTTCGCCATTCGCATGAGCCTGATCGGCGGCAGCCATGTCCTCGGCGAAACCTGGGACCTTCGAGAGCAGGTAATCCTCAAGATCCTGCGCGTCGATCGGCACCAGTGCAGCAATGGGCTCACCGTGTCGTGTGACGAGAGCGGTGTGCTTGGAATCGGCAACGTCAGCGACGACGCCACTTGTGTTGCGCTGTAGATCACGGATGCTGATAGTGCTCATCGGATATCCTCGACATTCCTGGGGAAGGATGTCCGACAAGTATACGTACATTAGGTGCGGACAACAAGTCCCCTGAGGGCTTACCCCAAACGCCCGAGTGCCTTGCTGGCAAACGAGGCGGCGATCGGGCAGGGCGCCACGACGCTGAGGAAGCGCCCGGCGCTCAATGGAACGATCAACGTCGGTGTACCAGCCACGCCACAGTAGGCGCTGTGGCCGGCGATGCTCAGCGTGATCCGGTCATGCAGCTGCGATTGCGGCTTGACCGTCGAGAAGTGCAGGGCCTGCACCGCAAGCGTGACCGGAGCCTTAGCGCCTTGGACGCTATAGATACAGGTCGGTCCTTGGGGCGCGTCCACCGGTTCGCCGACGGGCTTGCCGACGATCGTCTGGGCTTCGTCGCGCGTGACAAGCGTGCAGGGATCAAGCGTCTTTGCGCCAGAGGCGTTGACCTCGTCGTCGACGCTGCCCGAAGGTTGGCGCGCCTTGAAGGGACTGCTCTGGCTGGGGATGATCTTGCCGGCACCAAGCGCCCGTGGCGCAGGATGGACGTCGCGCGCCGTCTGCACGGGCACATGCCCGTTATCCGCCGAAGCGGAGCCGGTCGTGTTCGAGGAGCTGTTGGTCGAAGAGCCGCCGCAGGCGCTCAACAGCAGCGCAGCCGCCGTGGCAAACAATGCGCCTGTTCCCGCCCGGGCAAGGCGGCTGTCAGGGGCGAGGTGGCTGCCACGAGCCCCAAGGCGCGCAGCTTCGGCATGAAGCTGAGTCGGGTGGCCCTGCGTATCAGCACACTCTCCGGGACGCTCAGCGCCTGGGCTCATATTCACGAGCCCGGCGCGAACAGCACATCGACCGAGTAGCTGGTGGCGTTGTAGCTACTGGTGGGGAACGTGGGACTCGCGCTGTATTCGTAGATCCCGTTCGGGCTGGTGCCGTTGGCGAGAGCCTGTAGTGGCGGGTTGCTCAGCCCGGCCGCGCTGAACGCGGCCGGTGTCGCCGGGTAATGCCCGTTGGGGGCGAAGTAGCCCGCCACGTAGGTCGTCCCGGCGGTGATCGGCACCGGTTCGGAGAAGGTGACTTGCTGCCAGCCGGAGGCTGTTTCGTTGGTGAAGGTGGCAGACGCGAGCAATGTGCCGTTTTCGCTCCACAGGCTGCCGATGTGCGTCCCTGTGTTGGTGGCGGCCTTGTAGAAGCGGATGCCCGTCACCGAGCCGTTTACTTCCGAGCTGAACTTGACGCCGAGCTCGATCGAGTGCCCGTCGCCCGCGTCGGCGATTTCCGGTGTGGCGAAGTCGAAGATTGTGTTACGCGGAGTCGCCACGCTCGAGGCTTCCGACTGCGGCCCGGTGCCGAGCGCGTTGACGGCAGCGACCTTGAAGGTGTAGTTCGTGCCGTTCGTTAGGCCTGTGATGACGGTGCTCTGGGCCGAGGCTCCTACGCTCGCCGGAGTCTGCGCACTCGCGCCGATGTAGGGCGTGATCGTATACCCGGTGATTGGGCTGCCGTCGCTGTTAGGTACGGTCCAGCCCACCAGCGCCTGTCCGGTGGCGGGGCTCGCCGTCACGTTTTCGGGTGCTTCGGGCGCGCTCGCGGCCGACGGCGCATACAGCACGTCGACGTAATAGTTGGTCGCGTTGAAGCTGCTACTCGGGAAGGTGGACGTGGTGCTGTAGCTGTACACCCCGTTGACGCTCGTTTCGTTGGCGAGTGCCTGCAGCGGCGGGTTGCTGACGCCAATCGGTGAGAACGCGGCTGAGGTTGCCGAGTAGTGCCCGTTCGGAGCGAGATAGCCGGCGACGTAGGTGGTGCCGGCCTTGATCGTGACCGGGCTTGCGAACGTCACCTGCTGCCAGCCAGAGGCGCTTTCGCTCGTGAAGGTGGCGGAAGCGAGCAGTGTTCCGGTCGAGCTCCAGAGGCTGCCGATGTGCGTGCCGGTGTTGGCGGTGGCCTTGTAGAAGCGGATGCCGGTGACCACCCCTTTTTCCTGGGCCGTGAACTTGACACCCACCTCGACCGAGCTCGGGTCGCCGGAATCGACCATCGCCGGCGCCCCGAGTTCGAAGATCGTGTCCTCGGGGGTGGCCGCCGCGGACGCCGCCGAGGCCGCGCTGGTGCCGACCGAGTTGGTGGCGCTCACCTTGAAGGTGTAGGCGGTCCCGTTCGTCAACCCGGTCACCGTGACCGAGTTGGCGGGCGCCGTCACGCTGACGGGTGTTTGCGCGATCGAGCCGATGTACGGCGTCACGGTGTATTTGGTGATCGGTCCGCCACCTTCTTCGGCGGGCGTGGTCCAGCTCACCGAGGCCTGTCCCGAGGCGACAGCGGCAGACACGCCGGTGGGCGAGGTGGGCGGACCGGAAGGCGGCGTGGGCGCAAAGGTCACGTCGACGTAGTAGTTGGTCGAATTGAAACTGTTGGAAGGGAAGGCGCTAGCCGATCCGTACATGTAGACGCCGTCGGCGCTGGTCGAGTTGGCGAGTGCCTTCAGTGGCGGATTGCTTGTGCCCGCGGAGGCGAACGCGGCGGGAGTCGCCGAATAGTGCCCGTTGGGAGCGAAATAACCCGCCACATAGGTCGTGCCGGCGGTGATGCTCACGGCTTTAGAGAAGGTGACCTGTTGCCAGCCGGAGGCTGTTTCGTTGGTGAAGGTGGCGGATGCGAGCAGTGTGCCGGTTGAGCTCCAGAGGCTGCCGATGTGCGTGCCAGTGTTAGCGGCGGCCTTGTAGAAACGGACACCCGTTATCGATCCGCCCTTTTCGGCCGTGAACTTGACCCCGAGCTCGACCGAGTTGCCGTCGCCCGAATCGATCATGCTCGGTGTCGCAAAGTCGAAGATCGTGTCTTGAGGCGTAACCGCGCTTGAGGCCTGTGAGGATTCGCTAGCGCCCACGGCGTTACTTGCCGTGACCTTGAACGTGTAGGTGGTCCCGTTGGAGAGCCCAGTGATTTTGGTCGAGGTGGTGGACGCGCTGACGTTGGTCGATGGCTGCGCGGCTGAGCCGATGTAGGGCGTCACCGTGTAGCCGGTCAGCGGCGTACCGCCTTCTTCGGTTGGAGCGGTCCAACTCACAAGCGCCTGTGCGGTCGCCGGGCTTGCCGAGACATTGGACGGCGCTTCGGGTGCGACAAAGGTTTGTGGCGTCACCTGGTTCGAGGCCGCTGACACCGGCCCGGACCCGTTGGGATTCGACGCCTGCACCTTGAAGGTGTATGTCGTGCCAGGTGTGAGACCGGAGATTTTCGTGCTCAGCGTCGATCCGCTCACCGCGGTGGGCGTCTGCGCTGTGCTGCCGATGTAGGGCGTCACCGTGTAGGTGGTGACCACGCCGCCGCTCGTTGGCGCAACCCAAGATACGCGCGCCGAGCCCGCCCCAGCGGTTGCGCTGACGCCGGTGACCTGGCCGGGAGGAGCGGCCGGTGAGAAGACCGGGTCCACCCAGTAGTTGGTGCCGTTGTAGGTGCTTGTCGGGAAGCTCGAAGTCGTCGTATAGGAGTAGAGCCCGTTACTGGTAGTGGCGCTGGCCGGTACGGCGTGCAGCGGTGGGCTGTTGAGCGTTTTCGGCCCTGTTGGCGAGGGCGAGTAGAAGTAGTAGGAGTCGGCGGAGTAATGGCCCTTTGGGGCGAGGTAGCCGACCACATATGTGGTGTTCGGTGAGATCTGGACCGGCGTGGAGAAGTTGACCTGCTGCCAGCCCGAGGCTGTTTCAGTGGTGAAGGTGGCGGATGCTAGCAACGTGCCGTTTTCGCTCCACAGGCTGCCGATGTGCGTGCCGGTGTTGGCGGCCGCCTTATAGAAGCGCACGCCGGTGACGCTGCCGAACACTTCAGATGTGAACTTGAGCCCCACCTCGACCGAGGACGCATCCCCAGAGTCCGGTGTGCCCGGCGTGACAGCTGAGCCCCAGATCGAGCATGGGCAGGACACATTGACGGTGATACCCGCGGACGGTTTCTCGAGGTTGGCGCTGTCATCGACCGCGCGTGAGCGGAGTGTCGTCGTGGGATTGCCGTGCGCGGCCCACGTGTATGACCATTTGACCGTCTGTTCTGCGGGTGTGGTGAGCGTTGCCGGGTGCCAGGTGGCGCCGCCGTCGGTCGAGACTTCGACGCCCGCGACCACGCCGCCGCCGGTATCGGTCGCGCTGCCCGCGATCGTCACAGCGCTGCCGTCCTGGAGTGTCGCGCCCTGCGTTGGCGAGGTGATCGTGGAGGTCGGGGGCGTGGTGTCGGTCGACTTGGTTGCAGCGACGAGGCCAGTGGTCAGCGACCCGGGCTGGACACCCATTTCAGCGAACAGGTTGACGGTCGCCTGCTCCAGGTTGGGGTCGGCTGGCGTTTTGCCAGGCTCGGTGGTTGGTGCTTCCCAAGCATTGAAATTGGCAAGCCCCCACGACCATTGCACGGTGCCGGCGCCGAACACGAGCGCGCCGCTGGGAGCCTTGTAGAGCGTCAGATGATGGGTGGCAGTCGTGCCTTCGGAGAGCCTGCTGCCGTAGTCGTTGAACGTCTGCAGCCCGCTCACGGTCGTAGAGGAGAGGTCGAACTCGCCCGCTGGCCGGAAGCCGTTGTCGACATCCTCGTCCCACTCGTAGCCGAGCGTGCCAGCGCCGGGCGCAAGCGTCAGCGATTGTCCGGATTTCAGCGTCGAAGCAGCCGTGTTTTTCCACAGCCGGTCCTTGGCGTACTGGGAGGGCACAGTAATGTTGGAGGTGCCCGCGTTCACCAGGAAGAACTGGCCTGTCAAAGCGTTCTCGGGCTTGCCCCCGTTGGCGGGCGGACTGAAGCGTGGATCGCGCCAACTGCCTGTCCAGGTCGGCGGGTCCTGTGGGTCCACGGGCGCGTTGAAGTGCGTCTCCTTGTAAGAGGTAAGCGTGCGATAGGGCGTATTTGTGCCTTCCGTGCTCGGCCCCCAGCGCGTCTTCCAGAACATCTCGTTGCCGCTGAAGAAGGCAAGGTTGACGCCTGCCGATAGCGCAGATTCGACGTTCGCCCGCTGGCCTTCAGACCAATACTCGTCATGGCCGCTCGAGATGAATAGCTTGTGGTTCTTCAGCAGCGCGCCATTCTGGTCGACGTTGGCCTCGCTGGTGTAGCTGACGTTGTAGCCGTTCTTCTCCATCCAGTAGATCATCTGGAACTCGGCGTACCAAAGGTAGGAAGCGCCGCCGTCCACCGCGAAGGATCCCTCCCACGGCCGGTTATAGGACACCGCGTAGGCAGCCTTATAGGCTTCCGGTTCGCCGGGCGGGCAAGCGACCGTGCACGTGTAGAGGCTGTTGCCGCCGTAGTCGTTGTAGGCCTCCCAGGTGGCGTCAGAGGTCTGCAACAGGACTTCAGAGTGGCTGGAGTCGTTGCGCACGACAAACGGGATCTGGCTTTCGCCGCTGCCGTCTTCGCGTACCAGATGGGCGATGTACACGCCGGAGACCGCGTTGCTCGGAACCGTCCACGATGCCGAGACGCCCCAGTTGCCACAGTCGATCAGGCCGGTGGCGGAGTTCGTAAGGCAAGCCGGCTGTTTCTGGGGAAGCGTCGCGGTCGGTTTGATACCGGCCTGTACCATGCGCGCTCCGTCGCCGCCGTAGTAGCCGAGGCGCAGGATGTCGATGTGGTACTTGGTCGAGGGCGTGCTGATCTTGAAGGACTCTGTTTCGCCGACGTTGACGCTCATCGAGGTGCCGTAGCCCTGGATCGTGCTGGAGCCGACGCCTTCCACCTCCCAGTCGCTGGGAGGATCGCCGGGCAGGGCGTTCTCGCAGACGATCGGGTTGGGCGCCGAAGCGCATTCGTCGGTCAGGGCCAGCGCCGGCGAGCTCGTGGCAAGCATGCCAAGGCAGGCGATCAGGGTGGTGGCGATGGCCAGCAGCAGCCCCGTCAGAGATAGTCGGCCTGTCTTCATGATGCTCCTCTTCCACTTAGGACTGCCGGCACAGTACGCACCAAAATCGCAATGTTCAGCCACACCGAACGCCGGCGCGCGTATTCGACGTCTAGGCGCACCATCTCCTCGAGCGTCACCGTGGAGCGGCCGTTGACCTGCCACAGGCCGGTGACGCCGGGCTTGACGGCAAAGCGCGCAAACCAGTGCGGGGGATAGTGCTCGACCTCATAGGGGATCGCCGGCCGTGGTCCCACCAGCGACATCTCGCCGCGCAGCACGTTCCACAGTTGGGGCAGCTCGTCGAGGCTCGAGCGCCGCAGGGCCCTGCCGAAGCGGGTTACGCGTGCATCGCCGGTCATCTTGAATTGCGGCCCAGGCGTGGTGTGCTCGCGATGCTCGCCGGCGATCAGCCCGAGCACGTAGTCGCGGTGGCGATCATGCGGGACGCCGTCGTGCATCGTGCGGAACTTGTTGACCGTGAACGGCACCGTGTCGCGGCCGACGCGACGCTGGCGAAAGATCGGCGAGCCCGGCGAGTCCAGGCGCACGAGGATCGCGATCAGAGCAAGCAAGGGGGAGAGCAGGATCAACAGGATTGCCGAGCCGACGATGTCCAGAGCCCTGCAGCCGAAGTCCAGCAGTCTGCCTTCGGCTGGCTGCCCGGAAGCGACGTCAAGCGCGCTGCGCGGGACGACGCTCGAGCCGAGCGAAGCGGTCTGTCGATCGATAGCGCTACTTGCCACAACAAAGAAACGCGCGGAACGTCGCCAACTTTCGTCCTTCTGAACCGCAATTTGCGTGCTCACCCGAGTGAGCGCCGACGGGTGTATGGCGTCAGGCGGCCAGCGCGAGCAGGCAGGCTTCGAGCCGCTCGAGGATGTAGTCCTGCTGATCCTCGGAGAGGTCGGGGAAAAGCGGCAGCATCAGCGTCTCGCGGGTCGCTGCCTCGGTGTGCGGAAGATCGAGCTGAGGGCCGTCGTTCGTTCGGTCCGCATAGGAGGCCTCTTCGTGGATCGCCATCACACCGCGACGCGTGGCGATACCGTCCTGCAAGAGGCTGCGCATCAGATCGGTGCGCCCCAGCGGAGCGCCAGGCGCGACGCGAACGCAGTAGGACTGCCACGTGCGCTGCGCGTACGGCGGATCATAAGGGGCTTCGAGATGTGGAATGCGCTCCAGCGCCTCCGTATAGCGCTCGGCAAGTAGGCGGCGGCGCTCCAGGATCTCATCCAGCACGCGCAACTGACAGAGCCCAAGCGCGGCCTGCATGTCGGTCATGCGGCTGTTCCAACCACGCTCCGGATAGGCCTCGACGACGATGTCGCGCGCGGAGTGGCGGGCAAGGTCGGAGGTATCCATGCCGTGCGCGCGCAGGCGCCGCAGCCGTTCCGCGACCTCGGGATCCGCCACGGCGATCATTCCGCCCTCGCCGGTGGTGATCACCTTGCGCGGGTGCAGCGAGAAGCAGGCGAGCGGGCCGAGCGAGCCGATCGGCCGATCCTTGTAGTTTGCGCCGATCGCGCAGGCGGCGTCCTCGATGATCGCCACGCCGTGGCGCCGGCCAAGTTCCAGGAATGCGTCCATGTCAGCCGGGAGGCCCACCTGATGCACGGGCATGATCGCCTTTGTACGGGACGTGATCGCGCGTTCGGCGGCAGCCGCGTCGAGGTTGTAGGTGCGCGGGTCGATGTCGGCGAAGACCGGTTGCGCGCCGCAGTGCCAGACGGCGTTGGCGGTCGCGATGAAGGACAGCGAGGGCACGATCACCTCGTCGCCTGGTCCTACACCAGAGACATGGAGCGCTAGCGAAAGGGCGGTCGTGCAGCTTGTGGTGGCAACCGCATCGGCGGCGCCGACGCGCTCAGCAAAAGCCTCCTCGAAGGCTCGCACCTTAGGACCTTGGGAGATCCAGCCGGAGGCGATCACGTCGGCGACGGCCGCTTGCTCATCGCCCGCAAGGTGTGGGCGCGTGATCGGGATCTCCATCACGGTGCGGCGCTGAGCGTGGGCGAAGCGATCGAAGCTCGTTCGGCGCGCCACCAATCCACCAACAGACGCAGGCCTTCTTCGAGGTCGACCTCGGCCTTGAAGCCCAGCCGCTCGCGAGCCGCGCGCGTGTCGGCCAGACGTCGTGGAACCTTGTTGACCGAGCGCTCCGGGCCATGTTCGACCTCGACTTTGGCTCCCATCACCTCGATCAGCATCTGGGCGAGTTCGAGCAGGCTCGTCTCGCTGCCGCTGGCTACGTTGAAGACCTCGTCGCTGACATTGGCCGAAGCGGCCAGCACGTTCGAGCGGGCGACGTCGCCGATGTAGATGAAATCCATCGTCTGTGAGCCGTCGCCGAGTATCAAGGGTGGAACGCCTGATTCGATGCGTTCCATCCAGCGCACCAGCACCTCGGTATAGACCCCGTGGATGTCCATGCGCGGTCCGTACACGTTGAAGTAGCGCAGCGCGACGTAGTCGAGCCCCTGCATCGAGTTGAAGCTACGCAGTAGGCCCTCGTTGAAAGTCTTGGCGGCGCCGTAGAGCGTGTCGTTGGCGTAGGGGTGATGAGACTCATCGGTCGGAAACTGCTCGGCCAGCCCGTAGACCGAGGCCGAGGACGCGGCGACGATCCTGCGCACTTTCTCGGCCAGGGCAGCCTCGATCACGTTGTAGGTGCCATCCACCATCACTTCGAGCGCAAGCCGCGGTTCCGCCGCACATTGGGTGATGCGCAGGGCGGCCTGGTGGAAGACGACATCGATGCCGCGTGTCAGCTCGGCGACAAGCTCACGGTCGCGGATGTCGCCTTCGACAAGTCGCACCGGGCCGTTCTCGATCGCCCATGCGAGGTTGTCGCGACGACCGCGCACGAAGTTGTCGAGCACGACGATCTCCTGTGCGCCGGCCTGCACCAGTTGGTCGGCGATGTTGGAGCCGACGGCTCCGCCGCCGCCTGTGATCAGCGCGCGTTCACCGAGCATCTTGCGAGCACCTCATGATCACTCAACGGCCAATGAGGCGGGATTTTCCACGCGCAACTGAATTTGCCAGTGCTCGGCGCCTGGTAGAGGGACCTGTCCCTGGGTGCGATCGAGTGGAACATCGCCGATCGCGCGCGCCGGGTTGCCGGCCGCGATCACCCCGGCAGGGATCGATTTGGTGACGACACTGCCAGCTCCGATCACCGAGTGAGCGCCGATGTTCACGCCCTTGAGGATCTTGACGCCGTCGCCCACGAACACGTTCTCCCCAAGCTCGACGGCTGCCATCTGCGGTCGCCCACCGCGACGGCGGGCGGGGTGGAGATCGTGGAAGTCGCTGTCGAGAATCTCGACGCAGGAGCCGATCAGCGCGTTTGCGCCGATGCGGATGCCTGGCCCTTCGCTCTTGATGAAGGCGTTGTTGTTTACCTGGGCGCCATCGCCGAACTCAATGATCGACTCTGGCATGGAGGCCTCGATGTGGCAGTAGCCGCTGTAGAACTGCGTCGAAGTGGGCCATCCGAACTCGACATCGCGGCCAATGACGATCGCCCCGTCGCCGAGCAGCAGGACGGGTTGCAATACCACCGGGTTGCCGTTCACGCGCTCGCACGTGGAGAGCGCACGGTACTTCCAGACTCGAGCCCGACGGATCGCATCGCTGAGACGCCCCCCGCCCCTCATCGCGACCCACCGCGCTCCGCCGAGCTCTGCCTGTACCGATCGCTCGTCCTCATCTGTTCAACAACGTCTCGGTGTGTGGCGGCCTTCCGCGTGAGAGTGCCTTGGATCGATGAAGCCGATACTCGTGCGATCCCGTCGGTCCGGTGCGAGAATCGCCCGCCGTTGCACGTTCATACAGCGATATGACCGACACTCGCAAACCATCCATCTCAGTCGTCGTGGCGGCCTACCAGGCCGAGCGCTTCATCGCCGAGGCGCTCGAATCGATCCTCGGCCAAACCCACCCACCCGATGAGCTGATCGTGGTGGATGACGGCTCGACCGATGGCACCGCGGCTGAGCTCGAGCGCTTTGCCGATCGCATCCGCATCGTGCGTCAGCCCAACGGAGGCTGTCCGGCCGCGTTCAACACCGCCTTCCGGGAAGCGCGCGGCGACTTCGTGGCGCTGTGCGGCGCCGACGACATCTGGGAGCCCCACAAGCTCGAATGGCAGGCCGAGGCGATCGCGGCGCACCCCGAGTTGGATGTGCTCTGCGGACATGCGGTGTTGGTCGGGCGCATGGAGGGCGATTACTCTCGACCACCAGGTGTGGGCGTACTCGACAATGGCGCTCTGAAGGACGCCCTATACCGGCAGTGCTGTATCTGCGCGCCCTCGGTGGTCATCCGGCGCTCGCTGTTCGAGCGCCTTGGGCCGTTCATCGAGGACTTCGGGGCCGACGACTACGAGTACTGGTTTCGTTGCCTGCGCGATGGAGCCCACTTTTACTACGACCCGCGTCCGTTGCTGAGCTGGCGCCAGCACGAGAACAACCTCACCGGGCGGACACCCTGGATGGAGGAGTGCGCCGCTCAGGTGCGGCGCATGTATGAAGCGGATGTGAGCGATCGCGCGATCGCCGACGATCTCTTCAGGACCGGTCGCCGGCTTGTGGAGGAAGGCCGCCCACGCGAGGCTCGTCAGGCGTTTCGTGGATCCTTGCGGCACGGGCGGGGCAGCGCTTCCCCGGCTAATGCCAGGGCACTCGCCTGGGTTGCGATCCTGGGGCTGCCGTCGGGTGCACGCGAGCTAGCTGGTCGGGCTCTGACCGATATCAGTCGTGCCATCGACAACCTGCGCGGCGGACGCGATCCGGTGCTGCCATGAAAGCTCCGACGATCAGCGCGGTCGTGCCCGTCTACAACACCGAGCGCTACGTTGCCGAGGCGCTCACGGCAATCCTCTCGCAGACCCATCCTCCCGACGAGGTGATCGTGGTCGACGACGGCTCGACCGATGGGACCCTGAACGAGCTCGCAGCCTTTCGCGGCGAGATCCGTGTCGTCAGGCAGGGAAACCTCGGCGTGGCTGGCGCGATGAACCGCTGCTTTGAGGAGGCTCGTTGCGAGTACGTCGCCAAGTGCGACGCCGACGACGTTTGGGAGCCGGACAAGCTCGAGCGTCAGATCGGGCAGGTCCTGGCCCATCCCGAGATTGACATCGCGATCAGCGGCTCACGCTTCTTTGGAAGCGATGAAGGAGTACGCGCGCCCTACCCGGGTGCAGGCATCCTCGACCAACGCGACCTTACGCGCCGGCTCTATCGCGCAAACTTCGTGGCCTCCTGCGCGACGCTGGTAAGACGGGGCCTGCATCGCCAGATCGGGCCGTTCGTGGAAGGGCTCGCCTGCGAGGACTACGACTTCTGGCTGCGGGCGGTCGCCGCCGGCGCCGTCTTCTTCTATGACCCGAACGTGCTCGTCAAGATTCGGACGCACGACAACCAGGTCTCGGGCAATTTGTTGCGCATGCACAGAGCCGAGTACACGGCGCATTGCTGGCACGCTGATCTTGTCCACGACGCGCGACTCGTGCACAAGGTAAAGGCGCGTGATCTGTCGAACATAGCGCGAGTGCTAAGCGACGAAGGCTGCCCGCGAGAGGCGCGAGCGACGTTCGTGGCCGCTCTTCGCCAGCGGCTCTCGCCGCGCCTACTCGCCTGGGTGCTGGTCCTCTCAATGCCCGATCGTTACCGTCGCCCGCTCGCCGACAGGCTGGTTTCGATCAGGCGCACTCTGGTCTCGCCGGCGTCGCGGTGATCCGTGACGACCGAGGCGCTCGTGACGGCCGAGGAGTCCACGTCGGCTGAGCCGCAAGTGTCGGCCGAACAGCAGGCGGCGGCTGACGCGCACGCGGCCGAGGAGCTTCGCGACGCTGCGGCGCATGGCGTGCGCTGGTCTGCAATCGCCCGTCCCACCGTCGAGATCCTCCAGCTCGCGTCGATCGTAGTTCTCGCGCGGCTGATCGTGCCGGCGGAATTCGGCCGTTACGCAATCGCCCTGATCGCCCAGGAAGTGGCTTACCTGATGGTAGCTGGAGGCTTGAGTAGTGCTCTTGTCCAACGCAAAACGATCGATCGTGAGCACCAGCAGGCAGGGATGGCGCTTGGCTTGCTCGCGGGCCTCGCGCTTGCTGTAATCACGCTGATCGCAGCCAGCGTGATCGTGGCCCCGATCTTTGGCGAGCGTACGGCCTTCTTTGTGCGCCTGATGGCGCCGCTGTGCCTGGTTGCGGCGCTCAGCACGGTGCCCACAGCCACCCTGCGTCGGAAGATGGCCTTTCGGCGGCTGAGCGAGATCGAAGTGCTCAGCACCGTCGCACGCGTCGTAGTTTGCGTCGGCCTGGCACTTGCGGGCCTGAGCGGGGAGGCACTGGTGCTGGGTGTGCTGGCCGGCTCACTGGCAACGGGCGTCATAGCTTGGGTCAGCGCGCCACCGCCGGCGCCGCGGCTGCACCGCAAGGCGGCACGCGAGCTATTGAGCTACGGCTTGCCGGTGTCGCTTGCCTCGGTCAGCTGGATCGGCTTCAGCAACGTCGACTACGCGATCATCGGCGCTCGCCTAGGGGCGCTGCAGACCGGTTTCTATTTCCGCGCCTATACGCTCGCGGTCGAATACCAGAGCAAGATCAGCGTTGTGATGAGCCAGGTTGGCTTTCCAGTGTTGGCACGCACACGCAGCGCCGCCGAGCTCAGCCAGCTGTATCGCCAGATGGTGCGCACGCTGACGATCCTGCTGTTCCCGTTGCTCGTGCTGCTGACGATCACGGCTCCCGTGCTCGTCCCTTTCCTGTTCGGCTCGCGCTGGGCGTCAGCTGTCGTGCCGGTCCAGATTCTCGCCTTGGGCGGGGCATCGACGCTCGTCATCGATGCCGTTGGAACCGTCTTCATGGCGACCGGTCGTGCCCGCGCGCTACTCGGCTATGGCATCGCGCACTTCCTGGTCTATGGGCTCACGGTGCTCGTGGTCGTGCACTTCGGGATCATCGCCGTCGCGATCGATGCGGCGGTCGTACACACTTTGTTCCTGGTCGTGGCGTACGCGATGATGCTGAACGGCACCGAGGAACGAGCGCTACCGCGACTGTTGAGCGACATAGCTCCGGCCACGCTCTCCTGCGTAGGCCTGGTGGCGGTCGCCTTGCCGGTGAGCTTGGGGTTGAGTGCGATCCACACGCCGGCGATCGTATGGCTGATGGCGGTCGGGCTGGTGGCCATTCCGCCGTATCTGTTGACGCTGCGCTTCGGTTTCCCTGAGAGCTGGCGCAGTCAGCGCTCGATCCTCGAGCGCATAGTGCCGGCCAGCAAGGGCCTCAGTCGGGTTGGGCGTCGGCTCGCGGCAGTGCGTGTGCGCTTCTCGGGCTAGCGCTCGGTCCCGTCTTCGACCAAACTGGGTGTCGCGGCGTAGGCCGGTGGCTGCTGCAAACACGTCACGCGGCGCGATCCGTGTCTCTCTAGCGCAGTGTCCGGGGTTGGCGTCCCGGCGCGCGTCGGTCCATCTTGAAAAACGTCCTTCCGCAAAAGCCTGGGAAAAGTGGAGGGACATATAAAGATTAGGTACCTAACTATCTCCTTCCGGTCGCGGTTGGGGGGTGTCTTTGCGTACAGGTCTTTCTGAAAGACAGCACTGCCGACGATGTGCTGCTGCGGAGACGTGATGTGTGTTGACGTTCTGGGCAGGCAGCGCAGGAACTAGGGCCCCCCCGCGGGATTGAAGCGTGCGATCAGCTGTCGCGCCGTGAGAAGACCCCCTACGCGATGCGTCTAGGAGGGGCGATCAATCCCCGCGCCCGGGGAACACCTGCCTGGCGCGGGGAGAGGAGAAGTCAGGTTCAGGCTGCAGCCCGCTCGAGGCGAGGTGCGAGCGCGAGCGGCATGCCGTTCGTGCGCATCGATTCACTGGCAAGCTCCACCAGGGCGACGATGTCCAAGCCCAGTGCAACGTTCGAGCGTGGTTCAGAGCCTGTGCGGATGGAGCGCGCGAAGTCCTGCAGCTCCAGGCTGAGAGGCTCCTGAGGCTGCACGCGCGGGCTGACCACATCACCGGTGCGGTAGATGAGCTGGTGCTCGCCGAAGTTGGCCGGGGGCGGACCCTCGTCGATGCCGCGGTCATACACACGGATCGGCTCGTCTGAGGCAGTGTCGTCGTATTGGATCATGCGCTTGCTGCCCACGACAATCATCTGGCGCACCTTGCACGGAGCCAGCCAGGAGATCTGCACGTTGGCGCTGGAGCCACCCGCGAAGGTGAGTGTCAAGAACGCGGTCTCTGGCACGTCCTGTTTGAAGACGCTGCTACCCGAGGCGGCGATCCCGACGACCGGCTGGTCGAGCCAGTAGAGCAGGATCGAAAGGTCGTGAGGCGCTAGATCGCAGACGACGCCGTCGCTCTGGTACTTGCCGAGATTCATGCGCGCGGAGGTGACAAAGTGAATGTCGCCGACCGTGCCGTCTTGAATCAAATCACGCACTGCGTTGACCGCAGGGCTGTAGATGAAAGTGTGACCGGGCATCAGTACCAGCTCTGAATCCTCTGCAATGTCGGCGAGCTCCTGGGCGTCGCTCAGACGCGTGGCGAGCGGCTTCTCTACGAGCACATGCTTGCCTGCTTCCAGGATCTGCTTGACGATCGCGTGATGAGTCTTTGGCGGAGTGGCGACCACGACGGCCTCGATCGAGTCGTCGCAGAGCACTTCCTCCAAGTCTCCGAGCGCGAGCGCGTCGGGATGACGGTTCGCCAGTGCACCTAGGCGCGCCGGATCGCGATCGCACAGCGCCTGCAGCTGGAACTCCGAGCGCTCGGCCAGATTGCGCGCGAGGTTCGGGCCCCAGTAGCCGCACCCTACGACCGCGGTGCCGATCGGCATCTCGCGGGGCACGATGCGACGGTTGCGTCGTAGTCCATCGACTGTTGTGTTCCACGAATCAAACATCTGTTATCGCCCCTGAGGTGTGGAAATCGAATTCATATATTCGATCAACGTTGCGCGACTGCGCCGTCTTTTGCGAAGCTGAGCATTGCTTGCGAAACCTGGTCAAGCTCCTCGTCGCTCATCGCCGGGAACAGCGGCAGCGAGCAGATTTGCTCGGACAGTCGCTCGCTCACCGGTAGACTTCCCGGGCCCAAGCCAAGATGCGCGTAGGCTTCCGTGCGGTGGATCGGCGTGGGGTAGTGAATCGCCGAGGCGACGCCTTCCTGCTCCAGATGAGCACGCAGCGCGTCGCGATTGGCGCTGCGCACCACAAACAGGTGGTAGACGTGATCGGCCTCGGCAAACGGTAGCTCGACGAGCTCGATTGCCTCGCCTGCTCCCGCGTCGGCCAGGCCACTCAGACGGCTCCGCAGCTCAGAACCCAGCCGGCGACGAGCGTCATTCCAATCGTCCAGGCGTGTGAGCTTGCGACGCAGCACGGCAGCCTGTAGCGCATCCAGTCGTGCCGTGGTGCCCACGACGCGGTGGTGGTAGCGCGGACGCTCGCCGTGCGCGCGCAACAGTCGGATGCGTTCGTCAAGCTCGGGAACGGCCGTGACGATCGCCCCGCCATCTCCCCACGCACCGAGGTTCTTGGTCGGATAGAAGCTGAAGCAACCAAGCACTCCGATGGTTCCGGCCCGACGTCCGTTGTAGCGAGCACCGTGGGCTTGACAGGCGTCCTCGATCACGTGGATGCCGGCCTCGCGTGTGATCTCCAGGATCGGATCGAGGTCGACCGTCGCGCCGAACAGATGCACGGGAATCACACAGCGCACCTTTGGCGTGAGGCTGGTCGCGACGATCTCCGCGGTGATCAGATGCGAGTCGGGGTCGACATCGACCAGGATCGGGGTGGCGCCTACCGCGCTCACCGCCTCAGCTGTGGCGATGAACGAGTTGGTTGGCACGATCACCTCGTCGCCCGGGCCGATCTCGAGCGCACGCAAGGCAAGCGCAAGCGCCTCGGTACCGGAGGAGACGCCGATCGCGAAGTCGGTCTCGCAATAGGCCGCGAACTCGCGCTCGAAGCCCTCGACCGGCTCACCCAGCGTGAAAGCGCCTCGCGAGGCGACGTCGCGCACCGCTCCCATGAGCTCCTCGAGCAGCTGCGGGTCGGCATTGTCCAGGCGCGCAAATGGGACTGACGGGCGCGTGGCGGTTGTGTCTGTCTGCCCCGCGCTCAACATGCCGCGCTCAACTGACCGTAGGCGACCGACGGCGAGGAGCCAAGTCGACGCAGCTCTTCCTGAAGCGCCCGGCGGCCGCGATGGTGCAGGCCATGGACGGAGCTCTCGGTGCGACCCATCTGCTCGGCAATCTCCGGCGGAGATAGCCCGACGACGTGGCGCATGACCATCACGTCACGCTGCTCGTCGGGCAGGGAGGCAAGCGCGCTGTGCAGGTCCCGCGCGCGGTCCCTGGCGTCGTCGTCGACGAGCTCGTGTGCGCCGAAGACCTCTTCGGTCGGCGTTGGGCGTCGCCGGCGCAGGTGGTCCAGTGCGACGTTGCGCGACAGGCGCAGCAGCCAACCGGTGAAGGGGATGCCGTGATCCTGGTACTGCACGATCACGGTGATCAGCTTCATGAAGACGTGCTGAGTGAGATCCTCGGCCTCCTGCTCGTCTCGCACGATGCTGCAGATGTAGCCGTATACGTTGTCCGAGTAGCGCATGTAGAGAAACCGCAGTGCGTCTCGGTCTCCCTCCTTGGTGCGCGCAATAGCTAGGCGTGTTTCGCGTGCTGTCTCGGGCGAATCGTCCAGAGTCGCACGGCGACGGAAGCCTACGTGTCCATCCTTGACATTGAGGCGGCGATGCATATGTGTTCCCCGTGGTTGGCGGTGAATATTTTTCCCTGCGAATCCGTGTGGCAGGGGTTTGTGTGCATCGATGATGGGTAATGCAATCTCTTCCCACAATGGCCCGTTCGTCGCTATCTCCGTTCAGGCGATGAACGCTGATCCCCACCATGTGACGGGTGGTGTCGTATGATCGCCGCCCCGAGCTCTGGTTCGCAAATTCCGCATGAATGCTGGGCTTTCGTGCCTCGAATGAGCGTTCATACACGACGTCCATACTTGTTGTCGGCGGGTAAAGATGTTTGTGTGAATCGCCGGACTACTGCCTACAAATCTTCGACTAGGACAGCCGGGGGAGGCGATCGAGGCGTCGATTTGGCTCGTTTCAGAGCTCAGAAGAGGCGCTGCGCGCGGTCTGCTATGTCGCGCGCAATGGCAAGCGATGCCGTCGCTGCGGGCGACGGTGCATTGCGGACATGGAGGGCTCGCTCGGTGGCCGAGAAGACAAAGTCGTCCACCAGGTCGCCATTGCGAGCGACGGCCTGTGCGCGCACGCCCGTGAACGATGGCTTCACATCTTTTGTGGCGATCTCCGGTACGTAGCGGGCCGCATCGCGGACGAGTGCCGAGCGCGAGGCAGCGTGGTGCAGTTCGGTGAGACCTGTGCGCCACCAGCGGGCGAACATGCGCCACGAACCAGGCCAGCTGAGGGTCTCGCCCAGGTCTCTGCTACGCAGCTGAGCAGGATGCTTAGCGTCGCGGGCGCCGGCCAGCAGGGCGGTTGGCCCGATCAGGATCTCGCCGTCGATGCGCCGCGTGAAGTGGACGCCGAGGAAGGGGAGCGAAGGGTCGGGAACTGGATAAATAAGCGATTTCACGAGGCTTCGACGCTCTGGGGCCAAACACAGGTAGCTGCCGAGAAAGGGGACGATGCGGGGGTCTGGATCGGCTCCGGCCGCTGTTGCGAGGCGGTCCGACCACGCTCCGCCGCAGAAGATCGCGTGCGTGGTGTCGGTGAACCCGCGCGCATGCAACAGGCGCAGACCTCGACCCCGGGACTCGACAGCGCGAACCTCGCAACCGGTCACGATCGTTCCGTCGGCTTCCAGCAGGTCGTGAGCGTAGGCGAGGGCGACGGCATGGAAGTCGACGATCCCGGTCGGCGGACAGTAGAGGCCAGCCACGCCCTGCGTGTGTGGCTCGAACTCGTGTATGCCCTCAGCGTCGAGGCGGCGCAGCCCGCTGACGCCGTTGAGCGTACCCCGTCGCTGGAGCTCCTCCAGCCGTGGGATCTCCTCGGCGCTCGCGGCCACTATCAGCTTGCCGCAGCGCTCGTGCGGGATCTCGTGCTCTTCGCAGTAGCGGTAGAGCTCCGCCGCTCCCTGCACGCACAGGCGCGCCTTGGACGAACCGGGCTTGTAGTAGACGCCCGCGTGGATGACGCCGGAGTTATGACTGGTCTGGTGCTGGCCCAGCTCGCGCTCACGCTCCAGCACGCATATCGATGAGGATGGAAAGCGGCGTGCCAGCTCGCGTGCCACGGCCAGGCCCACAATTCCCCCGCCGACGACTGTCAGGTCGCTGCGTGCCGGCGCCGATAGAGAGGCTGGAGGATCGTCTGGGCTGGTCAAGCGGCCTAACATATGGCAACGGCTTGTGTCGTGGCTTGACTGAGAGCGCGCCCTGTTTGGACGTTCATGCGGCCGCGAACAGGCCCGAGCCGACCCAATCGCTTTCGTCGCGTGCGCCCGGCGGTGCGAAGAAATAGCCGCCACCGACCGGCGTGATGTAGTCGATCATCGGCTCTGCGGACAAACGCTGTTGGATCGTGGCGAACTGGCGTTCAGGGCTTTGGTTGAAAGCGACGAACATCAGGCCCTGGTCGAGTTGTCCGGCCGCGTCGAAACCGCGCGTGTAGTTGAAGCCGCGGCGCAGGATGCGTTGATCTTCGGTTGCCGGGGTGCGTGGATTCGCAAGGCGTATGTGCGCGTCGAGGGGGATGCGCTTGCCGTGCGGATCGATGTCGTAGCGAGGTTCCTCGAACTCCGTGGTTCCACCTAGAGGGGCGCCGCTCGTGCGCACGCGCCCGATCATGTTTTCCTGCTCGTTCAGGCCGACGCGATCCCAGAACTCGACATGCTGGCGGATGATGCGCGCGACCTGATAGGTGCCACCGGTAGCCCAGGCCGGCTCGCCGTCTGCGACCCACACCAATTTGTTCATGAGCGCCGCGTCGCTGGTCGGAGGGTTGGCGGTTCCGTCGCGGAAGGCGAACAGGTTGCGAGGGCTGTTGTGCGGTGAGGGGCCGCGTGCGGCGCCGGAGAAGCCGTCGATGTTCCAGCGCAGTTGCAACGAGCCGCGCACGGTGCGCAGCAGCTCGCGCAGGGTGTGCACGACGGTGTCGCGTTGATGGGCGCAGATCTGTAGCAGCAGATCGCCGTGGCTCTGAGCCGGGTCGAGGTCGTCGACCGAGAATGTGGGCATCTCGATCAGCTCACGTGGACGCTGCGAGGCAAGTCCGTAGCGTTGGTCGAACAGCGATGCTCCGAAGGCGATCGTCACGGTCAGCACGTCGGGATCGTTAAGCGGCCCGAGGATTCCCGAGTCGGCGGGTGGGTCGTCGACCTCGAGCAATGGGGTGGGGGTACCGTCGGTCAGTTCGCGCGCACGCAGGCTCAGTGCCCTGAGGGCTTCTTCGAGCGTCTTCCGGTCGGGTGCGAGCGAATCGAGCGCAGCGAACGTCGCTTGTGCCGGCGCGGGCGTGAGGATGCCTGCTTGATGTGGTCCGTCGAAAGGCTCACGCTGGGCGAGCTGTGCCTGGGAGACACTCCATTCCTGTGCCGCCGAGGGCTCCGTGGGGACCGCCGCGGCCGCTTCGGTCTTTGTGGCGGCGCGCACGATCGCGCCTGCTCCGCCCACGCCGCCGGCTCCCAGCAGCACGGCCGAACGGGTTAGAAATGTGCGGCGGTCGAGCTCGCTCATGGTTCGATCCGCACATCGCGTCTCGGGATCTGGGGAATCTGCGGCGGGAGTTCGGTCTCGAGCGAGCCGGGCACCTGGGACAGCGCCTCGAGTGCCCCGCCGAGCGTGCCGTCGAGTAGCTCGGCTTGAGCCTGGGTGAGCTGAGTGTTGCTCGGCAGGCTCCCACCGTGGGCGGCGGCAAGCGAGGCGATCACCGAGCGCAGGGTGGCAAGTTCGGTCTTGACGATCGGGATCGTGTTCTCGCGTCCCGTCAACAATGGGCGCAGCGTCGCCATCACCTCTTCGGTCGCTTGCAGCCCGGCGTTGGTTGCCAGCACTCCTTCCTCGCTCCACGGGACGTCAGCGCCGCTGAGCAGATCGCGCGCCGCGTCCTCGAGGATCTCGTGCGCGCGCGTGGCGTATTCAAGTGGTTCGATCGAGATTTTCCCGACCACCCCGCGCAGCCGATGCACGTTGAGGTTGAGCAGGCGTGCCTGACTGAGCAGCGTGTGCGGCTGTGCCGAAGTCCAGAGCCCGTATTCGATCCGGTGCAGGCCCGTGAATTGCGGGCTTGCGGTGCCTCCGGGCAGACTGCCTGCGTTGCCGTCGATCGCCTGGTTGAGAGTTGAGAGAGGTCCTACCAGGTAGACCGCGCCGAGGCGCAGATAGCGGGCGTATGCCGCACGCCAGGCTTCCTGGGCGCCTGTGCGGTCGTTGGCGGCGAGCGCGTTCTGCAAGCGCCTCACCTGGCTTTCCATCAGGCCTAGTTGGCGCACGGCGTAAGCGCGATATTGCGCGGTCGGCCCGTTGAAGGCGGATGCCTGCAGTGGGGGTAGGACGGATGGCGGTGTCGCCGCCGCTCCCTGGACCGCGCCCTGAGCGGAATTGATCACGGTTGAGCTCAGTACGTGTGGGGCACGCGCCTCGTAGGTTGCGAACGGCGTCAGCGTGTACGGCGCGCTTGCGGTCGGTCGCGTGTGATGGCGGCCGACACCTAGGGCGGTGACCGCGAGGAAAGCCGCGAGCGCGACGCAAACCGCGGCGGCGGCGGTCGTCGTCCACCGACTGGTGATCGATCTGAGCATCCGCAAGAACAAACGACCGTTATTGCTGGCGGCTTGCGCTTTGAGCGGATCGTTGCCGGTCCGCTGAGGCAAGCGTCGGGCTTGTCAGGAGAGGGCCGGCCATTTACGAGACGGGCTTTAGACGATTACGCAACCAAGATTAGCCATTTACGCATGTTAGACTAGGCGATTACGCAGGCCAAACTCGACGTTTACGCTGCCGAGGTCCTCTTGAATATCGTCCACCCTCGCCATCTCCGCCCGTCGTTGCTCGAAGCCTTGGCCGACACCAGGGTTGTATTCCTTGCCGGCGCACGGCAGGTCGGCAAGACGACTTTGACGCGCGAGATCGCTGCCGGTGAGCACCCGATGACCGTATTGAGCCTGGACGAGGCCGCGACCCGAGACGCTGCTTCACGCGATCCTGGAGGTTTCCTGGCTGCCCTTCCCGGGCCTGTTGTGATCGACGAGATCCAGCATGTGCCAGAGCTGCTGCCGGAGATCAAGGACGCGGTCGACAGGGACCCTACTTCCGGGCGTTTCCTCCTGACGGGCTCGGCCAACATCCTCACCTCCAAGAAGGTCAAGGACGCGCTCACCGGTCGCATCGAGACACTGAATCTCTGGCCCTTGGCTCAGAGCGAGCTGCAGGGCGGCCAGCTGAACTTTGTAGATGCGCTCCTCGATGGGGCTCCACCACAGCTTGGCGGTTGTGTGGTGGGTCGTGATGCCTTTACATCGATCGTCGACGCGGGCGGCTATCCCGAAGCACTCCTGCGCACAGGGGCACGACGCGAGCGCTGGTTTGAGAGCTACGTCGACAGCACGCTCGACAGCGATCTGCGCGATATCTCAGACGCGATCAAGGTCGAGGAGATGCCCAGGTTGTTGCGTTTGCTCGCGTCGCAGGGAGCCAATCTGTTGTCCTATCGGAACGCCGCCGCGCGACTGAATATCAGTCACGACACGGTCAAGGCGTATGTGGGACTTTTGGAGCAGCTGTTTCTGGTTCGGAGGCTCCAGGCTTGGCGGCCGGGTTTGGGGGCACGCGAGGTCAGCACTCCGAAGGTCTATCTGGTCGATTCCGGCTTGCTCGCAAACCTGCTCGGGGCCGATCGGACGCGTATCGCAATCGACGATCAAGTCACCGGCAAGATCCTCGAGAATTTCGTCGCTATGGAGGTACTCAGGCACCTTGGGTGGGCCAAAAACAGGGTGCGCCTCTATCACTATCAACGCGATCGTGAAGATGTGGATCTCATTCTCGAGCGCGCCGACGGTCAGATCGCCGCCATCGAGGTGAAGGCGCGTGCAACCATCGCCAGCCAGGACTACAAGTGGCTGATCAGGCTCCGCGAGCGCCGCGGCTCCCAGTTCGTGGCGGGGGTCGTCATCCACCCTCGTGAGCAGACGATCCCTTTGGGGGATCGTCTCTGGGCGCTGCCGATAGCGTCGCTGTGGGCGTGATGTTCGGGTAAGTCTTCTCGGTGTCGCCGAGACTGGTCCTCTAGCGCGGTGAGGCTGAGGCAGGTTCGCCGCTAGTACAAGTCCCTCACTGCCAGACACGCACCCAGTCGACCAGCATGTGCGCTGGGAACTGGGTCGCGGCGTTCGGGGGGCCCGGCCAATCCCCGCCTACCGCCAGGTTCAGCAGGAGGAAGAAGGGGTGGTCGAAGGGCCAGGGGGCGCCGGGGGGCAGGTCCGTTGGGGTGATCGTCTTGTAGACGACTCCGTCGAGCAGGAAGCTGATCCGCTCAGGCGCCCATTCGACGCCGTAGACGTGGAAGCCGGCTGAGAGGGGAGTCGATGAAGATGCGGTACCGCCGACGCCTTTCGGTGCGAATGGCCAAGGACCGTGCAAGGTGCCGTTGACGACGTTTGGTTCAGAGCCCAAAACCTCCATCGCGTCGATCTCGCCACAGCCGGGCCACGAATTTTCGCTGGCATAGCCTTCGCTGCCGAGTAGCCAGAACGAGGGCCACATTCCCTTACCGGCCGGCACTTGTATGCGGGCTTCGACAAGCCCGTACTGGAACTGAAACTTGTGCAGTGTCTGTAGTCGGGCGGAGGTGTAATGCCTGGTGATCCCGTCCGAGCCGGTATAGCTTTCAGCCAAGGCGGTGACGTCCAGGTCCCCTTTCCCATCGAGAGAGGCGTTCTGCGTTCTGGAGGTGTACGACTCAAGCTCTTCGTTCCCCCAGCCCTTGCCACCGGTATCGAAGTTCCAGACATTCGTGTCAGGACTGCTGCCGACAGGTCCGTTGAATTCTTCAGACCAGATCAGGTGCGCGGGTATGGCGGCGATACGTGCGCGAATCGGTTTGCGAGCTGGTCGAGCCATAACAGGCACCGCGACCATCCCAGCAAGCAGGGATATGCAGAAGATCAGCTTGAGCGAACGTCGGAACATCACCTTCGCATCGCCACAATCGTGTCGATTCTTGAGCGTTCCCGACGCCCGCAAAGCTGGGCGCTGTGCAGGCCTGCTTGGAGTCCTCAGAGCGCCGGGGAAGAACTGCGCCCGGCTACTTGCGGTAGGCGCGAGGACAAAGCCTCAATTACACGCTCGATGGCGCTCTCGACTGACTCCTCCCCTGAGTGGAGGGTGAGGGCGGGATTGAGAGGCGTCTCATACGGAGCATCCACTCCGGTCAAGCCGGCAAGCTTGCCGGCGCGGGCCCGTGCGTAGAGCCCCTTTGGGTCGCGCTCCTCGCACAGCCGCAACGGAGCATCGACGAAGATCTCAAGGAAAGGCAGGTCTGCGTCCGCATGCAGGGAGGCCGCGGCTTCGCGGTCCTGGGCGTATGGGCTGACGAGGCTGACGATCGCCAAAGTCCCCGACTCCGCGAGCAGTCTCGCTACGTGGGCCGTGCGGCGCACGTTCTCGCTGCGCGCTGCCTCGTTGAAGCCGAGATCGCCGTTCAGGCCGTGGCGCAGGTTGTCGCCGTCGAGCATGAACGCTGGGCGTCCGGATGTGACAAGGCGCTCCTCAAGCGCGGCGGCGATCGTCGACTTGCCGGCGGCCGGAAGTCCGGTGAACCAGATGGTGGCGCCGGCGTGCCCCAAGGATTCCCAGCGTTGATCGCGTGTGAGCGCTGTGCGCTGCCAGCGAACGTTGGGGCTGTGTTCCTGGCCACTATGTCGAGGACTTTGCACAGGAGCGACGTCCGGCGCTTCGATCTCGGTCTCGCGGGAAGACCGGGGGCTGGCGGTGCTTTTGTTGGCGATCGATGTGGCTCGCACGTGAAAACCCCCTTTGGGTTCAACCGTTGTGTAGGCTCCACTACCCGGGACGCCGCCACGCATTCGGGTCCCACGCTTACTCTCGATCATGGATGCTCGCTGATGGATCGTACAGGGATGAACTGAACCTATGTCTCTAGATCCATCAGAATCTACTTCAGACAGCCTGGCCGATGTCTCGGTCGTGATATGCGCGTATACCGAGCAACGCTGGGATGAGCTGTTGGCCGCGGTGAGATCGGTGGAGGGCCAATCGCTCGCTACAAGGGAGATCATCGTCGTGATCGACAACAATCCTGCGCTCCTGGCTCGTGTGCGGGAGGCGCTTCCCGATGTGATCGCCGAGGAAAACAGCGCCGGGCGCGGAGCGGGGCAGGCACGCAATCGCGCTGTGGGTCTTGCCAGTGGTTCGATCATCGCGTTTCTCGACGATGACGCGGTGGCGACGCCTGAGTGGATCGAGCGCGCTACGGCCGCCTTCGAGGATCCGCGCGTAATCGGAGTTGGCGGAACGATTGAGCCGATCTGGGAGGCGCGCCGCCCCCCTTGGATGGCCGAGGAGTTCTACTGGACTTTGGGCTGCACCTATCCCGGACTGCCAACCAAGCCGGCGCCGATCCGCAACCTGATAGCCGCCAATATGTTCGTACGGCGTGAGGCGTTCCTCGAGCTCGGCGGCTTTCGGGCCGGCTTTGGGAAGACGGGGACTCGTTCTGGCACCGAGGAGACCGACCTTTGCATCAGGGCCAATCAGCGCTGGCCGGAGAGCATCTGGCTGTATGACCCTACCGTTGCTGTGAGGCACAGGGTGTCAGCAGGTAGAACGCGGCTGAGCTACTTCGTTTCGCGCTGTTACGACGAGGGCATCGCCAAGGCGTCGATCGTGGAGTTCGTCGGTGGGCGGGACGGCTTGGCGGCCGAGCGCTTTTACACGGCGCGGATTCTTCCGCGAGGGTTCGTGCGAGGTGTGACGGCCGCTCTTAGAGGCGATGTCACAGGCCTTGCTCGCAGCGCCTCGATCGCGATCGGGCTGACCGCGACAGTTGCGGGCTACCTGGTCGGAGAGGTTGCGCTTCGTCGTGAGAGCGCACCGACTGACAATTCGGCGGATCTGAGCAAGACGCAGCCGATCGGTGTCGGGACCAAGGGCGGAGGTGTGCTCGTGGTCGGCTCCGGGACGCATTTCATCAGCGGCGTGAGCCACTACACCCGCTATGTGGCGGTGGCCCTGGCCGAGCGCACGCCCGTCTCAGTCATCCTGATGCGCAGGCTGATCCCGCGAGCGCTCTATCCGGGGCGTGATCGGGTCGGCGACGAAACCCTCACCGACGAGGACTATCCGCCCGGGATGGAAGTCTTCGACGGGGTCGATTGGTATTGGCTTCCCAGCATGCTGGGAGCGCTGAGCTTATTGCGTCGCACCCGGCCCGAGGCGGTGCTGTTCCAGTGGTGGACGGGCTCCGTGCTGCACTCCTATGTGCTGCTGGCATTGGCCGCTCGCCTGAGCGGGGCGAGGATCATCATCGAGATCCACGAGATCCAGGACACCGGAGAGGCGAAGCTGGCGCCGGTGCGCTTCTATGTCGGGCATTTTGGACGCTGGCTGATGCGGATGGCCGACGCTTACATCGTGCACTCCGAGTTCGACCGCGAGGCGCTTGGTAAGAGCTTCGACATCGGGCAACGCCCGGTCAGGGTTGTGCGACATGGGCCCTTCTCGCACTACGCGGTCGCGGAGTCAACGCGCCTGCGCGAGGCGCCCGAGGGTATGTGCAACATCCTCTTCTTTGGCACCATCCGGCCCTATAAGGGGCTCGAGGATCTGGTGCAGGCGTTTGAGCTGCTCGCCCGCGATGACGAGAACTGTTGGCTCACGGTAGTGGGGGAGACCTGGGAAGATTGGACGCAGCCGATCGAGATGATCAAGGCGTCGAAGTATCGAGATAGGATCACGCTGGTCAATCACTACGTCTCGGATGCGGAGGTCAGTCGCTGGTTTGCGGGCGCCGACATAGTGTCGCTGCCTTATCGACGCTCGTCTGCGAGCGGGCCGCTGCATCTAACGATGGACGCCGGCCTCCCGGTAGTCGTTACCGACGTGGGCGGTCTTACCGAAGCAGTTCATGGATACGATGGCGCGGTGCTTGTGCCCGGAGCTGATCCGGATCGCCTAAGTAATGGCTTGCGCGAGGCGATGGCCCTCCGCGGAATACGTTTTGAAGACGCGAGCTCTTGGGTGGATAACGCCGACACCGTGCTCCAGCTGCTTACCCCAGGATTGTGAGATCCGCTAGAGGATGCCTGTGTCCGTTCATAGCCCAGACAGACACGAGGATAGCTCAGCAACCGCCTCTCGTACCACAGTGAGATCAAACCCGCAAGTCGCTGCCGACAGTGCGCCCTCTCTTCTCGACGAGGGGTTGATAGCCGGCTCGGTGCACCTCCTGCGCCGTGCCGGCGTGGTCCTCGTGGTACAGGTCGTCGGTGCTGGTCTGGCCTATGGGTTGCAGGTGTTGCTAGCTCGCCTGATGGGTGCCTCCGATTACGGTCTCTACACATACGTCTACGTCTGGGTAACCTTCGTCGCCCTTCTTGCAGGCCTGGGTTTTCCGGCTGCCAGCATCCGCTTCCTCCCTGTGTACCGAGTTCAGGAGGACTGGCCCCGGATTCGTGGCTTTATGCGCTCTACGTCGCGATTCACGTACGCGACGGCGATTGCCATAGCGCTGTGCGCGATTGCGTCTGTCGAAGCGCTGCGCGCCTTTGGCTTGCTGACAGGCTCATCGTCCGTTGTGTTCGGAGCACTACTGGTCCCCGCGCTGGCAGGCTCAATGCTTTACACCGAATTTGCGCGCGCGGGACATCGGGTCGGCGTGGCTTTCATCCCGCCGATGATTGCGCGACCGGCTTTGATCGGCATTGGCGCTGGGCTTCTTTTTGTCCTGCGCGGGACGCTCTCGACGGGCGGTGCGTTTGGTGCGACGCTGATATCAGCATACGCCGTGCTGGCAGTTCAGTACATTCTCACGCGGCATCTGTTTGACGGCCCTGCGACCGCGACCGAGCGTCGTCCGACAGTCGAGCTCCGAGAGTGGTTTGGAGTCGGAATTACGCTTCTGGCGGCCAGTGCCTTCGTCGTCACATTGATGCAAGTCGATATCGTTGTCGTTGGTATCTTTCGCGGTGCGCGTGATGCCGGAATCTACGCTGCGGCAAGCAAGACGGCCTCCCTGGTGGGGTTCGTGGTCATTGCCGTCAATGCAGCCGTGGCCCCTCAGTTCGCATCTCTCTGGGCGCTTGGAAGAGTCGATGAGCTGCAGCGTCTTGTAACTAAGCTTGCGGGCGTGATCTTTTGGCCATCTCTCGCGATCTCTGTTGGAATCGCCGCTCTCTCAGGACCATTGCTCGACCTCTTCGGGCCCGAATTTCACGAAGCCCGCTCGGCACTGATCGTCCTACTTGTCGGCCAGGTTGTGAGTGCGGCAGCAGGATCGGTTGGCTATCTCTTGACCCTCACCGGTCACCACCGTGAGGCCACATGTGCAATCGGTCTCAGTGCGCTCGCTTGTATCTTGCTTGCCGTCGTCGGCGTATGGGCACTTGGTCTTGTTGGGGCCGCGCTAGGCTCAATGGTAGGGTTTGCAATTTTCAATGGGTCGCTTTATTGGCTCGTTGTGCGCAAGTTGGGTATCCATGCGTCGATTTTCACGGCACTTCACCTACCACGACATCGCTAATGATCGCGCACATCGACATTTGCGTACATAGTGTATGCTTAGTCTTGTGGATAACCCTTCCGTCAAGGTAATATATGTCGGTGGTTATGCTCGCAGCGGCAGCACACTGCTAGGACGTGTGCTTGGCGAGCCGCCGGGTATGGTGTGTGTTGGCGAGACCCGCTTCTTGTGGAGCAGAGGTCTTATCAATAATGTCGATTGCGGTTGTGGACAGCCCTTTCGCTCATGCCCATTCTGGAGCGCGGTCGGGGACGAGGCCTTTGGTGGCTGGGATCGAGTAAATGCCGAGGAGATAACAGAGCTTGATCGTGTGGTGAACCTACCTCAAGCGCTTCCATACTACTGGGCGCCATGGCTGCGACCTGGTATGAGCGACAAGATCAAGCATTACGCTACCCTTCTTGCTGCACTATACGGTGCGATCGCACGTGTCTCCGGAGCGAAAGTGATAATCGAGACAAGCAAGGACCCCACCTTTGCCTGCCTTCTTACGCGTATACCGGGTAGTGACGTGCGCGTTGTTCACCTTGTTCGCGACAGCCGTGCCGTCGCATACTCGTGGACTCGGAGGAGGCGGATGCCAAGCCCGATCGGCGAGCAGGAGTTTATGCCCCAGGCCAGCCCAACCGAGACGGCGATTAAGTGGTCGGCATGGAACGTGGGCTGTTATGTGCTCAAGGTAGCGCGATTTTCTTATCAAAGACTCACATATGAGAGCTTTGTTGCTGATCCACGTGCAATGCTGGACAAGCTGAGTGCCTTTGTGGACGAGGTTACTATTTCGTCGGACTCTCGACTGAGGGACAAAGAAGTAAAGCTCAGTGATCATCACATATTCTCTGGCAACCCCATGCGCGCAACAACTGGCTGGCTGCCGGTGCGCCTTGACACTGAGTGGCAGACGCAGCTATCCACGTCACAGTTTGCAAAGGTGACGGCGATCACATGGCCGCTACTACGCCTAAACGGCTACGCTACTGTACCGGCACTCAGAAAGTCGGAGGGTACTGTAGTGAGCAGCGGCTCGTGAAATAAGCGGTTCGAGGATCTTACCCGTGATGGATCGACCATAGACGTGCTACAGACGTGGACATTGAGCCTATATATCTGCTATCCACCCATATAGCCAGATCTTCTAGGATCGCTTGAGGACGCACAGCTCCTCTGACTGTGGTCGAAACCGTGAGACAGGCTGGATAGGCCGTGTAAGACTAGTGCCCCGAGCAAGGGTTGTCCTGCGCTTGGGTGCATGGAAATGAACCCACTCGATGCATTCGACAACCTTGGCTGTGTCGCCGATTGCATTAGGTGTTCCAAGCCTTCCTGTCTCAGTAAGAGTCTGGAAGACGCGCCGGGTGTTCAAGACGGGCACCTCCGAGGCAAATATGCCGCTGTCGGGATCCCCGAGTCCGTTGTCGAGTAGGTCCTCGATGAAGTACATACCACCAACGCGGAGGCGATCAAAGAGAACACCGAACGTAATCTGCTGATGGTCTGCACGGTGGCTTCCGTCGTCAATAATGATGTCGAAGTCGTCCGACCCGGTAGCGTCAATGATCTCGCGAAGTTGCGTCGGATCCCCCTGGTCGGCAATGAATGTCGTGATTCGGTACGTGTCCAGATGTGTCGCTGGGTTGATGTCGACCCCGAAGATGCGCGCTCGAGGGAAGTACTCGGCCCACATCTTTGCCGACGCTCCTCCCGTCGCATTTGTTCCCTGAGCTATCTGGGCGTCCCAACCGCTTCCCATTACGCCGAGGCCGATTTCCAAAATCCGGATCTCCTGGTGACGCATAGGGCATAGGTAGGCCTCGTATATGTCGGTGTAGTTATGAACGTGCCAGGTGTTTACAGGTCCTTCTGTGCCCTTATCCGTCCCGTGCTTGTTCGCGATCGCCGTCAGTGAAAGTTCCGTCAACATGATCTTCCCTTTCTCTCACACTGGGCCCCTCATGGATCACATGGCCGAGGCCTAGCCTGTGCGACCGCGCGACGCCCGCAGCATACCGCAGTGGGCCACGCACGATCCCTTCGCGCCGCGCCCGTAGTAGCTCGTCGGGACGTATAGTCTGATTGTTGCTTGCCTCGGTCTTATCGTTATGACCCAGCACACGCTTACGCAATTGGAGTCTGATCGCGATTTGAAGGGATCTCATGGCCATTGCGTAGAAGCGCAGGTCATGAGTCAAGGCCTTGGTCAAGACTGCGCCTAGACCCAGGCCATAGCCAAATATCTGATCGCGCAGCGCATCACCATCTTTACGATGTTCGTGCCAGCAAAGCGCGCGCGGCTCATAGACGATCCGTCCCCCGCGAAGGATCGCCTGGCTAAATGCCCATGTCTCCTCGCAGGAACCGGCGGCACTCCCGGCACCTAGGGCCGGATCGAACCCCCCGCCGGCGATAATCTCCGCACGCCGAAACGCCATGTTGTTGCCGACTCCGATGACGCCGTTCACAAATGGGTACAACAGCCGACCGGGAACCGGCCCGGACTGCAGGTCATATGAGCGTCGCCTCATACCCTTTGAGAAGCCCGCGTACTGCTCGAAGCGCTTTTGTGCTTCGGTCTCCAGCTCTAGCGGCAGCACCATCCCGCATGCGACGGTTACGTCAGGCTCAGCGAAAGGAGCGATAAGCCACTCCAACCATCCCGCGTCGGCGACCACATCATCGTCGGTGAAGACCACCATCTCGGCGTTCGTCTCGGTGACCCCTCGATTGCGAGCCACCGATAGGCCGACTCGCTGCTCGGCCACATAGCGAACGCGCGAGTCTTCCGCCATTATCGGCTCCACCGCGCGCAAGGTCTCCCCTGTAGCCGGTCGATTGTCAACCACCACCACCTCGAGCTCGGCTCGCCTTTGAGCGAGTAGCGAGCGAATGCAGTGCTCGAGCTGTTGCTCCCTGCCGGCAGTGGAGATGATCACCGCCACTGATGTGGCAAACTCGGGCGGCTTGCCGCCGGGACATCCAGTCGCAGGCGATCGAAGTCCCTCAACCAGCGCGAGCGAGTCATCCGGCATCTCAGCGCATCTGAAGCGCTCGACATGCCGGCGGATCTCCGTACCTGCAGATCGCCAGATCTCAGCCGCTAGCTCGTCATCGGTGATGTCGGCAAGATTGCGCTCGATATGTACGATCGCGAGTGGCTGATCGTGCAAGCGCACCAGCAGTAGGCCGTCGCGTTGGCTTGAATCCCACCCGCGGCCATCTGGGGAGCTCGGCACGACCGACCGATCGAGATCCACGACTCCCATCGCGGTGGGATCGTTATGCTGGAACGCGGTTACAGGGAGATGGCCGCTGGTCAGTTTCTCGCTTGGATCTTCGCTCATCGGAGTATGTCGATCCTATACGAGTCACTGCCACACGCGCACCCAATCGATCAGCATCTGAGCAGGGAAATGGGTCGAGGCGTTCGGTGCGCCAGGCCATTCCCCGCCGACCGCGAGATCCATCAGCAGGAAGTAGGGATGCTTGAACGGCCAGGCAGCTCCCGCCGGCAGATCGGCTGGGGTGATTGTCTTGTACACCGAGCCGTCGAGCATGAAACTGATCCGTTCGGGTTCCCATTCGACGCTGTAGGTATGGAAGCCGGCCGACAGGGGCGTGGCCGAGTCCGCCTGGCCCTGAACTCCTGTTGGCGCCCACGGCCATGGCGCGTGCAGCGTGCCGTTGACTACGTTCGGTTCTGAGCCCAGGACCTCGGCCGTGTCGATCTCACCGCACGCCGGCCACGCTTCGGACCCTTCGTAAGCTTCGCTGCCGAGTGCCCAGAACTGAGCCACGAGGCCCTTGCCTGAGGGCACCTGAATGCGGGCTTCGACCAGTCCGTACTGGAACTGGAAGGTGTTGAGCGTTTGCAGCCTAGCTGAGGTGTAGTTGCGAGTGATGCCGTCTTTGCCTGTGTATCCTTCGGTGCGGGCGGTGATCGCTAGGTGGCCTTGTCCGTCGAGCTCTGCGTTCGCGGGACGGGAGGTATAGGACTCGAGCTCATCGTTACCCCAGCCATTGCCACCGGTGTCGAATTGCCACTGAGAACCCGGGGAGGATCCGGCTGGTCCATTGAATTCATCGGACCAGATCAGCTTCCTCTGCTTGGTGGTGCTGGGTTCGGATGGCGCTTCTTTCGTGGTCGGTTCTTCGGGGGCCGGGGTCGTTACAGGTTCTTTAGGCGCCGGTGCTTTCGCCGGTTCTTCGAGTGTGGGTGATTTGCTCGGTCCTTGTGGCGCCGGAGTCTTGGTCGGCTGTTCAGGCGCCGGAGGCGTGGGTGGCGTTTCTGGCGTCGAGTTCTTGGACGTCGGGGTTTGCGAGGGAAAGAGTTCTTGGGGAAAAGATTCCGAGCCAGGAGACGTCGCAGCGGACGAGTTCGACGGCTCGGGCGACTGAGTGGCTGTCGCTGGGTCGCTGGTCCGGCTGTGTTTCGCCGCGGCCTTCTTGGTTGTGTGGGTCGCCAAGATATCCTTGGCGTTGCGCGTACGGCGTCGCCTGTCTGCGCTGCGGTGGCGCCGAGAATGATGTGCCGCGGAGGACGCGGGGACATGACGTCCGGAAGCCAGCCCGCTATCGGGCGAAGCCAGTAGGAACGCAACGATCATCAGATAGGCGCATACCGCTGCGGGAGCGGATTGGTAGCGTGCCATTCGCTATATGTTTCGTCAGGATCACACGACTGTTGAGCTAGCCTAGTCGACATGGACGCATGGCTCAATCGGATCCTGCGCGCGGTAGGATCGGCCGATCATCGTAAGATTTCGCGGTCGAGTCCTAGCCTTGGGCGGCCTTTTTGCCGTCATCGTAGCGCTTGCAGCCACCGTCGAGGCCGCAAGCCGTGAGGGAGGTGGCCCCACTCGGCGCGTGCATTCCGTCAGAGGCGGCTCATCGAAATGGCCTCGGCTGATCTGGTCAGACAACTTTGAAGGACCCGCCGGGAGCAGTCCGAGCTCCAAGAAGTGGAGCTTTGACACGGGCGGCAGCGGTTGGGGCAACCATGAGCTCGAGTCCTACACGTCGAGGCCTATGAATGCGGAGCTCGACGGACGCGGGCATTTGGTCATCACCGCACGTGCAGAAACCTACGCGGGGCGCGACGGAATTGCGCGTAGCTATACATCCGCACGCCTGCAGACATTCAACGAGTTCCAGTTCAAGTACGGGCTGGTTGAGGCGCGTATCAAGGTGCCGAGCGGGGCAGGCCTGATCTCTCAGTTCTGGGCGCTTGGCAGCGAAGCTTACGAGAGCTCCTCAGCCTGGCCGCGCTCTGGCGAGATCGACACGATGGAGGTGCGGGGATCGCAGCCACATGTGGTCGAAGGCACTATCCACGGACCATGGTCGTGGGCTCCACATGGCGTGAGCGCGAGTGCGCACACGTCGGCCTCGCTGGCTTCGGGCTTCCATGTCTATGGAATGGAATGGACTTCCGACCGGATCAGGTTCATCCTCGACGGCTATGTCTACCAAACGATCACCCCGACCGATTTGCCGACTGGGGCCGCGTGGCCATTCAAGCACCCGTATTTTCTGCTGATGGACCTAGCGGTTGGTGGGGAATGGGCCGGTTCGCCCAACTCCACCACGCCATTTCCGGACATGATGACCGTTGACTGGGTGCGCGTCTGGCAGTGATCATGGGTGATTCGACCAAGCTGCCCCCAAGATTCGAGTGGGAGCCAGACCGGAGAGGCATGACCGCGCCAGACAGATGGTCGCGTTTGCGCCAGCCCAGCGGTCAAGACAAACAGCGATCCCACAATGGCTCGATGGAGCCGAAATTGTGAGTACCCCGTGAGCGTGGAAGCGATTCACGACCTAGCCACTTGTAGGTGTTCGTCTCAGTCCGCGGGACTGCTGCGCGCGTGGTAAAGCCTAGGCTGGGGAGCTGCTGTAATATTGCCGGATGCAATCAGGGGTTGCACGCACGGTATGGGCTCGCGCTCCGCTTATGCACGGCGATCAGCAGAACTACTGCTTCTCGTTGTCGCTAGAGGCGCTCCAGTGGTTGGAGGATAATGTCGAACCCTCGATGAGGACCCTTGAGACGGGCAGCGGCGCTTCGACCGTCGTCTTTGCGTCGCGTGGCTCTCGTCATACGGCGATCTCGCCAAGAGCGGCGGAGCACGAAGCTATCCGTGTCTACTGCGATGGGCAGGGCATCGATGTGAGCGGCGTGACCTTCGTTGCCGAGCCTTCGCACACAGCGCTTGCGCGCGAGAGCGAACCGATCGATATTGCCCTCCTCGACGGGGCTCACGGATTTCCATATCCGGTCCTGGACTGGTTTGAGACTCAAGGCAAGCTGCGAGAGGGCGGAATGCTGCTCGTGGACGACTCGTACATCCCGACCGTCAACATGCTTGTAAGGTATCTGCGCCACAGCTCGGACTGGGAGTACATCGGCGCTCCTGGCGGTCGGACAACCGTCTTTCGCAAGATGCGGGACGGGCTCCCTAGCTTCTTTGACTGGCAGGCCGTTGAATCGGCTCGCGTGAGCTTCAGCTATCTGCCGCTCAGCCAGCGCATTCCGGCCTTTGCTACGTACGTGATCACCCATCGGGCGCCGGGCATCGCAAAGCATCTCAGCGCCGCGCGCCGTCGCGCAGTTCGCTAGGGGGCGTGGGTCTTTGCGATTGGTATGCGTAACTGGCGGGCATCGGCGTTGATAGCGCTGGGTTCGGCCCAGTAGCTCCATTGATGTACGAGTCACGGTTGGCGTAGGAATCTGACCAGCAGCGGGACCACCGCTAGGCAGATGATCGCGTTCGCCCCGAGCCACGCGATGGCGACACCGTCGATCCCGTGGCTGTGAGCTAGCGGGATAGCCGCGCCGAGTACGAGCACGAGCAGGGCAAGCTCGACCAGCGCCAAGCGCGTCCCGCGTCCTTGCGCTCGCGAGACCGCCGAGAACAGCGCGGTCACCGCGCGAAAGACGCTTCCGCACAGCAGCAACCGTAGCGCGGCAGCCCCGTGTTCGACGTAGGCGCGCCCGAAGGGAAGCATCACCAGTGGTGCCGCCAGGGCCAGCAGCGCCGCAGCCGGCATCAACAGAGCCAGCACGCGGCGGGTGAAGACCCCGGTGAGGGTCTGCAGACTCTCGTGTTGCAACGTTCCCTCGACGACCAACGATGAGCAGGCGCTGTAGGCGAAGGTGTCAAAGGCCAGCACGATCGTAAACGGCATCGCGAAGTAGGCGCTCTGTGTGGCGCCTAGAATCGCGATCACCAGTAGCGGCAAGACGGTCAAAGTTGCCTGAGTGAAGATGGAGGCGAGGTAGTCCTGTGCGAGAAATCGCACAACCCGCCGCCTACCGATACGCGCGATCGAGGATTCGCGTATCCCGCTCGCCAAGTGCGCGGGAATCGCCCGCCGGAACACCAGCAGGTTGACCGGGACAAGTAGCAGCGCCATCGGCAGGGCCCACGCCAGGAATACTCCGTTGATCGCGCCGCTCGCCAACAAGAGAGGCAAAGCGATCAGCTTGAGTACCCCGAACACGCCGTTCTTGACGGGTATGTACGGCGCCTGCCGTGTCGCCGTGAGAGCGGCATCTTGCAAGGCGAACAGCCCCCACAGGGTAAGTGCAGCCACAAAGCCAAGTGCAAGTGTCGTTTCGCCGCCCAGGTAGCTCAACTGGTGTGACACGTTCGGCGCCACCAGTACGAAGGCGGTCCCCACCAAGAGCGCAACCGCGGCTGTCAATACATACACGCCACCCAGAGCTCGTGCGCTGCGTTTCCCGAAGTTGGGCAGAAAACGGGCGATGCCGTTGCCCATGTTCAATTGGCAGACCGTAGAGATCTCGATCATCACGGAGATCAGCACCGTGTCCCGACCGACCTCGACAGTCGTGTAAAGCCGAGCGGCGGCCACCCAGAACACCATTCCGAGGGCCGAGGTGATTGCGGTGTTGGCGAGCAGGCTGTAGGCGCTGCGCAGCAGATGGCGCGATGCCTGTGCGGGCTCAGCCGTGCGCGGAACAGCGGACACGCATATGATCGCATCCACGGTTCTCAACGACGAGTCGACCGGGCTGCAGGGAAAAAACGTTTGGGCTCTTCTTCGATCGCCGTTCGCTGTGGCTCGGCGCATCCCGTATCATCGAGTCCGCAGGTTTGGTCCACTGTGCTACCCGGTCGCATCGAGGCTATTCCGCACAGACTTAAGGTGCAAGTCATTGGCCACTTCGCCCCGCAGGACCGCAATCAAGTGATCGAGGTCCTGAAATGCTGCGTCACGCAAGGCGATGCTGACCTGTTCGTCAGTGTTGAGATCGGTGGAGATCCAGAACTTCGCTTTCCGACTTCCGGCCCCGTGATGGTAAATCACGTCCCCATATATGCCGCCAACGAGAAAATGGCAGTTTACGTTATTGCTGCGCTCAAGTGGGCCGATCGTGCGGCCCAACCGCCTAAACTCGTCAGTGATGTTCTGTCCGACATCTTGGCCCATCTTACGAGAAAATGACACGTTGAGAGCACAAAGATCGCGCCGACGTACACAAAGACCGCTAACGTGTATGAAAGGATGGATGGCCGGTTCCATCTCGTTCCTATATACACCTGCCAAAGCGGCGCCATCTTCGCACGCTCCAACAAGAACGTCCAACCAATCGTCACGTACCGGGAAGGAATCCGTGTCCAGCGTAACGATGTACTCGAAGTCAGTCGACACTCTACTGGCGAGATAATCGAGAGCCTTCGGGTGAGCCAGTTCCATCAGGCGACCAACATGCAAAACTGGAATGCGATTGGCAAGGCGACCAAGGCTCGAAAACCATCTGGCGGGCAATATTCTTACGTGTCGGTATCGTCGCATAAGATCACGGTGCGACTTGAGATGTGAGTTATCGAAGACAAGGACTTCATAGTCCCACCCGTTGGAGTGCCGCTCGATCTGCCGCAAACACAAGTCGATCCATGGGTAGTCAAGGGCTTCAGCTTCTTTGTAGTGGCCCCATTGGTCTCGCCTATCGAACCCATTGACAAGCAAGATTGCAATACGGACATTTTGTCGATCGTTCATCGCTCTGCAGCCTGTTTGCGGCGTCGGGCCAGACGCCTCCGGGTAAGGCTGTTCCGGTGGCCCAAAGGTTTCGATTCGAAGTGCTCCATAAACGGAACGGAACTCAAAAAGGGATTATGGAGAAGCTGACGCAAACCCCTTGTCGTAGGTGATCGATGCTCCCATCGGCTTGCTATAAGTTCATATATTTGCACAAATTTATTTGCATACCAAAGCCGGAAGTCCGGCGATTGTGCCACAGCATTCTCAAGATGTCCAAGTGCACCTGGCGGCGTGAGACGAAAAACTTCCGCATAGGTGGTCTCGTCCTTATCGAATACGATATATCCGTGTTTCGCATATCCGCTGATTCTTGCCGCTACGTTCGGTACCTGGGCTGCTCCGAGTTGCCGGTCGTCAAAGACGGTCTCAGTCAATAGGTTTGGGTTCGCATCACCTTCCGGACCTAGGAATTCTGGATAATCCGCACCGTACCTGAATGGAAAGCCGGGGGCTGCAAGGACCAGCACCGACTTAGGGCGTCCGTGATCGTAAAACCACTCACTCGCGCGAACTTCTGCTGGTGAAATTATATTAAGCTCTTCCTCGCCAAGAAAAGAGGGGACGAAAAGGGCCGTGAAAGTCACTGCTATGGACATTGTCAGTGCCCATCTCAGGCGTCGGCGGCCAACAGTTGCCAATGCCCACGATATCAATGCCGCGCACCACGGACTTGAAAACAATATTATGCGCAGAGATGCCTCGCCGCCATAGTTTTGCCCGAATAGGACGAAGAATGGAGACAAAGCAAACACGACAAACGGCAATGCTCGCATCAGTAGCCCGAGCTTGAGTAGGCGAATGACGGCGCACACGCTGAACAGCGAGAGGACGGCGAGAAAAAGCAGCTCTATGTAAGTGTTAAAAAGCTTGCCGGGTGTTGGGGAGCGAGCGAGCGTTGCGCCTTGACCCTGGGCATTGTTGAACGGATCTATGCTGGTGAAGACGCCATAATTATGCTCGATGAAATGGAGGTTCGCAGCAAGATAGGTGAGCGTCATTACGGCCATTGCTGCCAGCATCCACCAAGGACGTATAACACGAGTCAGCATCAAGATGGCAACGCTAACTAGCAACATGTAAGGTGTCAGCTGATGGCTTGCGACAATGACAGCGTCAACGCCTAGCGCGACTGTTATGGCGGCCCATCGAGGCCATTTTGCGGTGTCTTGCATCTGTACCGGCAACTGGGGAACCCTGCCTATGCGCTCGACCCAGCGAGTGAGTCGTAGGGAATAACTGGACTCATTGGTCCTTAGCTGCCTTAGCAAGACTACAATCATGGCAAGGCACAAGACAAATGCAAACGCCTGAGGTGAATAGTAAGTCTGCGCAACCCAGTTCGTGATTACGAAGAAGAGCCCTGCGCAGGCCGCGATTCGGATCTCTCGCGTGACTGCCTTCACGGCCGCCATTACGAGGACGGCGTCAAGCAGTAGAAAGATGAGCTCGGCCCAGCCAGCATATACCTCGGGATTGGGATTGCCGCCAAGCTGTGAGAATACGGCTCCGAGCGCAAAGAAACCAGGCCAGCGATTGTAGATGTCGACTTTGGCGTTGACCGTGCCGTGGGCCTCGATGTAGCGGACCACCCCTATGTGCTTGTAGACCCAGGCGTAGTGCGGTTGGGCGGATAGCACCGGGACCGTGCCAAACAAGATGACCGCTACAACCAATACGTAGCCGACCATGATCAGGCTGCTGGTGCGCCGAATCGTGATCGCGGCGACTGCGCCCACGAGGGCTAGGGCTAGCGAGAGATACCAGGCGATCGGCAGAGCAGGGGGAAGTCCATAATCCCCGAGGTCATAAGGGTTGAGATGGAGTAGCGACACTCGCCAGAGGACGAGCGCGACGAGCATCGGAAGAGCAAGCACCAGCATGCGCGATCGCGGGCCGGCAATCAGAGCCTGTGGCGGCGCCGGCACGAGGCAGTTCTGGACGGTGTCGGCGGGTTGAAACAGTGTGTTCACCGCGTCACCGTCCTGCCGCGCTTGCCGGAGACTGAACAGGTTTCCTGACTATCGCGACGTTGCGGCGCAGATCGGCAACGAGCACCGTACACGCAACCAGCCCGAGCACAATCGCCCAACCAAACGGATGCCACCAGCCGGTCCACACCATCAACAGGGCGCCGAAAGCCTCAATCGTGAAACCGAAGCCCACGGCCAGCCCAAATGCCTCGAGACCATCTTCCACAGGCAGGCGCGTGAGCAACGCGCCGCCGGGAATCAGACAAGCCGCTGCCAGTACCAGCAGCAGCCGCGCGGTACCATGCGACTGCAGCAGGCAAACCGCCACGGTCGCGGCCGCGAGTACCAGCAGCAGGCCATCGGCGGTGGCGCGGCGGCGCGGGTCGCCCAGCCAGCCTGTATGCAACTCGTGCGTCGCCGTCGAGGAGCCTGTCGGAGCGTGTTCGCCGTGACCGCTACCCGGTGCCGCGTGTGCACTCACCGGAGTGCCTCCAAGCGACTGGCCAGATAGGCCAGCGGCCCATAGAGCAGGCCGGTTCGCTCCAAGCGGGTCAGGCTCGGGGGAAACGCATCTCCCCGGGTTGCGTTCTTGCGCGACGCTGGGGCCGTGTAGTAGCGAGCGGCTTGCGGCATGCGCGAGATCATTCCCCAACGATTGGGCCCGACGAGCAGGTGCTTGGTCAACATCGCGCCAAGCGCAGCACCATAGTCAAAGGCGCGTCGTCGTAGATGTGCATGGGTGTCGGGATGGCGGTGCCAGACTACCGCGCGCGGTTCGTAGGCCAGTCGGCTGCCGGCGTTCAGCACGCGGATGCAGATGTCGAGATCCTCGCAGCCGCGTGAGCGGGTGCCGGTGCCCAGAACAGGGTCGAAGCCGCCGAGCCGACGCAGCGCTGCCGTGCGGAATGCCATGTTGGCTCCCGAGCCGAAGTAGCCGGCCGTGTAAGGGAACAGCGGCTGGTCGGGAGGCGGCTGATTTAGTACGTAGGTGCGTGGAAGGAAGCCCTTGGCGTAGCCGGCGAAGCGCTCGACGAGCAGCTGCGCCTGGGTCTCGAGCTCGAGCGGGAGGATCAGCCCGGTCATGCAATCGACGTCCTGGCTCGCCGCGAAGGTGGCACGGATCGCCGGCAGCCAGGCCGGGTCGACGATTACGTCGTCGTCGGTGAATGCCACCAGCTCACCCTGCGCGGCGCGTAGGCCGGCGTTACGAGCGCAGGCCAGGCCCGGGCGATGCTCCTCGACGTAGCGAACTCGCCGATCGTCACCGAAGTGCTCCTCGAGTGCGCGCTTGACCGTCGAGTGGGCAGGCCTGTTCTCGACGACGATCACCTCGTACGCATCGCTCGCCGTAGATTGGATCGCCTCGACGCAGCGGATGGCGGTCTTGGCATCCGCGCAGGTGGCGATGACCACGCTGACGAGCGACTGCCCCACCGCCCCTGGCGTCGAGGTCTCGGTTGGCGGACGACCCCACCCGGGCCCTGTACCAACGTCTCCATCCGGCACAGCCACTTGCGGAAGATCGGCGACAGGGCCCAGATCCTCGAGTGAGACCGTGCCGTCTGGGCTCACAGGAAAGGAACGCCAGCCAAGTGGGTAGCCGTCTTGACGCACGAGCACGAGCAGTTGGCGGTAGGCATACCCACCGCTGCTGAGCGGCAACTGCAGCTCGCCGGGGCTTTGCTCGAGATCGATCGTGCGCACGGCGACCGGCGTTTGCCCGTCGAGGCACTCGATCGACGTCTGTGCGAGAGGCATCGGGGGCGCGCTCACTGCCATGCCCCACCTCCCAGGCCCGTGCGGCGCCTGAACTTGCGCACAGCCCGATAGCCACGCGTGCGCAGCCGCTCTCCGTGCCACGCATAGGGGGCCCCTTGGCCGTCGAGGATCTGAGCGATCTGCTCGGTGCTGGTGGCAGTGCCGACGGTGAAGCGCGCGATCGCCCAAGGGTCGTCCTCGGGGTGAGAGAGAGCGTTCTTGACCGCTGCGGCAGAGCTGAAGCCTGCGTCGATGACCGCCGCGCGCACACGCGCGTCATATGCGCCGAAGGGGTAGGCGAATGTGTCGACACTGCGGTCGATCATCTGTTCAAGGGCTTGCTTGCTGTCTGACACTTCGCGCTTCATCTCCTCGATGTCAAGCTCGTCCAGCGGCGGGTGGTTGACGGTGTGTGCTCCCAACTCGACCGTCTCCGGCTGGCGTGCGAGTTGCTCGAGTTGCTCGCGGCGGATCATCGGGCCACTGTCGATTTGACCGGTTGTCACATAAACGCTTGCGCGCAGCCCGCGCTCGCGCAGCAGTTCGACCGCACGCACTGTGTCCTCGTAGGCGTCGTCGAAGGTGACGGCCACTGCATGCTCTGAAAGCGGGCGCTCACCGCGCAGTCCGGCGGCGATCTCAGCGACACTGACCGGTGTGCGTCCGCTGTTCGCAATTGCATTGACGTGCCTGGCAAATTGCTCGTAGGGGACCGACAACGGGTCGTCGGCGGTGGAGATGTCGGGCACCGCGTGATAGAGCAGTACCGGGATTGCTCGAGACCTCATCGCCGTTAAACGATCGCAGCAACTGAAGCGGCGTGAGTGGGTAGGCTGAGCAGTGCCTTTGTCAACTCGCCTCGACGGGCGCTGCCTCCATGCTGTCGGCCACCGCATCCATTACGTGATGGTGAACGTCCTCGCTGGAGTGTTGGTATGCCTTGACGTCGGCCGAGGCACGGCGCAGGCGCTCGCGCACGATTGTGCGCAGCACACGCCCGCCGTCGCGGAATGTACGCAGGTTGCTCTGCCCGTAGATACGGTCGCTCTCAAAGCTCGGCACCTCACGGATGTCGAGCCCAGCGCGTGCGACGCGGATGTTGATGAGCGTCTCCACCTCAAAGCCCGTGCAGTCCACCTTCATCGCACCGAGGCAGTGTCGCCAGAACGCGTTGTAGCCGTAGCAGAGGTCGGAGTAGGAGGTACGAAAGAGGAAGTTGACGAGTCCGTTCAATGCGCGATTGCCCGTGCGGCGCAGCGGCGTTATGTCAGAGCTCCCACCTCCCTCGCGAAAGCGCGAGCCCTTGGCGAAGTCCGCTCCCGCCACAAGCGTCTCGACGAAGGCAGGAATCTCACTCGGGTCGGCTGAGCCATCCGCGTCGAGCATCACGAGGATGTCGCCGGTGGCGGCCTCGAAGCCGCAGCGCAGCGCGTCTCCCTTGCCACGGTTCTGCTGCAGCACGATCTTGGCGTCAGGCCGTAGCAGACGCACGACGTCGAGCGTGTCATCAGTTGAGAAGCCGTCGACGACGATCACCTCGTGCAGATCGCGCGGCAGCTTCGCAAACACGTGCGGTAGGTTCTGGGCCTCGTTGAGCGTGGGAATGATCACGCTCACCTGTGGCCAGCCTGCCGGCGCCCCGCCCTTGTGCGAGCGATGACCGGCGTCGACAATCGGCGTTCTCGTGCGCGGCTGAGGCTCGGGAGCTTCGCTCGCGATCGATTCCTGCTCGCCTACGTGCCGTAGGTGTTGTGTTCTTACGGCAAGCTCTCTAGCTGCCAACTGCGACTCGTCCATACCGCTCATCGCCTGATGTCCTTTAGTCGCTTCCATGCAACCCTCCCCCGACCCCGATATGTGTGTCTTACAAACGCGCGACTCGTCGGCTCTCTTTCGCAAAGCCAAACGCACCGTGGGGAATTCCGACACTCCCCACTGGGAAAACCTCCTGAGAAGCTCGCTTACTGGCCACCACCCGCTGGTCGGCCCCACCGTGCCTACCAGCCGTGCTTGAGCCGCACCCTAGCAGACTGGACGAATATTGGAAGGCGTCTTTTCACATTTAAATTTGATTCAAAAGGGTGAGATTTTGGTTCAGGGGAATGAGATAGCGGCTTGGCCATTTGGCCAAAATTTCAACTGACGGAAAGATAGATTCCCGTTAGTAGAATGTCAAGTCTGGGCAAGGAGGCGCTGGCCGCCTGCACCGCGCCCTGGCGATGCGCTTGCGGCTATGCGCGTGCTGACCCAAAACAGCAGCGCGATCCCAATCGGGCAGACGAGCCACGGGATCGAATTGGGGTGCTTCAGCGGGTATGCCCAGTACTCATCTCCGCCGGCCGCGTCGAACAGCAGGTGAGAAACAATGATCGCCAACACCGACCAGCTGAGTTGCTTACTGCGAGTAATGCTGTATACCAGCAGCGTAAGCACAAGCGCGAACAGTAGGCTGTGAGTATCGGGCCGGTGGTTCAAGGTCTCGAGCGCGTGCGGGCGAAAGCTACCGGCGGCCACGACGTGATCGAGATCGACCGCAGGGCCGCCGATGAAGGCGAGCACCCCGTAGAGAACTCGTTTGTCGCTGCGCAGCACGAGTGGCAGGACCACGAAGAGACTGATGCCTCCGTGTATAAAAACTGCCCCCACCGCCGAGAGCGTCGGGTGCTGAGGCGAGGTGAGAAATGGCCAGCCACGGTAAGGGTGCATCGCTCGGCAGCTTAGATCCGTGGCAGTCGCCGAAGCGCAGGGATCATTGAGCGTTTACGCAGGCCAGATTGAGCATTTACGCAAGAAGGATTGGCGTTTACGCATGCTAGATCCCCTCCAGCGAGTGCTGCAGGGCCTCCAGCACTCGCACCACGCGGAGACCGCTGTGGCCGTCCGAGCGCGGTGTCCTGCCGTCGCGGATGCAGTCGATGAAGTGCTGGCACTCCAGGCGTAGGGGCTCGGCGTTAGCAAGGCGCGGGGAGAAGGACTCGCCGGCGCGGGCGATGTACTCGCCCCACGAGCTTGCGTCCTCGTCAAAGCCCTTGTCGTAGACGGTCAGCTTGCCCTCTGTTCGCATGTCGTCGAACGTCGCCATGCGCTTGGAGCCGACGACGGTGATGCGCCGCTCCTTGTGGGGGTCGAGCCAGGAGAGGTGCAGGTGAGCGACCTGCCCCGAGGGAAAGCGCAGGTAGCAGAAGACGACATCCTGGACGCCGCCACGCACATAAGACTCGCCATGCGCCGAGCACTCGACCGGCTCCTCGCCGATCAGATGCAAGACGACCGACACGTCGTGCGCGCCCAGGCTCCAAAGCGCATTCTCCTCGGCGCGCAGCTTGCCCAAGTTGACGCGGTTGCCGTACACGTAGTAGAGCGAGCCCAGCTCATCCGCGTTGAGCAGTTCCTTCAGACGAGTGACCGCAGGGTGGTACTCGAGCAGGTGGCCCACCATCAAAATGCGCCCAGCCTTCTCGGCCGCGTCAACCGCCCGCTGCGCATCTGCGACGGTCGTGGCAAGCGGCTTCTCGACAAAGCAGTGCTTGCCTGCCTCGAGCACGCGCGCGGCCAGTTCTGCGTGTGTGGGCACGGGCGTGGCCAGCACGACCGCGTCGAGTTCGGGGTCGGCGAGCAGTTCATCGATCTTGGTGCCGGTGCGCACTCCAGGAAAGGCATCGGCCAGCTTGACGCGGATCTGCTCGGAGCCGTCGCAAAGCCAGGTCAGCTCGCAGCCGTCGATCGCGGCGAAGTTACGCGCCAGATTCGGGCCCCAATAGCCGAGCCCGACGACGCCGACGTTGACGCTCAAAGCGCTCCAATCGCGGCCACACAACGCTCGGCCGCTTTGCCGTCGCCGTAGAGCTGGGGATGTGTTTGGGGAATGGGTCGTGCCAGGGCCGAGAGAACACGCTCCACATCGAGATCGACGAGCGTGTTCCAGCCACTCTGGACGGTCTCCACCCACTCGGTGGTGGACCTCAAGGTGATACAGGGCACCCCGGCAAGGTACGCCTCCTTCTGGACGCCACCGGAGTCGGTCAGCACTGCGCGCGCATTCTGTACCAGCGCACTGAAGCGCACATAGCCAAGCGGCTCGTAGAGAGTCACGCTGTCGAGTGCCTGCAGCCGCTCCAGCAGACCTGTTTCGCGTAGGCGCGCGCGTGTACGCGGGTGCACCGGGAAGATCACGCGTCCGGGCAGTGCGGCCACGACATCTACGAACATCTGCAGGCGCGCTGGATCATCGACATTTCCGGCGCGGTGGGCGGTCAGCAGCAGGTAGTCGCCGGCCTCGATGGCAAAACCGGCGAGAGCTTCGTTGTTCGCTCCAGCCGCGGTGCGCCACTTGAACGCAACATCGATCATCACGTCCCCGACCACCTGGATCTTCCCCTGCGCCGACTCTTTCCTGAGGTTCTCGGCCGCCGTCTCGGACGCGCACAGCAACAGCTCGCTCATGTGGTCTGTGAGCACCCGATTGAGCTCCTCGGGCATCGCCCGGTCGAACGAGCGCATGCCGGCCTCGACGTGCACCACCGGCACACCGCGCTGGGCGCTTGCCAGTGCGCCCGCAAGCGTCGAGTTGGTGTCGCCGTAGACGAGCGTCGCGTCGGGCTCGACCTCGGCCAGCAGGTGCTCCAGTGCCGCCAGCATGCGCGCGGTCTGCGAGGTGTTCGAGCCACCGCCGATCCCAAGTTCGCGCTCTGGCGCCTGCAGTCCGAGCTCTGAGAAGAAAACGCTCGAGAGCGAGTCGTCGTAGTGCTGGCCGGTATGAACGAGGATCTCCTCGTGCTCGGCGCGCAAGGGCCCGGAGACCGCGGCTGCCTTTATGAACTGTGGCCGGTTGCCTACGACTGTGAGGACGCGCATCGGCGCAGCTTATGCAGCTGCGCCGACCACAGAGGTGGACCAGTCGATCACAGACGTCGGCTTGACCACATGGCGGGAGAGCCCGAGCTCCTTCGGCTCCAGGCCGAGTGCGAGCCCGACCAGCTGGGGAAGGTGCAGGACCGGCATGTTCAGCTCGCGCCCAACAACTTTCTCAGCCAGCGGCTGCTGCATGTCGAGGTTCAGGTGGCAGAGAGGGCAGGGAGTCACAAGGCAATCGGCCTCAGCGTCGACCGCATCGCCAAGGTGGCGCCCAGCCTGCTTGAGCGAGGCCTCCTTGTTCATCGTGACGATCGGAAAGCCGCAGCACTTGCGCATCCCGGCGTACTCGATCACGCTGCCGCCAAGGGCCTCGATCAACTGCTCCAGGTAATGGTCACGAGGATGCTCTGAGTCGATGCCCAAACGCTCGCGCGGACGCACGATGTAGCAGCCGTAGAACGGACCGACTTTGAGGTTGGTCAGCGGACGCTTGACCATCCCGCGCAGCTTGTCCAAGCCGATCTCCTCGACCAGCAGCCAGAGGAAGTTCTTGTTGGTAAGCCCCTTCTCGTAGCTGAGCCCCTCGTCGGCGAGCGTGGAGTTGACCTGCGCCCTGTACTCGGCGTTGGCATCCAGCCGCTCCTGGCACTCGCCTTGGGCGCCTTGGCAGGTGGAGCAGATGTTCATCATCAGCTCCGCCCCTTGAACTTGCTGAGCCAGCGCAAAGGTGCGCGCGTTGAGCGTGTCGGCAAGCTCTTGGTTGTGCTCTGCGATCACGCCGCAGCCGGTGCAGTTAGCACGCTCGAGTTCGACCAGCTCAATGTCCAAGAGCGGGGCAACCTTTGCCATCGAGCCGTGCAGCTCGGGAGTGAAGCCCCTGCTCACGCAGCCGGGCCAGTAGGCGACCTTCATGTGGTGCTCCCTTCGGGTGCTGGGGCGTCCGCGGTCATGCGCTCGCCTCGGGTCCGGGGCCCGGGGAGGCGACTCCGACCGGCGTCTGCTCGGCGTCTTCGTCAACGCCTGAGATGTACAGGTTCAGCTCGTAACGCTCGGGCTTGCCCTCGATCTTCTCGTAGATCCGCTTGACCGCGTTCAGATCCTGCTTGGGGATCTTGTGACCGAAGAGGGCGATCTTGATGCTCATCTTGCGTTTCATTACGGCGCGAATCGCGACTGGTAGCGAGCTGAGCAGCTCCTTACCGGCAGCGGGATGGAACTTGCCAAACCAAGAGTTGCCGCCGTAGGAGCGAGGCAGCATCTCCGCCTCATGCAACAGCCCATAGTCCTTGATCAACGTCACGACGGTTTCCTCGTGGCGGTGGCCGTTGTTCTGGTCGTTGATGTGCTGGTCGGCTCCGGCGATGCGTCGCAGTCGCATGATCTGCCCCATCGGGTTGACGTCCTTGGGACAGGCCTGCACGCACTTGAAGCAATGGGTGCAGTCATAGATGCCCTGAGGGTCTTCGCTCAGATCGAGCAACCGCTCACGCTGTTCTTCGTCGCGAGGATCGCCGACGAAGCGGTAGGCCTTGGCAAGCGCGGCGGGTCCGATGAAGCCGGGGTCGACCTCCATCGCCAAACAGTCCGACACGCAGGCCCCGCACTGTATGCAGGCCATCGTCTGCGTGATGTCGACCATCGACTCGCGCGGCACGATGTGCTCGCGCTCGGGCTGGGGACCCTCATTGATGAGCCACGGAGTCACGCGCTGCACCTTCTTCCAGTGCACGGCGTCCATGTCGACGATCATGTCCTTGATCACGGGCATGTTGCCCATCGGCTCGACCTCGATCACGCCGTCCTTGCTGGACGCACGCGCATGGTCGAGGTGGGTGTGGCAGGCAAGCCCGGGTTCGCCGTTGATGCGCACGCCGCATGAGCCGCAGATGGCGGCACGACAGGAGCAGCGGATGCCGATCGAACCATCGAACTTCGCCTTGGCCTGGAGAATGCCCTCGAGCACCGAGCGGTGGGGCTCTAGCTCGATCGTGTGCTCGTCCCAATAGGGCGCCTCGCCCGACTCGGGGTCATAGCGGCGCATCCTCAGCGTGAACTGCTCCGGCGGCTTGTGGGTTTCGGCCATCAGGCACGCTCCTTCTCGGTCGGATGCAGATTCACGGCACGGGTCGCAGCGGTCAAGGACATCACTTGCTTACTTTGTTCGGCAGGGTGACAGGGACACATCAGTATTTCCGCTCCTCCGGCTCCCACTGTGTCATCGTCACCGGCGAATAGCTCACCTCTGGACTGTCCCCATTCAGGCTGATATCGATGTGCTTGAGCCACTCCCCGTCGTTGCGCTCGGGGAAGTCGGTGCGGAATTGCGCCCCGCGCGACTCCTTGCGCTCGATCGCCGCAACGACGGTCGCCTCGGCGCAGTCGAGCATGTAGCCAAGCTCGATCGCCCCCAGCACGTCCTGGTTGAAAACGGTGCCTTTGTCGTCGATGTAGGCGTCCTTGGACTCCGCTTGCAGGCGCTTGACGATCTCCTGTGCCTTGTCAAGCCCTTCCTGGTCTCGGTACACGGCGACGTACTGGTTCATGGTCTCGCCGAGCTCGCGCTTGATCTCAGACACACGCCGGCCGCTGCGTGGCCGCGCGATGATCGCGTCGATCATCGCCACGTCCTCGCGCAGTTGGGCGTCGCTGGCGTCGGGCAGGGCCATGCTTGCCGCCCGCGCGGCTGCATGTTCACCGGCACGCCGGCCGAAGATGAGGGTGTCGAGCAGCGAGTTGGCGCCGAGGCGGTTGCCGCCGTGCACCGACACGCATGCGACCTCGCCAGCCGCATACAGGCCCTCGACCGAGGTGGCGCCGTTCACGTCGGTCTTCACGCCGCCCATGATGTAGTGCTGACCGGGGCGGATCATGATCGGCTCGCGGGTGATGTCCACGCCGGCGAAGTCCTTGCCGATGTTGACGATCTCGCGCAATGCCTCCAAGGTGCGCTTGCGCGGCACCTTCGTGATGTCCAGGTAGATCCCGTCTTTGTTGGCGCCGACACCGCGGCCCTCGAGGATCTCGGTCTGCTCGGCGCGCGAGACCACATCGCGAGAAGCAAGCTCCATCTTGTTGGGCGCGTACTTCTCCATGAAGCGCTCGCCCTCGGAGTTCAGCAGCACGGCCCCCTCGCCGCGCGCCCCCTCGGTGATGAGCAAGCCGTTCTCGACGAGCGTGGTCGGGTGGTACTGGACCATCTCCATGTCCATCAGCGGAGCCCCGATGCGATAGGCCTGGGCGATCCCGTCGCCGGTCACG
>DATHMQ010000107.1:0-45763 GCA_035486935.1 Solirubrobacteraceae bacterium
CGTTGAGCACGAAGCTGCCGAACACGAACACCATGATCATCGCCGCGGCGGTGATCACGCGTGCGCTCGTGACAAGGCCGGAGATGACCGAGCCGCGGTTGTCCTCGCCGGCGTGCACGTGCTCCTCGATCTGGCTGACGAGGAACACCTCGTAGTCCATCGAGAGTCCGAACAGGATCGCGAACATGAACAGCGGCACGTAGGAGACGATCGGCACGGGGCCGCTGAGTCCGATCAGGTTGCTGAGCCAGCCGTATTGGAAGACGGCGGTCAGCACGCCGTAGGAGGCGCCGATCGAGAGCAGGTTCATGAGCGCCGCCTGCGGCGGGATCACCACGGTGCGGAAAGCGAGGATCAGCAATACGAAGCTGAGCGCGATCACGACCAGGATCTGCAGTGGCAGCTTGTCCGATATCTGCGTTGCCAGGTCGATGTTGCCCGCCGTGCTGCCGCCGATGTCGGCGTGCATGTTCGTGCCTTTTTCGGCACCCGGGATGACGCTCGAGCGCAAGCGTTCGACCAGTTCTTGCGTCGGTTTTTCTGCCGGTCCCGTTGTTGCGATCGCGTTGAAGTAGGCGGCGGTTCCCGCCTTGTCGATCTGGATTTGAGTGATCGCGGCGACGCCTTTGGTTGAGGACACGTCCTTTTGCAACGTCTGCAGGCGCGGGTCGGCGGCGCGCGGATCGCTCTGGGAGGACGCGGAGCCCGACGATCCTGCGGCGGAGCCTGAGCTATTCGACCCGCCGGAGCCGGAGGTACTTGATCCGCTTGTGCTGGAGCCCGAATGGCTCTGCGATCCCGAAGAGGGCGGCGCCTGCGCCGGCGAGCCCAGCGTGACGGCGACGATCAGCGGACCGTTGACGCCCGGCCCGAAGTTCGCGGATATCAGGTCGTAGGCGCGCCGCGCCGTGGTCGAGGTGGACAGCGCCGCCACGTCTTCCTGTCCGAGACTCAGCGACAGTAGCGGGATCGTCAGCGGCAGCAGGATCGCCAGTGCCGCCAAGCCGGCGATCGCCGGATGCTTGGCGATGTCGGCGGCCCATCTGGCCCACGCGCCCTGCTTGGACCCGGCGTCCGAGGGTGGCGTGCGCACGCGCAGCGAGTTGATGTGCGGGCCTGCAGTCGCGACCAGTGCCGGCATCAGCGTGAGCGCGGCCAGCACGGCGACCACCACCGCGATGCCCGCCATCAGGCCCATCGTCGTGACCAGCGGAATTTTGGCCACCGCCAGCGATACGAGCGCGATCGTCACGGTGCAGCCAGCGAAGAACACGGCCCCGCCGGAGGTCGCCGCGGCGCGCGCGATCGACTCGTGAACATCGTGCCCTTCGCCCAGCCCGCGCAAGTGGCGCGTCACGATGAACAATGCGTAGTCGATGCCCACACCAAGCCCGATCATCGTCGCGAGCGTGGGGGCCACAGTCGGCACGCTGATCACGTGTCCGAGCAGGCGGATGATCGCGAGCGTCGAGAGCAGCGCGAGCACGGCATTGAGGATCGGCAGCAGCATCGAGACGACCGTGCCGAAAGTGAACGTCAGGATCACCATCGCCGCGACGATCCCGATCAGCTCGCTGGACTCGGTCGATGTTTTGGAGACCTTCTGGCCCAGCTGGCCGCCGGTCTCCACCTCCAGCCCGGCAGCCTTGGCTGGGTTGGCAGCGTCGATGATCGTCTGCACTTCTGAGACGGACAGTTCGCCTGGCGAGACCGCCAACGTGACCGACAGATAGCCGGTCGACTTGTCCTTGCTCAAGGCGTTGGCCCCCTCGGGGGTGAGCGGGTTGACCACTGACGCCACGTGTGGGGCCTTTGCCACATCGGCGGCCGCCTCATCGACGGCGCTCGCGTACTTGGATTCGGTGAGCTTGCCTTTGGCGGCGTGCAGCACGATCGGGCTCGTGCCGTTGGCCTGGTCAGGGAACGAGTGGCTGAGCGTGTCGGTGGCGTGCTGGCTGTCGGTTCCCGGCAACGACAGGTTGTCGTTGGTGTTTTCGCCAAGTCTGTGCGACACGCCGACGAGCGCGACCGTCACCAGCAGCCACACCGCGATCGTCACGAATCGATGCCGCACGCAAAACTTTGCCAACCCGTACAGCACGCCGGTCACGGCTCAATGCTCCTAGCTCGCGGTGGCAACGCGCCAATCCTCGCCGCTCGAGGCGTGCGTGTCAAGCGTGGTTTTCCGCACCGGGAGACACGCGCCGGGGCGGGCATCGCCGCCCCGTAATACAGGGGCCGGTATTTGCCTGGGGCATCGATGGTCTGTCATGTGGAGGCCGGTATTTGCCGGGGCGGGTATCGCTGCCCGTCATGCCGGGGCGGGATCGCCGGGCGGTGCGGCTGCTGCTAGCGGAGGCTCGGCCTCTTCGTCCAGATCGCCGCGTAGTCGCAGGGCGAGGAAGGGGAAGACGAGCGTCGAGAGGACTGCGGCCCCAACCAACGCGGCGGCGGTGGAGGGCCGCATGTGGCCGCTGGAAGTGGCCAGAGCGGTGATCGCCAACACGAGCGGCAACTGCGTCGAGCTCATCAGCGCCAGCGCCAGGCGTGCGCGTGCGTCGAGCACTTTGCGATACAGGACCAGTGCCGGCGTGCCGCGCACGACCAGGAACAGCCCGAAGAACAAGAGCATCTTCAAGACACCCGAGACGCTCGCGAATAGCGCGTGGATGTCGAGGCCCATGCCGCTGACGACGAAGAAGAACGGCACGAACACGCCGAACGCAACCGCCGTCAGCTTTGAGTCGAACGCCGGCAGCTCGCGTGTCTTCAGTACCTGACGAGTGATTACCCCCGCCGCGAAGCCGCCCAGCAGCAGGTCGAGGCCCAGTTCGAAGGCAAGCAGCGCAAGCGCGAACACGAGCACGAGAATCCAGCGCACGACCAGCTGCGAGCTAGCCTCGATCGTCTGCTCGAACAGCGGCAGCGTGCGCTCGGAGGAGCGCACGGCGAAGATCGCGACCGCGACCGCCAGGGCCACGAAGGCGACCAGGATGACCGCGTTGTGTGCGGTGCTCTGCGTGGAGAGGATCAGCGTCAGCAGCAGGATCGGCCCGAACTCACCCACGGCGCCGGCGGCCAGCAGGTAGGTGCCAAAGCGGGTGCGCATCTCGCCTGCGTCGGAGAGGATCGGGATCAGCGTGCCGATCGCGGTGGTCGAGAGCGCCGAGCCCGTATAGAGGAGCGACAGCACGATCCCGGATGCGGCGAGCACACCGCCGATCGTGTAGGCGAGCGCGAGCGAGAGTAGCCAGCCGATCAGACCGAGGCGCAGCGGCAGACCCATGATCCGCTGCATGTCGATCTCATAGCCGGCAAAGAAGAACAGCAGGCCGAGGCCGAGGTCTGCAAAAAATTGGATGAACTGGTTGACGTGCAGGCCGAGCACGTATGGGCCGAGCACGATTCCGAGCAGCAGCTCGATGACGACGACCGGCACGACCAAACCCCGACCGCCCGCGACTGTCGCGAGCGTGGCTGCTATCGCCGAAGCGGCGATGACCGCAAAGAACGTGCCCGGAGCTACGTGGACGACGCCCAGCATCTCTCAGCCGTATTTCGTGATCGCCTCCATGGCGTCTGCCGCGGCGCTCGCTCCACCGGCAGCAGTGTAGGCGCGACTCACACGTTGCGCGCCCCCACGACACTCCATCGCGTTGTGCACGGCGTCAAGCAGCCGCTCGGGGGTGAGGCGCCGTGGCGAACTCGCGTGGCGACGGCGTGCATCGAAATGCGCATGACCCGCTCACTTCTCCTCCAGTGCGCGTTCGATCTGGTCGGTCAAGATCGCGTGGACCTTGTGGCGCGACAGGTCGAGGTCGTTGGAGAGAATCCACCAGGTCTGCACGTCGCACAGCACGACCAAAATCGCCTGACGCTCTGCGCGCGTCTCATCGTCGAACTTGTCCAGCCACCCGGCGAATGCGTGCTCGACCCAGTCGTAGTGCATCTGGCGCGCAGCGTTCGCGAACAGGGCGAGCACCGTCGGACCACGCTGCCAGGCACCGATGCGTACCGAGCGCTCGCCCCACTCTTCGTAGTGGTCGATCACATTCTCGACGGCGCCTGGGATGTCGGTCGTGGGCGTGCTCCAGCGCTGGTCGCGCACCTGTGAGGCGCCGCGCATCAGCGACTGCATCAGCAGACCGTCCTTGGAGCCAAAGTGGCGCAGCAGTGTTTGCCTGGTGACGCCCGCTTTGCGCGAGAGCGAGTCGAGCGAAGTCTTTAGCCAATTGCCCTCGAAGAATTCGTTGGTTGCAGCCTCGATCAACGCTTCGCGTGTGCGCTCCTGTGCCCTGGCGCGCTCGACTTGTTTGTATTCGCGCGTCGACTCCTGCTTGGCGCGCTCGGTTTGATTGCCCTCAGGTGTCGGCTCCTGTGTTGCATGCTCGACCTGATTGCCCTCAGATGGCGGCACCCGTGTTGCACGTTCAACCTGCCTACTCTTGCTGGTCGGCCTTTGTGCCTTGGCGTGTCGGGTCTGCTCGCGCTCGCGCTTGCTCTCCTTGGCCATGGCTGTGTCAGTCTTGGAGCGCGAGCGCTGGTGGTACCGACGCGGCGATATAGCCTGGGATCGCGATGATCGCAAGCGCGGTGGCGATCACCAGCGAGAGGCTCCGCAGCGCGGGTAGAGCTGTTACGGAATAGACGACGGGGAAGTTGATCGCATGCGCAAGCGCACGGTCGGCCAGCTGCTGGCCGTACAGGCCAAAGACGGCCCCGGTCAGACAGCCGGCGCCGAGCAATAGCAGGCTCTCCAGCAGGATCGTGCCCCACAGTTCCACGCGCGGCAGTCCCTCCAGCTTGAGCTTGGCCAGCCGCGGGCGGCGTTGCCACACCATCGCGCCCATCGCCGCCGCCATCGCGAGTACCGCAGCAAGTGGGATCAACGTGGCGATCTGTGTTAGCCGTTCGAGCGCTTCGCGGCCGAGCGCTACCTGCTCGGCCGCGTGCGCTTCGGCGGTCTGCACCGTAAGTCCGCTATGAGGCCCCAGGGCATGCGTTATCTCTTGGGCTGTGAGTGTCGGTGAGACGCCGGGATTCAGCACCACGCCGTAAGCGCTTGCGTCCTGGTTGCCCCATACGCGCGCGTAGTCGACTGCGTTGAGGAGCATCGCCCCGGGTGCCCAGCCGAGGTTGGTGGACAGCGCCGCCACGCGCAGGCGCATCGGGTCGGGTGTCGGCGGGGTGAAGACCTGGCCGATGTGCAGGTGTTGTTCTTCTGCAAGTCCTTGCGATACGACCGCCCAGCCACCCGCGCGTATCCGTTCTTCGGTCAAGCGCACGTTGCCCTGCAGGATCTGGCCGGCCGGTATCAGCGGTCTGGCTTCGCGCGGTGGTGCGTCGACGCGCACGCGGCGGTAGCCGTAGTCGAGCAGGCCGCCGCGATACAGCTGTACCGCTCGCACTCCGGGCAGCCGCTCAAGTCGGGCGGCTGCAGTTGGAGTGAAGGGTGTCGTATTCAGCAGGTTGTAGAACCCAGCGGGGGATACCCAAACGTCGGTGGCGGCGTTCGTGTCGCGCGCCGCGCCTTCGAGCCCTCTCAGCAGGTCGCCGTGCGCGCCTTGGATCGCGACGCTGCCGAACACTGCAACCGCTCCGGTTGCGGCGATCGCCACGGCACGTGCGCGGGCGGCGCCAAGCTCCATTGTGGCGACGTGCGGGATCGGGCTCACGAACAAGGAGCCGATCCGCTTGACGGCTACGAGCGTCGCGCTGAGCACGATCGGCAGCTCCAACAGCAGCGCGCCAAGCAGCAACACCATGCCGGGAATAGCGGCGTCGGGCTTGGCCAGCAGCAATGTCGTGGCGGCGGCGAGACAGGCAAGGCCTGCAAGTGCCCTGCGCCGGCCGGTGCGGGTGCCGCTGCTGCCTTCGCGCGGGCTGATTGCTGCCAGCGGGTCGCGCGAGAGGATGTCGCGCAGCGGGCTCAGCACCGCCACGGTCGCGGCCAGCATCCCCCCGCCCGTAGCAATCGCGACGCTCTGCCAGCTGACGACGCGCTGCGAGCCGACGGCAAACGCCAGGGAGAGGAAGGCCGGATTCGAGTGAAACAGGTGAATCGAGAGCTCCTCGCCCAGCGCCAGCCCGAGCGCACAGCCGATCAGCCCGAGAGCGAGCGCGTCGAGCAGCAGCACGGCGATCACCGTTAGCGGCGTATACCCGTCACGGCGCAGGTCCGCGACCAGTCGCCGCCGCTGCGGCACCGTCAGCAGCATCGCGTTGAACGCAAACAGGAAGCCAACGAGGGCGCTGATGACAGAGAACAAAGCCGTGGACTGGTTGCTGGCGGTGGCCGCCTTCGCGAACAGCGTCTCGTCGTAGCCGGTGCTCTCGACGTTCAGGTGGCCGCCGGCAAGTGCCGTCAGTGCTGCGCGCACCTTGGGCTGTGAGCCGGCGGCGCTCTGCACGAGGATCCGGCTGACGCGGCCGCCCATGCCCGCTATTTCCTGAGCGTAGGCCAGCGGCGCAATCGCGAGCGGTGTGGCGATGAGCCCGCCGATCTGGCGTTCGTGCAGCTGTTCATATAGTGGCGCGTTAACCGTACGCCCGGCAATCTGCAAGCTCACTTCCTGCCCGAATTTGGTGACACCAATCGTCTTGGCCAGGGGAGCGGGAAGTGCGACAGCGCCGATATTGCCGAACGGTGAGAGATTGGCGTGAGCGAGCAGGGTGCCTCGGAGTGCAGACAGTGCGGAATCCGCTCCTACGAGCTCGATTGACTCGCGGGCGTGGGGCCCAACAGCATTTGCATTTGCTTCCAATACAGGCGCCGCAACCCGCACGCCGGGAATATTGCGCACCCTTGCAAGCATGCTTTCGGGAAAGCCGTGCGAGTCGCGGGCCACGAGTTGCAGGTCCGCTTTGCCGACGACTGCACGCGACAGCTGGGCGACCGAGCCTTGCAGTGACGAGCTCGACACTTGTGAGGCGAACAGCAGCGCGACGCCGGCGGCGATACCGAGCACGGCGAAGCACTCCTGCAGAAAGCGCGCGCGCAGACGCACTCGGTAGAGGCGCAGCGCGTTTGACAGCTTCACCTTTACCCCTCGCTTGTTGCCAGTGAAACGGCTCGCGGGCCCTGCTCGTGCTGGTAGGCGGATAGCTGACCGTCGCGCAGTGCCAGCACGCGGTCGGCGTATTCGGCGGCCATCGGGTCGTGGCTCACGAGCACCACGGCCACACCGCGCTCGCGACACAGACCGCGCAACAGTTCGAGCACTTCGCGCCCGCGCCCAGTGTCGAGGCTGCCGGTCGGCTCGTCGGCAAGCAGTAGGCTCGGTTCGGTCGAGAGAGCGCGCGCGATCATCACGCGCTGACGCTCGCCCATCGAGAGCGTCTCGGCGCGGTGGTACAAACGCTCGCCCATGCCAAGGCGCTCCAGTAGCGGTGTCACATGGCGTTGAGCATCGCGCCAGCGCATCTCCTTCAACAGCTTCAGCACCGTGTTGTCGATTGCACTGACGCCGGGCAGTAGGTCGAAGTTCTGACGGATGAAGCCGAGTTCGGAGAGTCTGAAGTTGGACGCTTCGCGCTCGGACAGCGAGGAGATGTCGCGTCCGCCGATCAACACCGAACCGCCTGTCGGTGCCAGCAATGTGGCGACCATCAACAACAGTGTCGTCTTGCCGGATCCGCTGGGTCCATACAGGGCGACCATCTCGCCACCTTCGACCTTGAGAGAGACGCCGTCCACGGCGCGCACGGTCTCACCGCCCACGGAGGGATAGTGCTTGACCAGATCGCGAAGCTCGAGCATTACGATCGTCTCCTCTTGGTGTCGGTTCTAGTCGGAGGCCGTGCCGCTGACGTGCACGGCGATCGCGTCGTTAGAGCGTTGGATCGTGCCGCTAAAGCTGAGTCCAGACCCGTGCGCTTTGGCATAGCTGCCGGTGCCGCGATCGACCGACAGCGCACCTGAGAATTTGGCGATGGAGCCCTCGCGTTTGTAGGCGGCGCTGCCCGAGCATGTGATCGAGCCGCCGTGCGGGTAGAGGCTGATTTCGGCGGTGACGCGCGTGCTGGAGACGATCTTCAGGTGCACGTAGAGCGTCCCGCTGACGGTGCCGGAAGCGGGCCCCTGCTCGTTGAGGGTGAAGCCCTGCTTGCTGGTCAGGTGAAGGTCGCCGTTCTCGTTGAGTGAAAACGTTTTCGCGGCGAGCGAGGCTGGTGCGCTGAGCAGCGTCAAGAGGGCGGTGCAGGTGACCGTCGCGGCGAGCAGTCGCCGCTTGGGCAAGGAGCCGTTGCGCGCGGTCGAAGACGCAAGTGTCCGGTGCGGTTGCGACGAGCGGTTGTGCGAGCGCGTGGACACAAACAACCCTCGCAGGTTCCGCGACGGGCGATTTTGCTGAGACATCTTGGTTACCTGCTTTCTCTCGTTACTCATGGACAGGCAGCGCCGGCAAGAGCGCTGCTGGTGGAGCCGTCCGCATAGGTGAATTCGGCGGCGAAGGGAAAGCCGCCCGTGGGACAGCTGGGAGGGACGACGACAGTGTTGACGGTAATCGGGTGGCGAGGTTTGGCAGTGCCGACCGTCAGGGACATGCTGAGGATCGAGGCGTCGGGCTCCAGCGGCAGCGTCGGAATCGGCGGAATCGAGAGCACCAGGTCTTCCCCGTAGGGAGGATTGTCCGGACGCACGGTGCCGGTCAGCACGACGCGCTCGTCGAACGGCGTGTAGCCCTGACCAAGGATCTCGAACGTGGGTTGCAAGTTGTGAAAGGGTCCGACGAACAGGGTGAGCTGGATGCCCTCGCTGACGATCTGCGAGCCGGCCTGCGCCTCGGCGATAGCGTGGCCGTGGCCGAGCAGCGATTGTGGCGGGCAAGCTTTGGGCCCCTGGGCGCGCAGCCGTGTGAGCGAGCAGCTGCGCAGATGGGGTATTTCCACACCCAGCCCAGCCGGAAAGCGCAACACTGTGCCAATGACCGGCAGTGGCACGGCGAATTCATTGCTCGAGTAGTCGATCGTCAGCTGCAGAGCGCCCTCGGCGCCAAGCCGGTCGGGCGAGAGTGTGGGTGCGATGGTTGCGGTTGTGCTCGATTGGGTCGCCGAAGCCGGCGAGGCGCAGATGGCGAGCGCGAGCAGCAATGCCAGCGGCAAGGCGAGCAGGTGTGTGTGCTTACCGATCGGGATGCCCAACGCGACGCGCACGCGCGGGGGGATGGTGTGCCTACGATGCGCATTGCCCCGCGCAACGCGCCTATGTGCGCGGGGGGTTAGCCGTGTGGGCACGGGATGGTTGGGTTGACGGTGAGCGTGCTGCCGTCGGCGAAGTCGATCGTTCCCTCGGTGGGAAAGCCTCCGGGTGGGCATGTCTTGGGGACGACGACGCCCTTCAGGTGTACGAGGGTACGTTTGCCGTGGAGGTTCTGGTAGTAGGCGACGTTGGGCGAGCCAAATGTCGCAAAAGCGCTTTCGACCGAGGCAAGTGTCGCTCCTGGGATCGTCGTTATGGGCGGTATTTCGACGCTGAAGCCGAGCCCGTAGGGCTTGGGAGCAGGGACTTCCTTGGCGATCACGGTGATTTCCACAGCCACAGGCGCGACAGCATTGGCATATGCAAGCAGGGCCAGATGCCCGTGTTCGCGAGGAGCAAAGAAGAAATCGATCGTGAAGCGCTCACGGATCGTTTGTTTAGGGAGTTCGATCACGCCGACGCCGCCACCGAAGCCGACGCGCGAGGTAGCCGGACAGCCCTGTGGGCCATGTAGCCGCAGCGTCGTTTCGTTGCAGGTGCCTGCCCCGCGCGCGTCGACTCCCAGTCCGGCGGGCGCATACAGAGTGAGCTTGGCGATCGGCGAGGGCGGCTTGCCGGTAGTGGAGGCGAACTGCGCCGTGATCGAGAGGTTCGTAGGCGCCCCGAGCTTGTCGGGGGTGAAGGCCTCGGTGACCGTCAGTGTGTTGGTGGCCCACGCTATGGCAGCCACCGATACGCAGGCACAGGTAAGGAGGGCTCCAAGGAGGAGCCTGACTTTGCCCGTCATCGTTTACCCCACCTCCTGGCATCGGCCGGCGCGCACGACACCGGCCGAGCGTGACCCGTATTTGGCGAACCTCTCCTACAAATTCACTTTACCGACGGTAACATGAATCTGGGGGGATGTCAACCGTAGTTTGCGGGAATCTCCTATCTTCTTTCGGCAATGGGCCAGGATCTTTGGACAGCCGTTGACGGCTACATCGTCGAGCACCTGCTTTCGCCGGATCCGTCGCTCGACGCTGCCGTCGCCGCCAGCGAGGCTGCCGGCTTGCCCCCGATCGCGATCACGCCCAACCAGGGCAAGCTGCTCGAACTGCTCGCGCGCATCCACCACGCGCAGAGCATCCTTGAGTTGGGGACTCTCGGCGGCTACAGCACGATCTGGCTCGCCCGTGCGCTGCCGCAGGACGGGCATCTCGTCACGCTCGAGCGCGAGCCCCGCTACGCCGAGATCGCGCTCGCGAACATAGCCAACGCAGGCTTGGCGGACACGGTGCAGGTACGGGTCGGCCCGGCGCTGGAGACGCTGCCAGCGATGCACGGCGAAGGGGCGGGCCCGTTCGACCTGATCTTCATCGACGCCGACAAGCAGAACTACCCGGGCTACTTGGAGTGGTCGCTGAAACTCTCGCGGGTGGGCACCTTGATCATCGGCGACAACGTCGTGCGCGGCGGCGCGATCCTCGACTCTGACGCTTCGACTGTCGAGGATGGTGGGATAGCGGCCGGCGTGCGGGGTTTCTACGAGATGCTTGCCGCGGAGCCTCGTGTGAGCGCGACGGCGATCCAGACGGTTGGCGCGAAGGGCCACGATGGTTTTGCGCTCGGACTGGTGACGTCGCTCGCCACGTGAGATTCGCGAAACTCGCACTCAAGTTCCTACTCGAGCTTGCCGCGATCTCGGCTGTGGCCTATTTGAACGACAACGTTGAGCGGGGTCTCCTCGGCAGAATTCCGGCAAGCGCTCGGTGAATTGTCCGAATCGGCTTTCGTCGCCGGTTCGGAGAGGCATGCTGGCACACTCTGCTTGCCATGTATGGTTCCAGTGGTGGACCTGCACCCACTTGCCGCACGCTTCGTGGATGTCGCCGACTCATACGACCGCGGCCGCCCGGAGTACACACCTGCAGCCGCCAAAGCCATCGCGACGGAGCTGCGCATTGCCCGTGGTGCGCGCGTGCTCGATCTGGCAGCGGGAACCGGCAAGCTCACACGCGCGCTGCTCGGTGTGGGTCTCGATGTCATAGCGGTCGAGCCGCAGACAGAGCTACGCGAGATCCTCGTTGCCAGCGTGGGTGCCGAGCGCGTGCTCGATGGAGTCGCCGAGGAGATCCCGCTCCCGGATGCGTCGGTCGCCGCGGTCACGGTGGCTGATGCGTTTCACTGGTTCGACCAGGTGGCGGCGCTGAAGGAGATCCGGCGTGTTCTGACCGCGGGTGGAGGACTGGCCGTGCTCAGGATTCTGCCCGACTGGGGCGGGGCCTCCTGGGCACACGAGGTTGGGACCCTGATTGCCGAGCTTCGCCCAGATCATCCCCAATTCGAAGGTCCGCGTTGGCAGGACACAGCCCAAGCAGAGGGCTGCTGGACCGCACCGCGGGAGATCACGCTGACAATGGTGCAGCCGGCGGACCCGGCGCGAGTCCTCGACTACATCGCGTCGATGAGCTGGATGGCGGCGATGCCGGAAGACCAACGGGAGGAGACAGTTGCGAGGATCGGTGAGATCATCAGCGCCGGCGAGACGCCGGACGAGCTTCCGGTCCACGTCATCGTCGGCTCGACGACCCTGGCCTGAGACCCACAAGCCGGCGAGGATGGCTGTGGTTGCCGGTCGTGTCAACGGGTTAGAGGTTGATCCGATGCGCCTTGTAGGCCAGGGATGAAATTGGGAGTGGGCATTCTCACGATCGGCCTGCTCGCGATCCCGATCCTCATGGCGCTGACGACGACGGCCGCGTCCCGTCGCGGATTATCGTGCTCGCAGGGTTTGCTGTAGAGTTCCGATGCTCAGGATTAGCCCGATAAGACTACAGCTGAACGAGGGACAGGCAAATAAGACTATGGCTGAACGAGGGACAAGCAAAAAGGCCACGCTCGACGGCAAGTCGCCGATCCGGGCGGCTGTGCTCGCTGCCTTGATCGAAGCTCCTGGGCATGGGTGGGACATCGCGCGACGCGCGAATCTCCGTATGGGTTCCTCATGGCGCGTCGAACCAAAACACATCTATTCGTATCTAGAACGGTTGGAGGCGGACGGGCTGGCCGGTTCTGAGCAGAAGGCTTTCAAGCGTCCGCCCTACATTCGCGATGTCTATTTCCCAACCGAGAAGGGCGAACAGGCCCGCCGCGATTGGTTGGCGGCGCGGCCCAAGTCGAGCGTCGTCAGGACAGACCTGCATGCGCGGTTGGCGTTCTCCACCGAAGAGGACATCCCCGATCTCCTACGTGCCCTTGCGGAGCGGCGCTTGGACCTCCTCGAAGAGATGGAGGAGAACGAGGCGCACGAAACTCTGAGAGTCACATATGTGGGGACGATCATCAGCCTGCAATGCTCAGCGGTGGACAAGCGATTGAAGGCTGAAATGGAGTGGATTGACGAAGCCACCCGCGAGCTTGAAGCACGGCGTGAAAAGCGGCCACAATGAGCCTGCTGGCGTTCCGTCAGGTAAGCAAGCGCTTTCCTGACGGCGGGAGCGAGATCACGGTCCTGGATCGCGTCTCCTTCGAGGTTGAGGTCGGCGAGACGGTCGGCCTGCTCGCCTCACGCCGAGGCGGCAAGACCACGCTGCTTGAGATCGCGGCTGGCCTGATCGCTCCCGATGAGGGCAGCGTCTTATGGGACGATCGTGAGCTTGTCGAGATGAGCTATAGCGAGGCTGCGCACGCTCGTCGGCATGGTGGGATCGCGCTTGTCCGTGGCGAGTGGCGTACCAGTCGCTCGACGTCTGTCCTGCGGTACATCTCGATTCCGCTCTATAGCGGGACGTCGAACATGGACGGAGCGGAGGATCGTGTCTTGCGGACGCTCGAGTTGGTCGGAGTGGCTCACCTTGCGCGCCGTCGTACGTCAGAGCTTGGCTCGAGCGAACGCCTCCTGGTCGAGCTGGCGCGCGCGATCGTCCATGAGCCGCGTCTGCTGCTTGTGGACGAGCCAGCTGCGTTCCGCAAGCCGGAGGAGGCCCACGCCTTCTATGGACTGTTGCATTCGCTGCCGAAGAAGATCGGCTGTGCGCTTCTGATCGCCTCGGAAGAGGTTTCAGCGCTGCGTGGCTGCAAGCCGATGATGAGCCTTTCGGGCGGGAAGTTGAGCTCTACGACCTCGCGGCGAAAGGTGATCGAGTTCCCCGGTGGTGGCTCGCAAGAGCTGGGCGCATAGTGAGCATCCTCGAGCTGCGGAACGTGGTGAAGCGCTACGAGAGCAGCGGTGAGACAGTCAACGCCGTCGATGGTGTCTCGCTGAGCGTCGCGCCGGGAGAGTTGGTTGCCTTGTACGGCCCAAGCGGCTCAGGTAAGACGACGCTTCTGATGCTGGCAGCCACCATCAAGCGCCCGGACGCAGGCTCGATCTCGTTCGACGGGCTGGAGCTGACTGGTCTCACCAAGCAGGAGAGCGCCCACTTTCGTCTGAAGACGGTCGGCATCGTCTTTCAGTCCTTCCACCTCATGCAGGGAGCTAGCGCACTTGACAATGCCTCGTTGAAGCTTTTTGGGCTCAATATGCGGCTGGGGGAGGCGCACGACACAGCACGCCCGTGGCTCGAACGCTTGGGACTCGGCCACCGACTCGAACATAAGCCGTCAGAAATGTCGATGGGCGAGCGACAACGCGTCGCCATCGCCCGAGCCCTGGCAAACAAACCTCACGTCCTGCTGGCCGATGAGCCGACCGGCAATCTCGACTCCAGGCGTAGCCGCGAGGTGCTCGGCTTGCTCAGCGAGATTTGCGCCGAGGAGAACATCCCAGCCATCCTCGTCACGCATGACCCACAGGCAACAGCGTTCGTTACTCGCGTTTATACGCTGCGCGATGGGACGCTTAGCGACGGCTTGGACCTCGACCTTCACGCCACTGTTCAATGAAACGGAAGCGGCGCTTATCGTTCAACCCAACCATCTTGGGGATTGGCATCCAGGGGCTTTACGCGATCTACCGTGAGCGATGGAGCTACTCCCGCGGCCCCGAGCTCATGGCAGGTGCCGGAATTGCGATCGGCGTGGCGCTCGTCTTCGGCGTGCTGGTTGCCAACAGCAGCATCTTGGGCTCGACACGCGAAGCGATCAGCGCTGTCAACGGCACTGCGTCTTTGGAGTTGGTCGCCCGTTCACCTAGCGGCTTCAACCAGACACTCGCTGAGCGCGTATCTGCACTGTCCGGTGTCCAGACGGCGGTACCGATCTTGCGCGAGAGTGCGGTCATCGAGGGACCTAACGGACAGATGCTCGGGCAACTCGTCGGCGTTAGTCCTGGTATCGTCGGCCTGCGAAGCTCGGCAACGAAAGACCTGGGTGCCGGTGCTCAACTCCTCCAGGGCGGTGTCGGTTTGCCTTCGGGAGTGGCGCACACCATCGGCGCACAGACCGAAGGCCAAGCAATATTGCTGGTGAACGGCGCTCGTCACATTGTGCCGGTACGCGCGGTGCTTGACGCCGGCGCAATAGGCTCGTTGGCGTCCAGTCGCGTCGTAGTCACTCTGTTGAACACGGCGCAGAACCTCGCGAGTGAGCCCGGCCGCGTTACGCAAGTCCTCGTCAAAACATATCCTGGCAAGAACAAGCAGGTTGAAGGCGAACTGCGGCGATTGGCGGCGGGACGGCTCAATGTCGAGCCCGCCGACCACGAACTAGAGCTGGCGAAGACCGCCCTCAAGCCTACCAACCAGTCAACGAGCCTGTTCGCGGCCATCTCCCTGATGGTAGGGTTTCTGCTGGCGCTAAACGCCATGCTGCTGACTGTTCCCGATCGCAGATGGCAAGTGGCGGAACTGCGCGAACAGGGCTTTGACTCTCGTCAAATCATTGCTGTACTCGGCTCACAAGCACTGGCTTTGGGACTCGCCGCGTCGATCGTTGGCGTACTGGTGGGCTATGTGCTGGCGCGCACCATCTTTGACGAAGTACCGAACTATCTCGCGACGACCTTCCCGATTACGGGCTATCAGCAGGTCGGTCTTGCGGCCGTGCTTGTAGCTATCTCCTCTGGAGTGCTAGCAGCGTTCGGTGCCTCGATGCTGCCAGTCCTTGACCTGCGTAAGAATAGAGAGGTTGGCGCTGTGCTTCTAGAACCCGGCGATCCAGGGCAAAGCATCGGCAATGACATCGTTCGCAACACGGCTCTGCTTGGTTTGGCGATCGTCGCTCTCGCGATACTGATGGTGGCGCTCAAGCCCGGACTGACGATCCTTAGCGGAGTGGCGCTGGCGTTTGCCGCCCCGTGCTTCATACCGATTCTATTTCGAGCCGCGACCGGAGTGTTGGGTCACATCGCCCGTCACTACCACGGGAAAATGGTGGCCATCGCAACGATTGAACTGGAGGCGACGGCCACCCGCTCAGTCGCACTAGCCAGCATCACCGCACTAGCAATCTATGGAGCAGTCGCTGTCGGCGGTGCCCGAACCGATCTCATTGGAGGCATCGACAAAGGCATATCCCAAGAGTGGAGCACTGCCGCTGTTTGGGTGACGCCGGATCAAAACATTTTCGATACCGACAGCTTCCATGTTCCGGGCGTCACTGCCCTCATCGCCAGGACCCCTGGTGTCGCTTCTGTAAGCGCTCACCAAGGCACTTTTCTGGATGTTGGCGCTCAGCGTCTCTGGATACGCGCCGTGCCGCCAGGCAACCCATCAATGATCCTCTCAAGCGAGTTGCGGCAAGGCAATATCGTACTCGGTAGGGTGCTCATGCAACAAAATGGCTGGGCGGCTGTGTCAAGCGGCTTTGCCGCGGAACACGATCTGCATGTCAACAGCCAGTTCACATTGCCCACCCCATCAGGATCGGCTCGTTTCAAGGTCGCCGCGATCACCACGAACATTGGATGGCCACCAGGCACGATCACGCTCAATACCAGTGACTACGGACGCTACTGGCAGACCACTAATGCCACTACACTCGCCGTTGACTTGAGGCCCGGGACGACTCCAGCAGAAGGCGCGGGAGCGATCCGCCGAGCCCTTGGCAGCATGAGCGCACTACGGGTTCAGACATCTGCCGAACGCATTGCTGAGGTCAAAATCATCGGTCGCCAAGGCCTGAGTGTTCTTGGCGACATGGCCAATCTTCTCCTGCTGATATCAGCGCTCGCACTGGCCGCTGCGCTCTCGGCAACGATCTACCAGCGCCGCGGCCGGTTGGCCTCGCTGAAGGCCCAAGGCTTCGATCGTCTGCAATTGTGGCGCGGCGTTCTTATTGAGAGCGCTGTCGTGCTCGGGATCGGCTGTCTCGACGGCGCGATCCTCGGACTATATGGGCACGCGCTCGCGGACTACTACCTGCGCGTCAGCACCAGCTTTCCGGCGCCATTTAGCGTCGGCGTGATCCAGATCATGCTCACGTTGCTGATCGTGGGCGGAGTTTCGCTCGCTGTCGTCGCGATTCCGGGCTACTCCGCGGCGGGCGTTGCCCCAGAACTGAGCTTTCAGGAATGAGTCTCTGGGTCAAGCACGAGCAGTGCTGTTCGCGTAAGGCTGTCTGCTGTGAGCCCACTACCCGCGCGCACAACGATTGCCTTCGCTTCAGCGGCCCGTCGCTACTGGCTCGGGGTATTCCCCGTCGTGCAGCACGAGATTCGCCGGCTACGCAAGTGCGCAAGGAACATCCCCGATCCAGTGCTGCGCAATCTTGCGCTCGACGCACAGCAACACAAGTGGGCTTGTCTCGAGGGCGCGGCCGCATTTGCGGCTTTTACGCCTCGAAGACAGCGCACGCGAGTCACGCGCCTGCTCGTTGACCTTCAGGGTGTTTTTGACTACGCCGACACGCTGATGGAGCAACCAAACGAACGGCCTGCTGAGAACGCTCGCCAACTACACCGTGCGTGCGTAGCCGCGCTACAACCAGATATGCCGCACCACGACTATTACCAGCATCATGCTCGCCGTGAAGACGGGGGCTATCTCGCTGAGCTTGCGAATGCTTGCCGTGCCTCCATCCGCCAACTACCCTCCTACGCAGGCGTCGCCCAAATCGTAGTGGGCCACGCACAGCGAGTCGTCTTCTACCAAAGCGACATCAACCTCGCCACAACCAGCGACTATCCACGACTCGCCCAATGGGCGAAGGATGAGGGGTCGGGCTTCGGGTTGAACTGGTGGGAGATCGGAGCTGCCTGTGGCTCATCGCTCGCGATATTTGCGCAGCTTGCTGCGGCTACCGATCCCGCCCTCACCTCAAACGAAGTTGACGCGATCGACGCCCTCTACTGGCCTTGGGCCGAGGCGCTGCACATCCTTCTGGACAGTCTGATCGACCGCGCTGAAGACCGTGCAACTGGACAACCGAACCTGCTCGATCACTATTCCTCACAAGATGAGATGACCGATCGTCTCGGACTGCTTGCAAGCGAGACCGCCAAGCGCGCCCATGAGGTAGCCCCGCATCACCGTTTGATTCTGGCGGGCATGGTCGCGCTCTATCTCTCCGACGAGCAAGCGTGGACCGCTTTCGCTCGCCCAGCTACCGAGCGCATCCTCGAAGCGACCGGGACGTTCGCCAAGCCTGCCCTGCTCGTGTTGTGTGCTCGTCGTCTCGCGCTGAAAGCCCGACGCCCGCCGTTGTTACCGCCGTCCGGCCCTTCCGACCGCAACCAACCCAGCTTCTAGAAGCTGGCGGCAAACATGGAGACTAGCCGCGTTGGGACTAGGGCGGTTGCGGTCTTTCCATCGCGCGGCTGACGAGGGACGATATTCTCCGATGAGGAGAGGAGCCGACCGGTGTAACTCGGGTGGCGTTTCGCCAGGACGCCCTTACCTGATAGCGCCCGGGCTTGCGATTCTCGCGCAGTTTGACGATGGAGCGGCGCTCGACGGGACTGAGATCGAGCGATTGACGGGTTGCTTACGTGCGATCGCGCGGCGGTATCTCGTGATGCTCTGTGGTCTCGGCTACCTGACGGTGGATCACAGGGGGGCTTACCGACTGGTCAATGCGGAATCCGGCCTCGTGGCGTGAGCCCAAGACAAGCTGACCCTTCCCAGCGTGCCGAGCGGGTGCGTCGAGGCAAGGCGGCGACCGGGGGAGCGTGCGTTGCAGCTGTGCCATATCTATGCATCTCAGAGGCGGACGGCCGCGTGGGTACTAGCCGCGTTGGTACTAGTCCGGCTACGGTCTTTCCAAAGGTTCATATTCCCGAGACCATTGGAGTCGTGACGACTGAAGGTGCGGACCGCCCGGTGCAAGACAACAACAGCTCTGCCGATAAGGTCAACCTCGCGTTCATTGAAGAGGACGTGCCAGCGAGGCGACTATCGTATTCGCTGCGACGTGGCATAAAGCTCCTATTGGCGTGCCCTGAGGGGAGCAAACTCCTAGGCGTAGCGGAGCTGGACGATCTGGCTGGATTCAGCCGCCCCACAGCTCATCGCTGCGCCGCCACACTCGTTCAGCTCGGCTACCTGGAGCAAGGTCGCGCGCGCAAGTATGGCCTCGCGCCCCGCGCCACCGATCCCGGCGCTGAGATGATCCGAGAGCTTCGCCACTCACTGCCGGCGGATGGGCCGCTCCGAGATTTGCGCGCCAAGATCGGCTATACCGTCAGTATGGGCGCGCTCGACCGGACGCGCATCCTCTACGTCCATCGTTTCTTTGGTCATCGACGCGGCCAGCACATGATCGACCTTTCATTGCGCGTTGGTGCAGTCATACCCGCGTACTGCACCGCTCTTGGAAAGGTGATGCTCGCGAACCTGCCCGAGGACGAACGCCGCGCGCTGATCGCAAGGATGGATCTCATACCAGAAGGTCCGCACTCGATCACGGAGCACGACACGCTCCTTGCCCTGCTGAATGACATAGACCCACAAGCGCCGCTCGTCAGCGATGAAGAGTTCGTTCCTGGAGTCCGCTCAATCGCCATGCCCATCGCACGGCAAGGCAGGGCGCAACCGATAGCTATCGAGGTGACCGTGCCATCCGATGCGTATACCGCCGCGCAACTCTTGGACAAGATTGGGCCGAAGTTGGTACGGACGGCGAAGCTGATCGCTGGGCCTTGAACCGGACTGGTCTCCACGTTGACTAGCCGCGTGGAGACTATGACGACTGCGGTCTTTTGGATAGGTCGACGATCGGTCAACATCGCGGCGCAATGCCCGACAGATTAGATATCCCTCCAATCACGCCTATTGGAATGTGTGCGCAGGAGGTAAGGCAGGTCCCCTCGATTGTCGAGCCGGTGGACCGAGCGACGCTGGCAGCACGGCGCGCGGTGATCCTCGCCAAGCGACGAGCGCGACGACTGGCGAAACCCGCCTATGTCAACTCCGACGCTTCATGGCAGGCTGGTGTGGCTGGATTGGCCTACGTCAGCGGCTCGCTCGGCAACCGCGCAGCGCTCGTGGAGTGCTCTGGCTCGATCGAGGCGGAGCACTTGGCGCTGCTGATGGCAATGGAAGACGCCGATCGCGCCCAGCTCCCCGGCTCGATCGACTTTCGCGTGGGCTCAGCAGCAGTCGCCGACCTCGCAGTCGGAACCTCACCTGACATGGTGGAGTTGTGCGGCCGAGTCAAGAGGCTGCTCGCCACGCATCGAGAGTGGCGACTGGCGTTCGTCGAACGCAAACGAAACTGGATCGCAGACGGAATGGCCCGTCGAACATTGCGACACTGGCAAGCGGAAGTCCGGGGCGAGCGTTTCTTCGCTAATGAGTGAACCACCTGGCCACACGGGGACAGAGGGCGCACTGGCCAGGTCGGCCGGCCACAACGGGCCGTCGTCTCATTCGGCGCGTCAGTGCACGAGCGACAGGCTAAGGCTGGCCAGGCCCTCCGCCCTGAGGTAGCTTTCGAACCGTTCGACGATCGGGAGCGGGATAGGCACGGACTGGAGCGAGTTGCGCCAGTCGGCAACAAGGCCAAATGTCTGATGCTCTGCATCCTGCAGGCTGGTACGTACACAATCGCGCTCGGCGGCGAACCATTTGGCTTGGGCCATGTTCAAGAGATACACGAGGCTCCCTGCCAGTGGCAGCTGTACCTTGACGGCCATAGTCCAGCTCCGTGGGTCGGCGAGGTAATCGGCGGTCACGGTGTCGCGGTTTGTCGCGTCGACGAGGAAGGCTTGGAGCGGCTCCGGAAGCAAGGGCCGATGGTGGAAGGTCACGTATCGCAGCCAGGTCGTCCCTACCGCGGGATCGTAGGAACGCGAAGCTGCACCTGCATAGGGCACGTTGGTGAGCTCGCGGTGCGCATATTGCATGGCATGGAGCATGTCGATAAAGAGCTTCCACGTGCTGTCCGGGGCCGTATTGGGCGCTACGAAGTTGCGGAGAAAGTCTTGAGGGTCGTTTACTTCTGCTTCTCGGCTCGAGAACTCGTTGAAGACGCGCAGAAACAGTTCGCGGTTCGCGCGGGTAACAGGGACAGCGTGCCAGTCGGCGTCCGCCGCAAAGTTGGCCGTCGGCCTGGAGAAGGGGAGCCCGGACAGCAAGATCGATACATCCTGGCCACCCTCGACCCCATCGAGGGTGGCCAACACAGCGGCGCGATTCTGCTCATTTGCGTTGAAGGTGCCAAGCAACTCCTCGATCTGCGCGACGAGATCGTCCTTGCTGACGTAGTCACGGTCGTCCAGACGCGGGTGGAGCTCATCTGAAATGTCCTGGTAGAGCCACCGCTGCTCGTAGTGGTAGGCGAGCTTTGACTCGCGTACCTGGACGATGTGCGCTGAGCGCTTGCCGGGCGCGTACCGAAGGGCGCGGCCCGCAACTTGCATGAGTTGGACCATGCTGTTGGTGGCGTATGCAACGACGACAGCGTTGATAGAAGGATCGTCGAACCCCTCGCCAAGCAGCTGTGTGGGCGCGACGACGATGCCGCGCGCGCGGCCGGCGAAATCCTCGAGAAACACCTCGGCCGGCTGGCCGGTAGAGCTGCCGCCGCCGTGCACATAGCCGACATCGTCTATATCCAGGATGCCATTCCCCCCGCTCTGCTCCACGGTCTCCTCGAGGGCCTGATGGAGCTGTTGAGCATGGGCGATCGTGGTGACGGCAACGAGCGTCTTGACGAAGTCGTCTTCGGCGCGGCTCAGCAGAAAGTCGGCGAGGTCGGCGACCTGGATGCCGTCGTCCCAATCGAAGTCGAAGAGGTCGAGCTTCTCGAATTCGGGCTCGACGATCGCCCTGCGGTCGAAGAGTTCGCGTGGCGTGATCGTATAGGCGATCTCATCGATGCCGATCGGCAAGAGGTCGGTGCGGTTGGGGGTCGCCGTCAGGAACAGTCCCCGTAGTGGTTTGTATTCGAAGACGGGCTGGTATGAGACTGCGGCAGCGTGATGCGCCTCGTCGACGATCACCAGGGCCGTGCGCGTCTTATATTCCTCGAGCAGTTCGGGAAGGGCGCCGACCATACAAAACTGCATCCGATCGCTGAGCAGGCGAGTGGCATGGTCGGGGAGCTCGGGCGTGCCCTCGGTGATCGCTCGGAGTAGCTCCTGGCGTGCTTGGGCCTTGAGCTGTGTGCGGTGTGTAACCCACAGCACGATGCTGTCGTCCTGCTCGCTGGTGACCAGCATCGAGAGCGCTATCCGGATGGCGATACGCGTCTTTCCCCCACCGGTCGGAATGACAAGCCCAACCTTGCGGTCGGGCTTGTCATGGAGCGCCGCGACGCAGCGAGCGTGGGCGGTGTCTTGGAATGACCAGTCCGGTTCGGCCATTGACGACGTGGCCACAGCGGCGAGGTGGGGCGCGCTGCTCATCGGTACTGACGTTGGCGCAACATCGTCCTGCAGAAGCTGTTGAGTGACAGCGGGCGGGAGGTTGAGACGCGCCGACGCCGCTTGAAATCTTGCGCCGCCGTCCAGCGGGTCGATCGCCTCCGTTGAAGCGCTCTCCCAGGCAAGCTGGGCGTCGGTGCGAAGCTGCCCTGACGTTGCGAGGGCCTTGTCCAGATCGCGGACTTCCTCGGGAAGCCGGGACAGGGCCAGGCGGAGCACGTCGAGAGTCTCTGTGTTAACCGCTCGGCTGGGCTGCGCGCTGAGCAGGGAGTGCAGCCTGTTGGGGTAGAGCCAGCCCTCGCTCTTATCGGGGGCGAGCGTTGCCATGAGGCTGGTTTGTGCGCTGTTCACGCTTCCCTCGTGCAGGACTACAGCGATGAGGTCCTGCACGAGAGGTCGAACGTCGGCGTCGTTCAGAAAGTGACGGGCCATTTTACGCCCCGGCTTGGACCGCGTCGACGATCCGCACAAGGGTCTGGATACGCTTCTCGAGACGGCGGAGTTGCTCGGCGATAAAAGTGCCCTCATTCTCGATCGTCTCCTCGCTGAGGCTGCCGAGTTGCTGGAGCAGGCTCTCGAGCACATCGGCCGGCTTTGTACGGGCCAGGTGCGCCATGTATTCCACCTCGATCTCTCGGAACCGGGCCGCCGACGCAGGATCTTCAGGGTCGAGGCGCTTGGCGAACGCGGTGCCGTGCTTATCGTCGTAGCGCTTGATTTTCTCCCAGTCACGAATGTTCTCGTGGCGATAGAGGATGTTCTCGTTTTCGCTTGCCTTGCGCGGGCGCGGCAGCTTGAACACCCAGTCGAAGAGAACCTGCTCGCGGTCTTCCGGCAGATACAGGTCGTTCATTCCGATCCCGAATTGCTCGCGAAGCCAAGGCTTGCGCATGATGTTCTCGAACAGGTAGTAATCGGAGGGGGCGAATTCTTCGCCGTCAGGCAGCATTTCCTCGAAACGCGCCTTGAAATGCGAATAGGCGCTCTGAGTCATGAGTTGACGCTTCGCGGCTATGGCTGAAAGGGAGGCCTCGTCCGCAACGCGGCTGATGACGGCCTGGTCCCAGGTCAATTCTTTCTTGCTCGGGAACATCTCGGCGAACAACTGCTCAAAGCGCTGGAGCAACCAGAGATCAGCGGCGTAGGGATGCCATGGCTTCATGCCCGACAGATGCCTCACAGCGAGCACGCGCGGAAGCTTCGTCTCCAGCTCCTCGCGGTCCGCCGCGTCCAGTGGGAGGACCGTGAGCGAGTTGGTGTCGATCACCAAGCGCGTGAGCTTCTCGACGCGCTTTTCCTGGGCCTGAATCTCACGAGGCGCAACGCGCAGTTTCCCGCTTTTCATGCGATCGAGCTTGGCCTCCTCTTTCGGTAGGCGTTCGCGGACGCGGCGAAGCGAGACGGTGCGGCGGTTCCCCTCGAGGACAACGTTCCGCTGAGACCCGTCCGGGTGCTCCCAGACAACAATGGCATCGATAGGCATCCAGCCCTGACCCTCAATGGCCTGGAGCAATTCGTCGACGCTGAACTCCTCCTCTACCCGCTTCTCCAAGAAGACCTGGAGGTCCTTGGCGAACAGCGCCTCGGCGTCTTCATATCCGGGGGGATCGTCCGGGGCGAGTCGTGGGTTGTTGGGGTCGAGATACAGCGAGTCGAACGGGACCTCGATTGCGGGACGAAGATAAGTCTCCATTGGGGGAACTCCTTTTGTGAGGGTGGTCTAAACAACGGCATCAGCAAGTTGCTGGTCCAATATAACAAAATAATGGATGGCTGTCTACAGCGTGCTGTTTAAATGGATTTGCCCGCGTTTAGGCATCGCCGCACCCCATAGTCGCTACTACGTTGGCTTGCTCGACAAGCTCGCCGGTAAATAGCTGCTGGGTGCCAGCCGTCTTGCTCAAGTGACGCCAGGCCCACCGACGATGCCCACGATCCGCCAGCGGGGCGGAGATGAATAGTAGGATCGCGGCCGTGCCGTTCACGCTCAGGAACCTCAAGGACGATCTGGACGATCTCGGGTCCAACTTTGACGGCGCGCCGGACCTGGAGTTTTCGCCACGCAAGCAAGGCGCTCGGGCTCGAGCAGTGCGGGCTTTGCTACCAGCGCATCCCGCCCGACTATCGCTTCCCATACGGCCACACGCACAAGGAGCAGGAGGAGATCTACGTGGTCGTGCGCGGGAGCGGGCGGATGAAGCTCGACGACGAGATCGTCGAGCTCAAGGAATGGGATGTGGTTCGCGTACCACCCGGCACGTGGCGGGGCTACGAGAGCGGGCAGGACGGCCTCGAGATCCTCGTCTTCGGTGCGCCCAACCTCGGCGAGAATCCGCGCGACGACGTGGAGGGTCAGCGCGACTGGTGGGCTGACCAGCGCCCGGTGGGATAAACGTCAGAGGTTCGAATCATCTCGGGCGCGTCGTGTGATGTGTCGGGACATCGGTTTCAATACTCAGCGTCGCGATGCACAATTTTCGGCAGCGGGTCTCGGGGATGAGACATACCCCCAAGTGGACAGTGATGTCTATGGTGCGCCGCCCAGGCTTGCTACTCCCAGCGCCGTTTGGTGGGCTCCCAATGAGCGCCGCGATTCGCGTAGAGGCCATCGAGGAAGTCGACCACCGAGTCGACGACGTCAGCGTAGCGCTCGGGCAGTGCACGGAGGCCAGCGCGCGCGCAAAACGCTTCCCATGGCTGCTGACGGCTTTCCCGTAGCGTCACAAGCAACGGGCCCAGCGGCCGGGTCTCGCGACCGCGATGCTTGGCGGTCGCCTGCAGGGCGTCCCAAAGGGACTCTCCCTCAAGTGCGTGGGTACCCGACAGGAGGTAGACATCGCCGTAGTCGCGGTCGCGCGTGTTTGCGTCACCGAGGGCCATCATCGTCTCTGCCTTCTCTGCGATCACGTTCTCCAAGGGGTAACCAAGCAACGAAATGGCCGCATCGTCAAGCAGTGTTGGGTAGTCGATGCGTTGAGGATCGACTGGATCACCGAATGACAGATCCAGTCGCAGCTTCAAGACAGCACCACCCAGACTCGCGGGCACGACAACTCGGATGCCCTCATATCTTGCGTCCTCGCGGATTGTGACCAGCAAGATGTGTTCGACGTCGAACACGACCCCATCGGTGAGCTCGATCGCAGCGATCTCGCTGACGACATCGCGCAGGTTCTCCATGTCGTTGTCGATCCCCCGGGCGAGCATGTCGGCGTCGCGGGTGGCGCGCCGTGCATCAAGCGCCGCCAGCAGCATGCCGCCCTTCAGCAAGTCCTCCGAATTGCAGGCACTTCATCGGCGAAACGCCCGTATATCAACTATGAGAGCGCCTGTTCCGAAGGAAGCGTGGCTAGCGGTTGAAAGAGGCCCGTATTTGCTGGGGTTTCGCGCGATGGGCAGGGATGGACAAAACACCGACGACACGAAAAACGCCCCCCAAGACCAATCCCCAAAAACTGCCGATTTGCAGGCACTTTATGGAGCCAACCGGGATCGAACCGGTGACCTCCTGCTTGCAAAGGAGCCCGCGGGATCCTTGGGAGCGGACCAAAAATCCTCGCGTTTGCAGGGAATTTCTTCCAACACTCGGTGCTCAAGTGCCGAGTGTGACTGCCCGAATATACCCGCATTTTCCGGGATCTGCGCGGGGGTTTCGACACTGAGTGCCAAAACTCGGTCACCGCATCGCCGTGCGGTCGGTGCCGATCTCGGGCTTCTATAGGTCGCCGGTTCGACGGTTGGCTCGGGCTCCTACCCAGCGCCGTTGTGCTCAAACGCCGGCCCGACCGTCGACAGTCGCGTTCGGCTGCGGCGCTCGCTCCGTCGCCAGGCGGATGTGAACTGCCAGAGGGGCACATGACGATCGCCTGCTGATGAGGCGTCCGACTGGGCAGTTGTGTGAGAACCGTTCGCGGGTCACGGGAGAGGTCACGTCCTGGGGTGCGCGCTTTAGCTACGAAGGGAAGCGTCGGTATCTGACGCTCGAAGCGGAATCGCGCGAGGAGGCGGTCCGGGAGATGGCTCTGTTGATGTTCAGGGTTCGCCGGGGGATTTGGGAGCCACCGCGAAAGCACCGACGCGCTTCGGGGCCCAGGCCGCCGAAGCTGGCCGACTTCGCGGAGGACTGGCTCGCGGGCGAGAAGGTCCAAGGAGGCCGGCGCGGGACCGGTCTGGCGCCCAACAGCTACGCCAGCCTGCAATGGCGCCTAGGGCACCTGCTGCGCTTCTTCGGTTCGGCTCGGCTCGATGAGATCACGGTCATGGAGGTTGACCGCTACCGCCAAGCCAAGCTCGGCGAAGGAACGCTGTCCGCCGATTCGATCAACAAGACAGTGCTGACGCTCGGAGCGATCTTCGAGTTGGCCATCGAGTATGGGCTGGTCGCGCAGAACCCTACGCATGGCCGGCGTAGGCGCCTGCCCGTGAGCAAGCCCCGTCGCGCATGGCTCGATCGCGCCGATCACATCGTTGCCCTGCTGGATGCCGCCGGCGAGCTCGATCGAGAAGCCCAGCCGAGGTGGGGTCATCGCCGCGTGTTGCTCGCAACGCTTGTGTTCGCTGGGCTGCGTATCAGCGAGGTCCTCGCTCTGCGCTGGGGCGAGATCGATCTCGCTCGCGACACGCTGCGCGTCGAACAAGCAAAGACAGACGCTGGGATCCGCACGATCAACCTGCTGCCGGTCCTCCGCGACGAGCTCCGCGAGCACGAGGCTCGCGGCCAGCACACAGCTAACCAAGTCGTGTTCGCGACCAGCACCGGGCGAGCCGTCACCGCTACCAACGTCCGTAAACGGATTCTGCAGCCGGCGATAGCCCGCGCCAGCGAGACACTCGAACGCCAAGACCAAGCCCCGCTACCCGACGGGATCACCCCACACGCGCTGCGCCGAACGTTCGCGTCGCTGCTGTTCGCGATCGGGGAGTCACCGCCCTACGTCATCAACCAGCTCGGGCACTCAACGCCAGCCCTTACGCTTGAAATCTACGCACGCCAGATGAACCAACGCGACGGAGAGCCCGCCCGCCTAAAAGCCCTCGTCGAGGGACGCCTCCGACCAGGCGTGCAGCAGACCAGGATGTTCCAGTGAGATGAAGCCACAGCCACTGCGGCGCGGAGCGTGGCCGTGTCGCGTTAGTTCTCGTTAGCTCTGTTAGTTCTCGTCAACGGTCTGTCTCGGAGATGGCGCCCGCTCGGGCAGATGAGGTGCAAAGCCCGATGCCGAGGCACCGGCGTCATACGAAACGGTCCGCAGACGCTGGACGTTCATCAGGCGCCGGAGGCGCCGCGGTCGGAGAGACACAATGAAAGGCATGCCGGGCCACCTGATCGACGCAACGTGTCGCCGTTGTGGCACCCGCCAGACTGTGCCGTCGGACGTGACCGTTTCGGTGCTCGACGTGGCGGCCGTCCGCGCACTGCTGAACGGTCGTCCACCGGCGCTGCTGTGCAAAGCGTGTGGCGACGTACTTCCCGTCCACACGAGGTTCGAGATTCTCGGCGAACAATGGGCCGCAGTCGTAGACCTTGGCAGTACACGCGAGCGACCGCGACCTCCAGCAGAGCTCGTTCACGCGCTCGGCCTGCACCTCGATGGAGTGATCGGTGCCCTGTGGCGCGCTCCGGACCGCGAGGCCCAGTTCGAGCTGGTGAATGAGCGTCTGCCCGAGCTCTCGGCGGAGGCGGTCGCCGCCGTGCTGTTGGCGGCCGAGGGGCTTGCGGGTGATTGGGTGGTCGGAAACGGCGGTGAACCCGCGGCTACGGTCGACGACATGTTGGGGCTGGTGCAGGCGCACGCGTTGATCCTCGCCGCTCTGTCGGTTGTGCCGGACGGCGGCCCGGATCTCGCGAGCGTAATCGCCCGGCACATTGCTCCCGGCTTGGTGCTGCCGCGTGCCGTCGAGGATCTGGCTGCGGCGGTTGCTCGCATGCTCGATGCGAATCGCCTGGAGGGCCGCACGCGGTTCGCAGTGCTGTCCGTTCACGCCGCCGCCCACTTGGCTGCCACGCAGCCTGACCCGCTCGCATCACGCTTTACGCGCGACTGGATCGCCGTCGCCTCGGTGGCCGACGAGCACCCCGAAGACGGCGAGCTGCGCCGCCTCCAGCTGCCGACTGAGTTGCTGGTGGAGGCGGTTGACCCCGCCGAGCTCACGGTGGCGGTGCTCGAGATGACCGACGCGCCGTCTGGCTGGATGGAGCGGATGCAGCGGATGCAGCGGATCGCCGAGCAGGCAGGACGACCGCAGCTGATTCGCCAGGTCACCCACGGCCTGCCTGTGCTCGCGGAGGCGTCGGCTGACGTGTTCCGGGAGGCGCTTACCGAGCTCGCGAAGACGCCGGGCGATCCGCGTGCACTCGTGGAGGGCTTGAGGTTCGTGCTCGGCGCGCTGCTCGCGGCCGGACGAACCGACGAGCTTGAAGAGATGACCGATCACGCGCTCAGCGTCAGTGACGGAAGCGACACGGTCACAGCGCTGCTGTTCGCGCAGTTCGGCGCGGCCGCTAAGGATGCGCGCATGCCGTGGGCGTTCCTTGCCAAGGTTGGAGACCAGCCCCAGCCGTGGGAGGAGCGGCTATCCGACGGGGTTCGGCTAGCGCTGCATACCGAGCGGGCCAGCGCGCTCCGCATCGCTGGACGCGCGCGCGAGGCGCGCGCGATCCTTGAGCCGTTTCTCGATGTTCCGCTCGACCCGGAGAATCGTTGGTTGACCGAGCTGAACCTCGCGATGGTCCTACGTGATGGTGGCGCCGCAGACTCAGGCCTGCAAGCGACAGAAGATCTACTAGCGCGTGCGCAAGGCGATGAGCAGCGCTTTCTCGCGCACCAGTCTCTCGCCCGCACCACGACCGTTCTCGGCCAACACGGCGAGGCGGTCCGACACCTACGGTCGGCAATCGCGTTGGCTCACGGCAGGTACACCGACCAGGGGCCGGTGCTCCGAGCCTCCCTTGCGGCGCTGCTCGCAGCCGCCGGCGACACCGCCGGGACAATCACTGAGCTCGATGCGCTCGGTGCCGGGCCACTCGTTGCTCAGGTCGCGTTGGGTGCCGCGGATGCTGTGACTGTCCTACTCGAGCGGGGCGAGGAGCTCAGCGCTGAGCGGATCGAGCAGACAGCCGGTCAGCTGCAAAGCGTCCTCGAGCACGCGCAGGCCGCCGGTGACCTGACCGTTGCGGGCAGCGCCCTGCGGGTCCGGGGGCGGCTGCGAGAACTGCTCGGCGACAGCGACGGTGCCGCCACGGATTGGGAGGATCTCATCGACATTTTTCGCGACCCGTTCGCACTCGTCTCTCTCGCGACGCTTCGGTTGACCGCTGGACGGCCTGACGAGGCTCGGGCATTGCTGACCGAGGTGCCGGAGGCTTTGCTTGAGGAGCACGGAGGCGTAACCGACATCGGGGCGATCCTCGACGTAACCGGTCGCCTGCGAGCGGGGATGCGCCAGCTTTCGACGGTCATGATGGCCGGACGGCCCCTTCCCCGAGACGTACGCCTAGCAGCCGAGCTGTCCCGTGACGCCATCGGCCGCACCCGAGCGTGGGCATCGGCCCAAGCTCCACGCCGTCACGTAACGCCCTCGCTGAGGGCCTGCCTGACGAGGCTCTCGCGCCACTGGCGCCCACGGCCGGGGTGCTCTGGGTGCTCGAGTGGTGGGAGGCAGCTCAAGGAGTTGTCTCGCTGCTGACTCGCATCGCCGCCGACGCGACCGTGGTGACGCGCGCGCTGCCGGCAATGCCGGCCGACGCGCCCGATGTAGCCGAGGAGATCCTGGCGCGCTTGCAGGGCTGGTGGCCCAGTCGCCCCGAGGACCCGCTGCTCCACACTGGGTGGCAGCAGCTCGCCAGCTGGCTTCGGGACGGCATGAGCGACGCGTCGACTGACGACCATCTCGTTGTCATCGAGCACCAAGGACTCGTCGGGCTGCCCTGGCACGCGATCGACGACATCGCCTGGACAACCTCCTACAGCCCCGGCTGGTCGGCTCTGCTCGACATGCCGCAGTCGACACGGGAGACGACGGCGACCGGGATCGTCTCCGTCCCTGCGCGTGGCGAGGCGGAGGACACCCGGCAGGCGTTCGCCGCGGGCATCGACCGCGCCCGCCGCGACGTCGCCCGCCGCGGTTTGCGTCTGGAGGTGCTCGAGGGCGCGGCCGCCGACGAACAGGCGGTGCTTGGTGTGCTTGGCCGCTCCGATCTTGCAGTGCTGCAATGTCACGGGCTCATCGACCCCGACCAGCTCGACCTCGCGTTGCTCGTCGCCTACGAAGGCCAACTGCCCACCCAGCATCCCATCGCAGCAGCGTCCCAGCAAGGCCGCGCCCACCGTCTCACCTGGCGAGCGTTGCAAGAGCTTCCGGCCGGTCCCCGGTTCGTACTATCAGCCGCCTGCTCCACCGGCCAGGGACTGATCGGCGGACTCGGAGAGCGTGTCGGCCTGTTCGCCGCGCTGCGGCCACGGGGGACCTGTGCGGTCGTTGCCCCGGCCTGGGACGCTCTGGCAGGCGATGTGATCGCCCAGCTCGCTGAGGTCCGCGAGATGCTGCTCGACGGGGTGCCCCTGGGCCAAGCAGTCAAGCGCGCCAGCGACAACTCCGCAGCGCGGTTGCCCGCGTGGCGTGCTCGGGTGCTCTCGATCGAGGGAGATTGGCGATGATTGTGCTGTGAGCGACACCCTGGTCAGCGAGCTCCAGCGCAGAAGCCCCGACCCGGCCGCGCTTCCGCACGCCATGCGGTACTTCGTCTCCGCACGCAGCGGCGACCAGCCGCCCGCCCGCATGCGAGACGACCTCGTTGCAAGCGGCATCGCTCCCGACCGTGTCGACGGGGCCGTTGAGCTGCTCCAGCGTGACCCGGCGATCATGGAAGCCGTCGCGCTGTCCATTCTGCAGGCCGGCTGGGAGCACGACGACGACCGCGAGCTGGCGCGTGGAGCGCTTGGTGCCGCGCAGGCCAAGCTCCCGGTCGTCGAAGCTGCTCTGATTGCGATTGTCGCCGTCTACGGCCTTTGGCTGATCGTCACCAAAGGCCGCAAGTCTCACCAGCATGTGATCCGCCAAGGGTCCGACGGCAGCTGGGAGGAGAGCGAGACGACCGAGTGGTACGGCCCGTCTGGTCCGCTCGAGGCGATCGCCGACGTGCTTGGTCTGCGAGCGCCTCCGGGCACCGAAGCTGACGAACTGCCCGACGTTGATCAGCCTCCGTTGCCGCCGGGCAACGGCACATAGTGACCAGTATCTGTCCGAGCTACGCGCGGCAGAGCGGTATCTCGCGGCTTGCTATGGCTTTCTCGACCCTACCTCGGCAGGCGCTTGGCGGCTGGCCATCCGATCAGTGCGATGGCAGGTGCTGCGGTCGCCCAGACGATCAAGAAGACCAGCCCTTGAGCGGGAGGATGGGCCGGGTCGCCACCGAGCCCAGTCGGCAGGGCCAGAGACCAAGCCGACGTAACCATCACGATCGCCAGTGCACCCTGGCCGACCACGCCCATGTACCACTTCGTTCGAGCAGCCAGCGGCTCCGGGGCGCGATCGCTCATGCCGCGGATCTTTGGCCCAAACTGCGCGGCCACGAATAGCAGGAACGCGTAGCCGAGCTCCCGACCTTGCCACGCAACGTGCAGATGCGCCAGCACCACGACCGCTGCCGCAGAAGCGCTCAGGCCACCAGCGATACCCATCCACCGCGACCTCGTCGCGTCATCACGCTTCCACACCACCACGATCACGGCCGCTATCGCCATGAATGCCGCCCAAAACGTCCCGAGTTCCATCAAGGCACCAGTTCGATGCGAGCGTGCAACGTCGGCGAGGATCGGCCACGAGAAGAACACCACCCCCGTCCACATCCACAACTTCGCAGCACGCGGGTAGGGATCGTGGCTCGGCTTGGGGGCCTGACGGTGCACGGACCTAATGAAAGCGCAACCGAACTCTCTTTCGCCCTAGCCTGCCACGGTTGGCACGAACAGCACGTCCTTCGGGTTCGCGCGGTCACGGAGTGCGGCGAGCTCAGCCTCGCGAAGCCCGCGGCGATGATCGAGGATGTCGCGGATCTCTTCGGTCGACTCGATCGCGTGGAACTCCGCGCTGATCACTGCGGCGGTCAGCTGCTCCAAGGTGGGCGAGTTCGAGCCCAGCGCAGTCTGCCCGCGTGCCCCGGCCGCATCCGGCTTAGCGCGATGCTGCTCGAGGGGTACCGTTGCTCGATCATGGCGATAGCCAGAGACAGCAAGGATGTCCGGTGGGCGAAGCTCGCAAACGTGCTTGCGGAGGCCGCGCGAGCCGGACGCGTTGACCCGCAGGATGCGCGGACCGTCCTGGTCCATGCGCTGAGGGTGCGCCAGAACAACGCCAAGCTCCAGATCCGGCCTCGCTCCAGGGGTGCCCAGGCGTCCATCGACAAGTACGCGCCGGATCCGCCACCTCCCAACGGGTCTCCCGATTCGCTTCACGCCGACCACGTTTATTGCTTTCCCCACACCGGGCCAAAATTGAGCGAGTTCTTCAGCTACGTGACCACCGTCGACGCGTGGCTCTACGAGCTGCGACGGCTAGACCAAGTTGTGTGCCTGACCGCCGCCGAGAACGAGACCGTAAGGCGCGTAGAGGCGGACTTCACCGGTCCCGAGAAGTACGACCACGCCGGTATCGCTTTCGCGGACCCGACGCCATGGGACAAACGGGGCACAATGCCGAGCCGGCGCCGAACCACTGCGGGAGTAGATCTCCCCGAGACCTGAACTTCGGCCCCTCCCCGAAGCCTCTTGGCGGCTGGTCGTGAACAAGGCGCGATGCCTCTACGCTGCACGCGATGGACCAAGATCTGCCGCCCGGTGTGCATTCCTTCCGGCCGATCGATGACCCTCTCGCGAACTGGCCCAAGGATGCCCCTCTCCCGATCCGGCTCGTAGAACCAGGCTTCGCGCCGCCAAGCGCCGCGCCCGAGAAGGTCGCGAACTGGGACTACTACGACGGCGCGGTTGTGATGATCGGCGTTAGCGACGGAGAGACCTATACGATCGAGGGCTCAGGGGTGATGGTTGCGCCCGGACTCGTTCTGAGTGCCACACACGTGCTCCGCCACCACGCAGACGCGATCACGGCGAGGACTCTCGGCGTGTACTGCATCGGGGTCCGTCCGGGGGGCCAGGCGGATCTATGGGCGGTACGCCGATCGCTGAGGTACGCCGAGGACCACAGCGACATCATGTTCCTCGGGGTCGAGCTCAACTCAGAGGTCTCCGACGATTGGCACGTCTCCTGTCTGCCGATCAGCACCCGAGCGCCGAGGAAGGGTGAGCCGCTCACAATCGTCGGATACCGGTTCGACAGGCAGGAGGCTGAGCTCTTGCCTCTCATCAACGGCGTCCGTGCGGTCGGACGTGGCGACCTCTACATCGCCGTCGGCGAGGTCGTGACGATCTACTACCCCCAACGGGATTCTCTGTTGGCTCCGTTCCCGGCGATTGAGATCAAGTGCGGATCTCTCGGAAGCATGAGCGGCGGTGCCGTTATCGATGAGGGCGGCGCATTGGTCGGCATCATCTCCCGGGGCTGGGGCGACGGTGGCCCTCCGAGCACCGCCGCATGGATCATTCACGCCCTGATGTTCGACGTCACCCTTCCATGGCCACCGGGCGCGTATCAACCGAATACCCCACTGCTGGATCTTCCGCACGAGCAGCTCAAGATCTATGGGCGCGACAAGGTGCGCCTCGTCGGACCGTTGGAAATCGAATACACCGCCTGGTAGTAGGGAGCGGTGCGGCCGTCCGGAGAAGCGGATGTCGTCTCGGTGCGGCTTACAGGTCCAAGAGTCGATCGAGAGCGGCGTCCCACACGTCGGTTTGATGCGCGCGCAACTGCTGCGGAAGCCAGCTCAGATCGAGCGCAGACGTGCCTGCCATCCAATCGTGAACGCAAGCACCGGCGACGCTCTTGGTCACCAGCCAGGTGCCGAACCAGGATCGGATCGGCTCGGAGAACCCGAACCCGTCACCGAGAGCCCATGCCGGAGAGTGGTACCAGCCTGCACCGCGCCCCTCGATCCGGAGATCGATGGCGCCGCGATCGCCGATGGTGATCCGAAAGGCAGGGTTGATCAGAAGCCGGATATCGCGCAGACGGAGCTGGCGAGCCTGCGTCCCGCACCACAGCAGAAAGTCGAAATACCCATAGTCACCCGGGAGCGCACAGGCCTGCGTCGCTGCCTCCTTCTCTGCGCTGGCAAGATCGAGCCAGTCGACCTGCTGATAGCCGTCCAACACGGCCGTCTCGTTGGCCACCGTCATCGCCGCTACCTCACAAACGGCGTCCCGGACACTGACGAAGTCGGTGTGATTACTCTCTGCGGTCAAGCGAGCGGACAGCAGCTTGACCGCCGCGCATGCCCGCGCGAAGCGGATCGGGGGATACAGCTCGTTCCAAGAAGTCGGCGTGTCCAAGATCGGCGTGACCGGGGGTAGCGGAGGATTCAAGGCGATGTCACACACCAGCCCGAAGGTGAATAGATCGGCGAACACGGCATCCACATCCCCGTGGACCAATCTGCCGAACAAGCGGAGCGCCAGACCGTATGAACCCGATCGCAGCCGCTCAACGAGAGCGACAGCGAGAGCGTCGCCCCATTGAGGGAACTTGTTCGCAACCGCGATGGCGCCGAGCAACTCATCAACGCTTGCTGCGCCCTCGAGAATGAGGGTGGTTGTCAATCGCTCGCCCTCTACCCCGACCCGCCCCGGAAGGTCGGTGAAATCAAGGTGCCGGAGAGACTCGGCATAGTCGTATCTGTCTGTGACGCCCATGAGGTCAAGTGTGCTCGCGACATCGCACAGCGTCTCGGCGAGACCCGTCGCGAGATCCCACGGGATCCCATCAACGACGTCGGAGTCGGCGAATAGCCGGTAGGTGAGCAGATGGTCATACCAGCCTTGGGCGAGGCTCCCCAGGCGTCTGTTGCCACGCTCCGACTTCCCGTCGAGTGCGCTCGCGCTGTCCAGGTAAACGATCGGACTGGATGGGCTTCCCATCCGCTCATCCTTCAATTTGCGGCGTAGCCCCGGTGGGAGCTCGCTCATCAGGCCGGCTGTTTGCTCTTGGGAGAACCGCACAGCCGTCAGGAACAGTCCCATGCTCGTACCGATCCACTGAATCCAGTGATGGTCCTCATGCAAAGAGGCTTGTTGCGCAGCGAAGTTCGCCTCTATGTCGAGCTCACGCTCGACGGTGAGATCCCTCGGGCCCCGGGTGATGATCGCGAACGGATCGAATGTGTAGCCGCTCCCCGTTTGCAGTGGCGCGCGGCGCAAGATCGGCACGTCGGGCAGCAAGGGGGCTACTCCTCGTCGCGCTGGTCCTCTGGCGCCCGACCCTCTTCTCGAATGCGATGCACTGGCAGCCCGTTGAGGGCCTTCTTGATGAGGTCATAGGCCGCCGCGGCGCCGACTCCGACGCCGAACTCCACGAACACCTGAACGAGCTCAACGTGCCCGAGCGGGACCCTCTCGTTGAGGCTAGGGCGATACGGCTGTGGCTCGGACACCTGCGCTGAGGCCACGGCCGTCTGGTCTGCAAGCAGGCTCGACAAAGCCTCGACCGAGTCCAGCGGCGCGACTACCTCGATGCGGAGCACAAGGAACTCTCGGGTGAGGACGGGTGCATGCGTGGAACGCTACTTCAAGGCGTTGTCGAGGCGGCGCGTGAGCATGCTGGCGAAGGCAGATCTCGAAGGGCTTCTGTGTCTCGGCGATGGCGCGCATCCGGGAGCAGCTGAGGTGCGCAAAGCCCGGTGCCGACACACCAAGCGGCCGGGCCGACGTCGCATCCGCGCGATACGCGAGGTCTGCCGGGGCGAGCATGTCCGAAGGCTGGTAGAAGGGACGGCTTGGCTACCCCCGATCACTACGCGCTAGTCGGAGTCGGCTTCCACGGCCAGTGGGGGTACAGCGCGATGTCGTAGCTAGAGGTGATGGGCCGGTCTGCGGTGCCCACGCGGCCTGGCGCGAGCTACGGTGCAGTTGTGTGGCCGAAGGATGCGCAGCGGATTGCCGAAGAGCGGGACGGAGTCGGTCGTCCTGCACCTGCGACGCTTGCCTCGTCCCACCTGGCGCAGGCTCTGGACGCGTTTGATGATGCGTGCAGTCCCGAGGCGGTCTTCGCGCCGCGGAAGATCTGGCCACTCCTCCCGTCGGACTCGATCCGTAGCCGCCGCACCCTGTCGGAGATAACGCAGCGCAACCTTTGCTTGACCGCGACTCTCTTCACGGCCTTCGCGGCTGAGGCGTTCGTCAATAATTTCCTCGAGGTGCATGACGTGAAGTCGCAACTCAGCGCGACGAAGTTCAAGAAGCTAGATCGCGGAAGCACGGTTCAGAAGTACGTCGAGGGAGTTGCGCTTGCGTACGAGCCTCTATTCGACCGGGAGGACGAGGTTATGCCCGCGATCTCCGAGCTGTTTGGCGTTCGCAACAAGCTCGTCCACGCGCGACCGGGGCTGGGTCCGCCGATCGCGTACATGCCCGACCCCACCTGGCGGCATATCTATCCGGCCACCAAAGTTGCCGAGTGGCTGGTTGCGGTTGCTGGAGCGGCTGAGCTCATGGAGGTCCGCTGTTATGGCTTCGACTACCACTCACTGCCGGCGGCGTTTATCTGGCATGGCCGGAACATAGTCATTGACCTCGCTGCGAGGTCCGAGCCTCTTCCGGATCCCGAGATGGCTGGCCGGGCACCGGTCGTCCAACTCCTCGCGGAGGCGGCGGCCGAGCGAGCTGAACAGACCGAGGGCATCCGGCTCACGATCCACGAGATCCGGGACGCGCGGCTCAAACACGCCGGGAAGGTTGGTCCTTGGGACAAGTTCACTGAACTGCTTGTGCACGATCCTCCTGCAGGACCCGGCGAGCCACCAAGTTCGACCTGACGAGCCCGCCGGTCGGTTAGATGGTCGCGTTCTGCAGACCCGGCTGGAGCCAGCCGGCGAGTTCTAGCCAAAGCGATGCCGTACGCTCCCGACCTATCCGGAAGAAGGGATGGCTTTGATGACGAGTGAGACTCCGCAGCCTGAGATCCACGCCAGCACTCCCCTGCTTCTCCGCCATCTCCAGGCCGCGGGCGCCCAGACGGCCCGTCAGCTTGAGGTAGCACTCGGCGACGTTGACCAGATCGGCCCCGAGCAGATTGAAGAGTGGATCCGGTGGGCGACCGACGACGGCCTGATCGAGCCGACCGGCGGTGGGCGGTACAACATCACCGCGCGTGGACAAGGGATCATCGGCCCGCCGGACTACGCGAGCTGACACTTCATGTCAAGCGAGCATGCCTCGCGTGAAGCCCGGCAGGCGCGACACCGGCGCGACGCGACGGCCGCCCGTTACAAGCCCGAGGTGGTCGCGTTGCTGCTTGTTGCCGAGGCGCCACCGAGCGGGCTTGACCGCTACTTCTACTTCGAGGACGTGCCTGACCAGGACAGCCTCTTCCGGCATGTCGTCCGAGCGGTGCTTGCAATCGAACCGTCGCGCTCACAGAAGGCCCGCCAGCTTCGGCGTTTGGCCGATCGGGGTGTGTTCCTGATCGATCTGAAGCCCGACCCGAAGCAAGACGGCGAGTCCCTTGACAGGTACGTCCCCGACCTCGTTGGCAGGGCGGTCGAGCTTCGCCCTCGCCACGTGATCACGATCAAGGCCAACGTCTGCGATCTCACACAGGAGCCGCTGCGCATGGCTGGCCTGGATGTCGTTGACGAGCGGATCCCGTTCCCCGGCAGCGGACAACAGCGGCGATTCCTCGAGCGAATGGGCGCCGGGCTGGCGTCGATCTGCTGGCGGCCGTGACCACACGGTTCAAGGGGACTACGGTGTGCAGACATGGCCCAGACCGCCCCCCATTCGCCTTCGCTGATTCCGGTGCACGTCGGTCTGGCCGAGCCGCGAGAGCCGGAGCCCGCTGCACCGCCACAAAGAGGCTCGATGATCACTCGGAATCGCCGCGTCTCGCCGCTGGAGGATCCGGCGTTCGGGTGGAGCGAGCACAACCTCGAGCCGCGGTGGCTCGGGATGGAGAGCAGCGATTGCGCGGCGGCAATCGATCCGAGCATCTACCACGGCCGCGGGGCCGACGAGTTGGAAAGGTTCCTTGCCGGTGCCAGAGCTCGCGACGAGCTCGCGCTGATGATCACGACGATGGGCAACGTGAGCGATCAACGGCCGCGCCCGCTCGGGGCAACCGCAGACGCAACCATCTCGCTTCCGGGCATGGAGACCTACATCAGCGGCGCTCGGGTCCCCGACGGAGCAACGATCTCGCTGGCCGACGATTTGGATTCGACCGATCGAGACTTGGCGCTGCGACTGCGAAACGAGCGAGCAGACGGTCCATGGTGGAGCTTGACCCTCAGCGGGACCGAATGGGTGTCGGGCGCTGGCGGCCCGTCAACGCGCCACGAGCCCAGTGGTGAGCTACAGCCGATCCTGCTCGACGGTCTTTCCCAGCCGGTGCTTGCAGCGTGGACACCGCCGGATGGCAGTCAGCGCTGGTACATCGTTCCCGACGTCTGTAACTGGCACAGCATTCTGGACTGGCTCGCTCACAGCGGCCTGCCACAACACGTACCAGGGGCACTCCGTCGCTCCCGCTCGCCCCTTGCGCTGGACCCGCAACTGCAGACCCCAGACGAGATCGCCGCCAGGCAATCACTGGAGGAGCTGAAAGCAGCCTTTGCAGAGCAGCAACGCGAGCTTGAGAGCCAGCTGCGGCAAGCCGGTGCGAAAGCGGAGCCGATCCGCAGCGGGCTGCTTTACGGGACCAGCACCGAGCTAGAGATCGCCGTCGCCGCCGTCCTTGAGGCCGCCGGCACGAACGTCGTGAAGGTCGACGAGCTACTGGGCGCCACCGCGTCTGCCGACCTACTCGTGTCGCTGGGTGAGAACCGACGTTTGATCGAGGTGAAGTCCGCCAGCGGCAGCGCCACCGAGACGCTTGTTCGCCAGCTCGAGACACATCTCCAAACGTGGCCGCAGCTGCGCCCCGATGAACCTGTCGACGGAGGGGTGCTGATCGTCAACCACCAGTACCGACTGCCGCCCGACGAGCGCAGCACAGCCGTGTACGCCCGTCCCGAGTTCGTCGCTGCACTCAGCACTCCCGTGCTCTCGACCCGACAGCTGTTCGACTGGTGGTGTGAATCGAACTGGGTGGCCATCCGGGAGGCGGTGCTCGGTGAGACGACGGGCGCCGCACGCGAGCCGGACGAGCCGTCGGCTCAGACTGCCCTTGGCACCGAACACCATGAACCACGCACGCGCCGCCGACCATTCGGTCGCCGCACGAGATCCGATGCCGAGTAACCACCGCGGTTTTCGTCGCTCGCGACATCAGTGTCATCCCTGACGACATCCGAGATCTCGCTGCACGGAGCTCCACTGCGTGACAAGTTCTGACGCCGTACCGCGCTCGGCGGTTGAGATGGTGAGGCTGGTGCCCGAATATCGGCGACATCCCGTCGTCGCTGATGCCAACGTCCTATTCCAAGACACACAGCGATACGCCAAGACAGGCTTCACGGTTCTGACATTCCTCGCGCGTAACGAGGTAATCACGCTTCTGACCAGTGAGCACGTGTATCGTCGTCTCCCCGAGATCATGAGCGAACGGGCAATCGACGCGAGCGCTCAGAGGCAGGTATGGAAGGACACATATCTCCCTCTAGTTCGGTTCGTTGAGGTTCCCGATTCGATGTGTGCGGGACATCAGCAGATCGAGTCCGTGGTCGACAAGGAGGATCGTCCGTTCGCGCGGTTGGCGATAGCGATCGCGCCGAGCCTGCTCCTGACCCGCGATCACCACCTTGGCGACGCAGGACTGGGCACAACAGAATGGGCGGACGCCCTAACCATCCTCGGCGACCTTGTCGAGCTCGACGTATCGCTCTACGGCAGCGCGCACACCGCGCTCATCCTCGCGAGAGTGATGGGCCTCTTGGTGCAGCAGCTCTGGCGCGCCGCAGCATCACAGCCGCTGCTGTCGATCGCTGCCGCCGGCATCGGCCTGCTCCTCCTACTCGACAACCAAGAGGACGTGCTTCGAAAAGCTTGCGCCGCTCGCGCCGTGATCCGTGACCGAGGATCCCGCTTGCTCGAGGCCTCAACGCCCGTTTTCGAGCGGTGGGAGGCTGCAAAAGGCGGCGTCGAATCGAGGCTTGAGAAGCCGATGCTGCCACGCAGCGTCGAGACGGTTTGCGCCCGTGAGCTGGCGACCCAACGGGCTGCTGTGACGACAGAGATGCTGCTTTCGGTCTGCGAGTCCGTCAACCCCGCGACGACAAAGAGTGAGCTGGTGGCGTTCCTACGGGCACATCCGAGCTTCCACGGTCCGCCCGTTCAGCAGCGGTGGGAGCTGGGGAGGCTAGGGAGTCCCATCATCGACGTGTGAGCGACTGGGGCCGACTGGGCACTGGCCGTTTCGATGTAGCTCGACACGGACCAACGTGGCCAGGCCAAGCGGCTCGCTTCCAGCCATGCTGAAACGGCTAGTGGACTCGGGGTGACTGCGTGGTTTGGTCGCGACTAGCGTTTATGCGCGTCTCGATTGCTCGCACCGCCGCGGCGGCGGCTGCCCCAATGTTGGGGTCCTGGGTGAAGCCTCTGAGTGCCTGGGCGGCGCGGCGGTCCCCGCGGTCAGCTAGCACACGGATAGTGTTGTCTCGCGCGCCCCAAGTGTGTCCGAATGCGGAACGGAGTCGATTGGGGTGCTCGAGGCTCCACGTGAGCGTGTCGACCCCGGAAGTGGGCATCGCGGCGAGGACGAGGTCGTGGATTGACTGCTCGTCGAACCATCGAGCGTCGTGCAGGCTCGACAGGAGCCCGGCGAGAGTGTCGCGGTGATCTCCAGTGAGCACGGCCCACGCCTTGTCTGTGGCCTGGTGCTCGGCGCGGGTGGGTTCGCGCTCGCGTACGGCGTCGAGGATGACGGTCAGTCCCGCGCGCCAGGCTGGGTCGCTGCTGCCGCTTTCGGCGGGTTCGGGAACGGGCTGGCCGTCGGCGGCGAGCAGTCGTAGCGCGGCAACAATTGCTCGCATGCTGTCCGAGGACATCATCCACTTGGACGGGTCGCTGTGCGCGATGTGATCGGTTACGGCGGCGCGTACGGTCGGGTTGGAGAGATCCTTGAACTGGCTGATGATCCAGTCGTCGTACATGCCGGTCTCGCCGCCGCGTAGCGCCATCGTGAGGAGTTGCTCTCGATCTTCGTCATCGAGCGCGGTGACGGCCTCGAAATAGGGGCCGATGGCTTCGGTCTCGAACTGCGAGGAGACGATCCCGCGTGCCATTTGCAGAGCGAGCTGGTCCCCGGCCATGCTGAGGACGGTCCGGATCTGCTCGGTGATGTCTTCGAGGCTTCGTGCCGGCTCGATGCCGCCAAGCGCAGAGAGCGCCTCGACGATCATGCCGTTGAGCATCAGGTTGTTCGACGGGAGCGACTCCACTGCGTCGAGGACTCGTGCGCGCTGGGGTTGGTCAAAACGTCGACCGAAGTCGTGGGCGAGACCGAGGCCAACGAGACGGAGGTGGTAGCGCCCCGAGGCGAGGCAGCGGGTAATCACCTGTGGCAGCTCGTCGGTCGGCGCGTTTGGGGTGTGCAGGAGTTCGGCGGCGAGATAGAGCGTCCCGAGTCCGGGGGCCTCCTCGCTGTGCAGGAGCGCGGTGGCAGTTGCGTGTGCGAGAGATGACCCGGTGTTTCGCATCCGGTCTGTCGCGGCATTCATGACGATCTGGGCTGGTATTCCGCCGGGCCCATGTAGCGCGTACGTGGTGGCAAAGATCTGGTCGACGAGGCCCGGGATGTGCTTCTGTGCAGCCTCGAGCGCGGCGGCGCATACCTCGTCGGTGGCCGCGAGCAGTCGCATCACCCCCTCGACGTAGCGTCCCCGCGCGACCAGGCTGCCGATCGCGGCCAGTTGCGCGTCGGTGGCCGCGTCGGTCGTGTCGGGCAACGTCCAGCGCCCGCTGAAGACGGGACCGGCGGCGGGTGTGAACGTAACTCCGGGTTGCGTTGTACGCACGCACGCCGCTTCGATGGTGTCGCCAAGCATGGCGTCGGCTAGTCGCTCGGCGAGCGGCCCAAGCTCCCCCATGACGGAGGCGACCAACACGTCCGGGTCCTCGCACGCCGACAGGATCTCGGTGAGGCGCGCCTCGTCGCTCTCGAGCGCGAACGCGTCGGCGCGTAGATGAGCACAAACGGGCTTGTTCAGGATGCGCGCGAGGTGCCCGGCGTCCGGGTCAGCGATCAACGCCTCTGCGGCCAGGAAATACTCGTAGCGCTCATGCGCAAACGCTGCACGCCCCTGGGAGACGCGCACTAGCGGCCCAGTGAGGAGCGCTGCAAGCTGCTCATCATCGAGGTGATGGTCCCGCCGTAGCGTGCGGTTGACATCCGGCCGGGCCAGCGACGGTACGAGCTCGTCGTGCATGCGCCGGGCGACAGCGCGTAGCGCCGCGCGCCGAGTCTCGTCGCCGTCAAGGGCGCGGTCTACGTAGATGTCGAGTAGTTCGGTTCTCGTTGTCTGGTCGGGCAGCGCGGCTGAGCAGTGGGCGGCGAGCGCTAGCTCCAGTGGCGTGGTGAACGGCTCGCAGCGGTCGAGGATTGCCGCCTGGCCGTAGCCGTCAAGGATGGCCAAGCGCTCCTCCGCTTGCGGAATCTGCAGCTCGATGGCCAACAAGTCAGGCAGCGCCGTAGTCTTCGTCGCGGACTGGGCGGTGACGAGGATGCCGCGGCCTGGGGTCCGCAGCCGTGCGGTCTGGGCGCCGGCGATGAGTCCGCGGCGCACTCGCTGCGGCGCCTTGCTCAGGTCATCGACGACGAATACCACGGCGCGTCCGGCGGCGTCTGCGGCCCGCAGCAGATCGTTTGGGCCCAGCGCCGTGTAGGGCGCGACCGCACGCGCGACAGCGGTCTTGAATGACTCGTCGCACACCTCGGCGGCCAGCCAGATCGGGACATGACCAGCGGAGGCGAGCTCGACAGCAGCGTGCCGCGCCCACAGTGTCTTGCCAAGCCCTGAGCCGCCGCTCAGAAGCACAGCGCGCCCGGCTGCGGCAAGGCTGTGAATGTCGGGGCGCGGCGCCGGTTGACCATCGACCTGTACGCAGGTCGGCACGAGCGGCGGCAGGTTCTCGTGCTCTCCAAGGAAGAGTCCAAGGTAAGTGTCCACAGCCGCAGTGCCGGCATGGCGGACTAGCGCCTCTGGCGAGTCTTCCTCCTCGCGGTACAGGTTGAGGTGACGGCGGAACCTGTCCCAGTCCTCCGGCGACCACCGAAGCGCCGGGCCGGGTGTCCGCAGGCGCTCGAGCAGTTCGTCGTAGCCGAGCACGGAGACGTGGGCGCGTCGCTGGACGCGAGAGTCCTCGTGCAGCGACGGGTACGCGCACACCACGGTGTCGATGTCGCCGTAGAACTTTCCTGCCGTGGGGCCAGGCGCGCCCTTAGCCGCCACAAACTCATGCAGCGCATCGCTCAGGGCATAGGTCGCGTCGAGCGCCTGCGCGAGCGGATTACGCCACTCCTCGACAGTGTTAGGGCCGACGCGAACGGTCCAGGGCCCATTCGGCGACCCGTCGACGATAGGCCCCGGAAAGACCTTCTCATCGAGTTGCACAACGCGGCGGTCGGTGATGACGACGAAGTCAATCTGCCGCTCCAGTCGGCCCGCGCGGAAATTCGCAAACACGCGGGCCGACACACCAGCGCGAACCAGATCATGCCGCAAACGTGCGAGGAACTCGCGCTCGCTCGCCACGTGGATCGGATTGCCGAGATAAACCTCGACGGTGGTATTGGTGCTCATCCTTTACCGCGCGCGGCGGCGACTGCCGTAAATGTTAGCGGCCAGCACAACGGCATACGCTGACGATGGAGGGCTCAGGTCGGTATCGACTATCAGGTGCGACCCGCTGTCCCGTACGGTCGTTCTGGCACGCAGAATGAAAGTGCCGAAATGAGTGCCGAAACGTTTTGCCTGCAAATAGGCGCTTTCCGCGAGATGGGGGCGACGCCGAGACCGAGAGCGCCCGCGGAAAATACGCGGCTTGCAGGGACTTTCACCGCATCTCAGCTGCGAGAGCGACTGCTACGAGGGAAGCATGGCTCGCGGTTGAGAAAGGCCCGTGTTTATTGGGCTTTTCGCAATTGGCAGGGGACTGGCGGAACCGTCGGCGCCCATCTGCCCCCCGAGCGCGACGCGTCAAAAAGGCCCCATTTGCAGGCACTTTATGGAGCCAACCGGGATCGAACCGGTGACCTCCTGCTTGCAAAGAATCCGGGCAGGCAGTTGAGATCGGACCAGAAACCCTCGCGTTTACAGGGATTTTTTCCTAGGCTCGGCGCTCGTGTGCCGAGGACGGCTGCCGGAATATACCCGCATTTTCCAGGATCTGCACGGGCGTTTCGGCACTGAGTGCCAAAACTCAGCCGCCCGCGGTTTTCGGCCCTCGGTGCAAGTCCACGGCTCCTCTGAGCCGGGCGGCGTTGTGCACCAGCCGACAGAGGGCGAGACATCAGCCGGAGGACCGTCTCGAGTCTGTCACACGCGGCGCCCACGCCGCGCCTAGTCCTCGTTCGCCTCTGAATATGGTCCGAGAACGCCGAGGTTGACTAGCCGGTACCGCATTGCCTCGCGGCTGACTCGAAATGTGTCGGCAAGCGCGACGATCAGTTGATCAGGTGCGATTTGGGGTGTTTTGGACACTGTGCGCTCGATTTCCCGAGTCATAAACTTGCGCGGCATCAACAGTTCAGCGGCGAAGGCATTGGCTTCGACCTCATCTCGGGCGGAGGTACCGTCTCGCCAGTTGATGCGAACCAGACGATCGATGAAGATCGGCTGGCCTTCGTGAAGCTTCAAGTGCGCAATCTCGTGCGCCAATGTGAATCGCTGTCGCGTCGGCGCGTGGGTCGAGTTGACGCCGATTAGCACGCGGTCGCCCTCGCGATAAAGCATCCCCGAAACATCCCCCTCGAAGGCCTCGTAGGCGATGCTCGCGCCGAGGCGCTCCGCGATCTTCTCGATTGGCACTGGCGGCCGGGCAACACCGAGCTGTGCAATTAGGTCGGCGGCTTGTATTTCTGGCGGCGAAGGCTTGATCACTCCGTCGGCGCCTCGGTTTGTGGCTGGCCTTTCGAGACGACTCGGATAGCGAAATCGAGGTCATCGTCGTGCTCGGCGGATGCGCGGAGCGCAACCATCGTCTCGTTGGGCAACAACCCTCGCATCGCCGACTCGGTCGCGGGCAATAGTTCTGACGGGTTCTTCCCGACAGCCGCAGCCAGCAAAAAGAGTTGATGGAGGGCGATGTGCTGATGGCCTCGCTCGATATTCGTGATCGACGTGCGCTTTAGCTTGACCCGTTCGGCGATCTGATCTTGCGTGAGTCCGGCCTCTTCACGGAAGCCGCGTAGCTGTCGGCCGAACTGCTTGTAGAGCTCATCCACATGCGCAGTATGCCGGACATACGCTCCGATGTCAATATCGCTGACCGTCAATCTGAATGACATAAAGCGGCTGGAGGCGATTTTGCTTGACATCAGGCCTACGATTCCCTACGCTGTCATTTTCAATCACATAAGGGAGGTCTGATGTCATCAATATTAACATCCACAGATCGCGGGCGAGAGAGCGCCGAGGCGCGCCACCGCCCCGTTGAGGTCTCGCTCGAGATCACAAACGAGGCGGGCGAAAGCGAGACCAGCACACTGACTGTCGAGTCCGGGCCGACCGAGGTCACAACGCTCAAGAGCGAGTTGGGCATCGCTGAGGACGCGTCGCTATGGGTCATCAAGAAGGA
>DATHMQ010000108.1:0-10868 GCA_035486935.1 Solirubrobacteraceae bacterium
TCATCGGATTGAACGTCGCCCGCCGCTCGGAGAGCCTGGCGATCACGCTGTTGTTCGCCGCCGGCCTGCTCCTCGGGCTCGGCATGGGCGGTGTGCTGGACCGCTACGCCGAAGCCGAGCCCGACGCCGTCTGGCAGGCGGCAGCCGCCACCGCATTGTTCGTGGGCGCACTCGGCACCGTCGGCTATGCGATCCGACGAGACCTCTCCGGTGGATACCGCGCCCTGTTCTTCATGCTGCTGGCGCTGATCGTCTTCGGGCTCGTGACGGTGTTCGTCTCCATCCCCGGCGAGAACGTGATCTACGCGCTGCTCGGCCTCGGAATCTTCGGCGCCTACACCGTGCTCGACTTCAACCGCATGCGTCGCGCCGGCGTGCAGGAAACGGTGCCACTCGCTGCCGGGATCTTCCTCGATGTCGTGAACATCTTCTTGTTCTTCCTGCGGCTCTTTGGTGGCGGGCGCGATTAGAGCGAGGAGCCCTCGCGAGGTCGCTGCATGAGCGCAAAGATCGGCATCACCGGACGCATCGCCACCAGACTGGGCATGCGCCGCCGTGCGGGCGCTCGCATGAGGAGCACGAGGAATGCTGCGCCCATGCCTGTCTGGGCGATCACGGTCGCCCACGCGGAGCCAGCGAGACCCCAGCCGAAGCCGTAGATGAAGAGGAGCTCGAGCAACGCGTTGAGAGTGCTTGCCACCACGAGCACCACAAATGGACGGCGCAAATCTGAGACGCCCCGCAGGTAGCCTTGACCGGCAAGCGTAAGCAGAGCGCTCGGGATCCCGAGCGCCGCGATGCGCAGATAGCGAGCTGCGAGCAGGCGCACCGCGCCACCGCCGGCGAGCAGTGAGATGATCGGCCCCGCGAGCACGATCGCAGCCAGCGCGAGCAGCACACCGCCTCGTGCGACGTCTCGGCTGTAATAGCGCTCGCGTCCGGAGCGTGGGTCGGGACGGCGATGATTTGGAGAGCTGACTGTCGCCATGATCTCGTCGCGGTGTGTAGCCAGCTCTCGGTGCTCGTGGAGGATGTGGTCCCAGCCTTCCTGATCGAGGACAACGGCACGTCCGTCGGGGTCGACTGTTTCGGCAAGGGCACCCAAGGACTCTCCGCCTCTTGGGCTGGGACGTGAGAATCGGGGATCGGTTCCTGGGGCGCTCACACGCGAGGAGGCTACAGAGGGGCAGGGCTGGCTCAGTGCCGGTCGTTCTTACTCGCCTACCGGGCAGCTGGATGGGCAGCAGCGAGGTGCAGAAGCCTTGGGTGGAGCTAGCCGCGAACAACGAGCGGAGCTTGAAAACCGCTTGACATAGGCCTTTCGGACTAATGCCCCCGCCAGGAGTCGAACCTGGATCTACCGCTTAGGAGGCGGGACCATGAGCGGCTAAAATGGCCGGAATTGCAGGCGTAGCAACGGATTCTGGTTCCCTGACGCCACGCTCGATGCGACGGGATTGCGGGCGATTTGATGGGGTTTGGGCACTGGAACGGGGTCAGTGCCCAAACGAATCCTCACCCAAGCTCGACGCCGTGGCGACCCAGCCAAACACGCGCACCCTCGATCAACCCGGGGAGCGCCTCGCGTAGCCGTTCGACACCATCGCGGACCTCTCCCGCGTCGACATCCGGCGAGGCGTGCTCAAGTCGCCCCTCAAGAACGTAGAGTTCGTTCAGGAGGGCTGCTTGATCTTTGGTCAGCCCGTCGTCGGCCAGGAGCGCCTCGAAGACCTGCTCGGCATGCGGGCGGCGGTGCGGGAGCAGGCCGACCAAACGTGATCCGGCGCTCGCCTTGAGGATCTCGACATAGGCGTTGAGCACAGCAGAGTGATCGCCGGTGACGACCATCGTGCGGTTGGCGTCATGCGGCTCGACAGACTCGAAGGCGATCCTCCATTCGGCAGGGTCAAGTCGGCCGCCGAAGTTCTCCTCGATTGCGAGGTCGAGTGCCTTGCGGTGCTTGTTGATGGCCTGAAAGAAGCGAGCCAACCGAGCCTGCTCTGCCGCAAGAGCATTGCGGCTGATCCTCGCGGGCAGAGGGTCGCTCACGCAGTCAGCTCCTTGATTGCGTGGGCCGCACCGGCCATCTGGCGACGGTGGGCACGGCGGGCACGGGCACGGATCGCTGGGCGGCGCTCGAGCAGCTCGTCCCACTGTCCGTCACGGTCGATCACGACACGCCCCTCATCGAGCACCCGGTCCAGCAGAAGCGGCGCCTGGGCCTCCACGCGTACCAAGTGGGCAATGTCGATGCGGCGACCGCTCACGCGTTGCAGGCGAGCGGCCAGCTTGAACCCCGCCGAGACGTGATCGTCGGCGAGCGCGACCAATAGGTCGAGATCCGAGCCCTCGTCCTCATCGCCTCTCGCCAACGAGCCATAGAGCACTGCCAGACGAACGCCATGATCTGTCCGCAGCTCCTCGCGAAGCTCAGACAGAAGCAGCCAATGTGCACGGAGGTACTCGGGCTCGCCGGGTGCCAACTGGAGGCGGCGCGATCCACTTCGGCTGGTACGGAAAGCCCCCTGAGACGCGGCGCGGCGCAACGTGCGCTCCTCGACCGCAAGATCGGCCGCAAGCTCTTGAATCGTGCCCACGCCAGAGAGGCTACTACGAGGGATGTCGGCGTTTGGGTGCACAAGAAGTGCGCAGCGCAGGGGTTTGTTCCTGCGCCGGTCGTCGCCGACCGTCGCCCATCACGCTCGGACTGGACCCGAGTCGAGCAGTGTGGAAGAGAACCTGTGAGAACCGTGTTCGTCCTCTACCTATGTAGACTTAGGCACATGAGGCGAACTCGCTCAACGATCCAAGTGGCCGTGGCGCTCATGGAGCAGCCGGAAGGCCGCTACTGGGGTTATGACCTCTCCAAGCGGTCGGGCCTCCGGTCTGGCGTGCTGTATCCGATCCTTCATCGAATGCTCAACGAGGGTTGGCTTAGCGATGGATGGGAGTCACTTGAGGCACCGACGCGCCGCCGACCCCCGAGGCGCTACTACGAACTGACCGACGCCGGCAAGCGAGAGCTGGGCGCGCTGCTAGGCGAGATCCGTGCTGAAAAGCGCTTCGATGTCCTGGCTGGAGAGTTCGCCTAGATGCTGAACGCCATCGTCTCATGGCCCACTTTCCTTATCGCACTGCTCGTGTTTGGATTTGCTCCCGGCGCACTGCTTCGGATCATCGTTCTAGCGTTTCCTCGTGACGATCCACGCAGGGCAGAGCTGCTAGCCGAGCTTCATGCAGTGCCGCGTATAGAACGACCCTTTTGGGTGTTGGAGCAACTTGAGGTTGCGCTGTTCGAGGGTGCGTGGGAGCGGGTAGTTTGGGCCGCGACTGGTCGCATCATCGAACGCTGGCATCTCGACTCGGGTGTCAAGCGCCACCAGGAGTTTCCCGACTCTTTTTGGATTCCGAGCGACGAGGAAAAGGACGCCATACGGCCTGGGGACAGAGTGAGGCTGCTGTTCGAGTTGCGGGACGGCTGGTGCGAGCGTATGTGGGTCGATCTCGCCGCCGTTCGGCGTGGACGTCTGGTTGGGACGCTCTTCAATCACCCTGCTGGTATCCCAAGACTCTACTCAGGGGACCTGATTCGGTTTAAGCCTGAGCACGTCGTCGACATCGTTGATCCGCCTTACCCGGCGCAAGACGAGCCACGGTGATTTGCAGGCGTACCATGCTTCGCCGCACCACGGCAAGGACACGTCGAGCTGATTCGAGTCTGCGGTCAGCATGAGTCGGCTGCCATCGATGTTGGGGGCGCCACGTCCTTGGTTCTGGTCACCGTCCGCGTCGGGCGCTGCGGTCGGGCGTATCGCGGGATGGCTGTCGGGTGAGCCAGTGGGCGGGTCGCAGGATGTGTCGCAGTCGCAGTGGGTTTCGGCTGGGTTGCCAGCCGAGGTCAGTGGCCTCTCGGTAGTCGAGTGATGGTGTTTGTCTGCGGCTGTAGCTCATGTTTTGGGCGAGTCGTTTGATGCGGTCGGCGTCTTGTCCGTCGTGCCGAGTTGGTCGCGGGCGATGTACCAGTCGGTGCCGTGGCGGGCGCGTGTGGCCTGGACGTAGGCGGTCTCTTTGCTGGTTTGCCAGCCGCCGGTGAGGACGACGGAGCGCTCGACGGTCGCGCCTTGCTGGCGGTAGACGTGTTGGGCGTACGCCAGTCGTAGCGTGTCGAGGTGTTCGCTGGCGAGCTGAACTCGTCGCCCTGATCCGTCGAGCATGATCGTCACGCCGTGTTGGTGGACATGAGTGACTTGGCCGCGTGCGCCGTTCTCGATCCTGAGTTGTCCGCGTGGTCTGTGCTGGGCGGTGAACGCGACGAGGTCGCCGTCGCCCAGGCCGTAGTGGACATTGGGGAGGGCGATCTCCTGGTTGCCGAGTTCGCCGCGTTCGGCTCGTAGATGCTGCGCGCGGGCATTGAGGCGGTCGATCTCCTGGTTTGAGGCATCTGCGATCAGCGCCACCGAACGGATGTCGTCGTGTTCGCTGGTGAGCTGCCCCCATGCCTGGACGGCGTTCTCGGCTGCTTGGTCGCGGGTGTCCGCGAGGTGCAGCCGTCCACGGGAGTGGTAGTGCGCCATCGCGCGCTCGGGTTCGCCGGCGCGTAGCGCTCTCCAGGCTTTCTGCTCGCCGGCATTGCTGGTGCGGTGGATGTCCGCGAGTTCGGCGGTCGGTGCGTGGCCGGTGAGCCTGTCGAACATGCCTCCAGGGCCGATCGAGGGGAGCTGCTTGCCGTCACCGACCGCGATCAGCTTCGCGCTGGAGCGCTCGACAAGATCGGTCAACGCATCGAGCCGAGCGTGATCGACCATCCCGGCCTCGTCCAAGACGATCGTCGTGTCCCGGTGGATCTCGACTATCCCCGTGTTTGCACGGGCGACGAGCGCGTCGAGGGTGAGTGTCTTTCCGGTGAGGGCTGGGCTGTCAGTGCCGAGGCGCTCGGCCGTAGACCCGGACACAGCGACGCCGATCGTGCGGTGGCCGGCGTGCTGCTCGGCGATAGCAGCGGCGTCGATCACGATGCCCTTCCCGGTCCCGGCAGGGCCGACGAGGACGGCAAGGCGCTCGGGTCCGGTGAGCACCTCCAGAGCGGCGATTTGCTCGGTGCTCAGTGGTGCGCCGATGCGCTCGGCGACTGCGTGTGTTGCTGCGGCGCGTGTTCGCTCGCCGATGTCTCTGCCGGCTGGCTGGGCGAGCATCTCGGAGCGGCGTTCGATCGCCTGCTCCTGAGCGCGCACGGCAAGCGTGGTCATTCGCCCGCCCTCCAGGGTGAGGACTCGCCGGTCGCGGATCATCTCCCTCGCCACGGTGAGCGCCTGATCGGGCGGCATCTCTCCCGCAGTCTGCTCCAGCGCGACGGCGTGCAGGTCGCGTGCGTGGAACACGGCGTGCTGCTCTGTCAGCCGCCTCTCGATCCGATCCTCAATCGGCCGCTCGACCTTCGGCCACTCGGGCGCACCGATCAGGTGCACAGCCTCGTCTGGGCCAAAGTCGTGACGCCGGCCCGTCTCGCTCCACACGCGTTGCAGGTCGCCGCGCGTGGTCAGCTCCTTCGCCCGGCGGTTCTCGAGCGCGAGGTTGCGCAGCTCCCCGCGTTCCGGCGCACGGCCGTAGCGGGCACGAAACCGCTCGGCCGCCCTGGCGACCTCACGGGAGCGGCCAGAGAACGCCTCGATCAGTGTTCGTGGCACGCCCGCGATCTCGAAATAGCGGCCGTCCTTGCCGGTGCCCCGCTCGATCTCATAGCCCTCGCCGGCTAGCTCCTCAGCGAGCGCGGAGCGGTAGAACGCGCCCAGCTCGCGGGCCGACCGGAAGATCGGCCGCGAAGCGACCGCCACGATCCGCCCGTCCTCCCTCACCGCGCCGCTGATGACGACGTGACTGTGCAGCTGAGGGTCGGGTGCCCGAGCCCCGCTGACCCCTCGCGCGGTGGTGTGTCGGTACTCGGCGGCGATCACGTCCTTGGCATGCTCCTCCACGACCTGGCCGTTGTAGCGGCGGCGCACGACCGGCACCTGCTCGCGCAGATACCGCACGCTGCTCTGGACGGCTCTGGCGTGCGCGGCCTCGATCTGCTCGCGTTGCCACGGATCACCGAGCGCCCAAACCGTCGAGACGGACTTCGGCGCGCTGAACGTCACATCGATCCCGCCGCCCCTACCGCCGCCCGCGCCCTCCGGACGCAGCCACCTGCCCGTGCCTGGATGGCGCCCATCCATCAACGCGATGAAGTCCGCACCCTCGACCGGCTCACCGGCCTGCACCCCCAGCCGAGCCAGCGTCTCGGGGTCCGCCAGCCAACGGCCAGGGGCCTGCGTCATCTCCCCGTCTGGGGTCAGGTAGTAGTCGCCTCGCTCGGGCGCGACTGTCTTGCTCTCCAAGTAGCGCGCGTAGCCGCCACCACCCGACGCCGGGATACTCGATGCAGTCATCACATAAGTGATGACCGTGAGCGGCCCAAAACGGCCAACGAATTACACAGCGCCCGCACACCCAGCGCACACCCGTGCATATCGTCTGTACTGGCAGTTGGAGCGACGCGACGGGGCGAAGCGACGGGGCGGCGAATCGCCAGAGACGGGCGCGCACGTCGAAGCAGGGAGAAGAGGGCTTGGCCGATCCAGTGCAGGGCCGCGACGCGGCGTGGTGCTGACGCGCAACACGGATCGCGAAACTTGCTGGCCGTTTTGGCCGGTTGAGGGTCATTAAGGGTGTGCACCAAGGACAGGTACGCCATTCACCACCGCTAGACGCGGGGACCCAAATCGATGCCTCCTGGGTCGAGGCCGTCGCACTGCGCGTAGTCGCGCTCATGCGCGACGACTCGGCGCCCAACCACCGCCGACTGGTTGATGCCGCGACACTCGCCGCCGAGCTGGGCGTCGATCGCTCCTGGGTGTACGCGCACCGCGACGAGCTGGGCGCCGTCAGGCTAGGTGCCGGCTCAAAGCCGAGACTTCGCTTCGACCCGGTGGAAGCCAGGAAGGTACTTGCCGGTCGCAGTACGACGGATCTGCGCGTGCCGAAATCGTCCGTGCCCGCAGGAAGTTCACGACGAGGCCGACGACGACGAACTGGCAGCGGCTCTGAGTTGCTGCCCATTCGAGGTTCAGCGATCACCTTCGATGACGGCGAGGGGCAACCGTGACCCGCCGTCAGTCCTCCGGTGATGGGGTCTGTTGGTCGATCGCGTCTCCGAGATCTGCAAGCGTCGTGTCGAGCGCGCGCAACAACCGCATGACCGTGTGCCAGCGAGCGCCACGGTGGCCGTTTTCGAGGCGGGACAGGTATGCGACTCCGATGCCGACCCGAGCCGACAACTCCTCCTGCGTGAGTCCTGCCCTCAGCCGGAGCTTGCGCAGCGCTCGTCCGAAGGCGCGATGGTCTTCTGTGTCGTCGGGCGCTGAGGCTGGCATTGTAACTCTGGCTAGGTTGCGCTATCGTCAGCGGCACCTTACAAGTGGCGCCCGCGCGGGTAGGACCGCCGGGCGCCGTGGCACCGAGAGCACGAACTCCCGGCGCATAGGCACCCTATCGAGACGGAGGGTGCCTCCCTCGCCCAGAGCAGTCTCCCGGAGCCTCCAACCCAAGGAGGAACCGACGATAAACACCCCTGCCGACGTCATCTCCGACGTGCTGGTGCTGGCCGCGATGGAGAGGGCCGAGCGACACCGCGCCAGAGGCCACAGCGACATACCCATCTGGACAATCCTCGAACACCGGGACATTCCCCGACGCTCGGCGATGGCCCGTCGTGTGCGCTCTCAGATCGGCGCTCTAGAGCTTGCCGGATCACTTGCGTGCTCGCGCCGCCACGGAGTGCAGGTATGGGCGCTCACGCCAATCGGCCGGCGCCGTCTCCAGCGGTCGCTTCGCGCCGGCACCGTCCCGCAGCTCCCAGAGTCGCCGCAGCATCGCGCCTGGCGCAACGCGCGGACTGTTGGGGCTCAGGAGCTGGACAGGTTCCGCGCCGGTGTCCGAGAGGCTCTGGACGAGGGCGCCCGACTGCTGAGCGCCGAACCTCCAGCCGGCTCCGATGCGTGGTTCGAGCTTGGCGAGCATCTTCGGCGAGCAGTCTGGCGGCTCGGCTCAGCCACCTACTGCGCGGGCGAGTGGGTCGAGCCGAACGACGCATCCGCAGACATCGATAACCACCGCGAGCCAGGCGACGATCGACTCGACACATCCGAGCAGGCACTCCTGCGCAGCCGACGTGCCGGCCGACGCAACACCCGCCTCTGGGATGACACGAGCAGTGCTTCCGAGGCGGATTGATGCCACGTCCCGCGACAGGGCAGGTGGTCCACCGTACGAATGGGACGTGGGCGCTCCGATTCCGGGCTTACGGCACGCGGCAATACCAGACGCTCGGCACAGCAGAGGAAGACTGGAGTCAGGTGAAAGCCGAGCAGGCGCTGCGCCATGTGATGGCCGACGTAGAGCGCGGCGCCTGGCGCCCGCCAAGCCCGGAGCCCGTGGCGAATGTCAATCCCGATCCGGGCTTCCACCGATTCGCGTCGGAGTGGTTCGAGGCGACGAAGGGCGAGTGGCAAGCGAAGACGAGACTCGACTACGAATGGCAGCTCGCCCACCACCTGCTTCCGTTCTTCCGCAATCACACGTTGAGTCAGATCACTGTCCGAGAGATTGACCGCTACCGGCAGGAAAAGGTGGCGGAAGGTCAAGCCATACGGGCCGCCGCCGCTCGTGGCAAGCCGCTCATCGATGAGTACGTGGACAGGCGTGGCTGCAAGCGCCGACGACCCCGACGTCCCCTTTCTGCCACAAGCATCAACAAGACCATCACCCGATTGGGGCAGATTCTCGAGGTTGCAGTGGAGTACGGACTGATCGAGGCGAATCCCGCGAAGGGCCGACGGCGGCGGCTGAAGACGCAGAAGGTAGCCCCGATATGGCTGGATCGACCTGACCACATCGAGGCGCTACTCGACGCAGCCAGCGAACTCGACCGACGCGCGCAGGTGAAGGGAGGCCACGATCAGAAGGGGGGCCCTGTCTACCGGCGCGCGCTCTTGGCAACACTGGTGTTCGCCGGTCTGCGAATCGGGGAGCTGACGGCGCTCCAGTGGCGCGACATCGACCTCACCGACAACCGCATCACAGTGCGCGCGTCAAAGACCGACGCGGGCGTCCGGCAGATCGACCTCCTGCCGGCACTCCGCGACGAGCTGCGCACACACAAGGCGCAAGCACCGCTCGTGGCCCCCAGCGACTTCGTGTTCGCGACGGCCTACGGCACCGAACCAAAGCAGAGCAACATCCGCCAACGCGTGCTCGACAGGGCAGTGGAACACGCGAACCACAACCTGATCAAGGCCGGTGATGTGACGCTGCCGGAGGGGCTGACGCCTCACAAGCTGCGCCATACGTTTGCGTCGATTCTCGTAGCCCTCGGAGTTGATCCTGGCAGCGTGATGGATCAACTCGGGCACACCGATCCAGGCTTCACCCTGCGGGTCTACCGCCACGGGATGCGCCGCGACCTCGCGGCGATGGAGCGCCTGCGAGCACTCGTCAGCGGCACCGATGAGCCACCTACAACCGAAGGCAGGTAGGGGCCCCGGGCGCGCGACTACCGCGCCTGCTTGCCAGCGCTCTCCAGGCCAGCTACTGCCGGCGGCGCCTGAGCCGCGGCGGCGATCCTACGCATTCGTAGCCGTAGCGGAGGTATTCGCGTTTGTAAGCACCTTTGCAGTACTCGCCTGCACCAAGGCACTTATGTTCACCATGAATCACGGCCGGCGTGTCCCGCGTACAGGTTGTGGCAGGCACTGCGATCGTCCGTGCCGAGACGGTTGGCGCCGCCGCGACGAGGATCGCAGCGGCCACAAGCGCGGTCGCTGCCAGCGATTGTCCCCGCCGAGCACTGATCTGCACGCTGCCCATGTTCGCACAATCGGACGCCGCTGACCTCGGTCGACATGCGGGAGCGCCATGCCCCCCGCGAGACGCGTCGCAAAGGCGCTACAAGGAGCGCCTGCGGGCACTCGTCGGCGGTACCGGGCCGACGACCTGTCCGAGACGAGCGAAGGCACAGGCGGCTTGCTGTGCGCAAGCCCACACTGTCCCAAGCCTCCGAATCCGCGCAGTACGCGGCAGGGCCCGATCGCGTGGCGTGGAAAGTAGAGGTCGATGGACGCCGCAACTAGAGATGGGGAGATCGAGAGGGTCCATCGCTACTTCGAGAAGCCGCTCCTAGCGGCAGCGGTCCTGAGCATCCCAACGACAATCTTGCAGTTCACCAACGTAAGTGAGTCGCTACACACACTTGGGGAAGCGCTCAACTGGCTGATCTGGTTGGCCTTCTTGGCTGAGTTGGTAGCCATGATCTGGCTCACACCCAATCGAGCCCGCTATCTGCTTACGAGCCCGATCGATCTTGCGATCGTCGTGCTCACTCCGCCATTCCTCAAAAGTGGCGTGCAGAGCATCCGCGTGTTGCGCCTGCTTCGGGTCTTCCGGCTGTTGCGACTGGCTCCCCTGACTCGTGTCGTGTTCTCCATGGAAGGCGTCAAGGCGACGGCCGGGCTTGCGCTCCTCACGGCTATGGTGGGCGGCGCTGGGTTCGCCGCCGAGGAAGGTATTTCGTTCGGCAACGGCGTCTATTGGGCAGTTACCACGATGACGACCGTTGGCTACGGCGACATCACTCCGAAGACAACCGAGGGTAAGGTCATCGCCGTCCTCGTCATGTTGGTTGGCATTGGAACGGCCACACTCCTCATCGGGGCGGTCGCGCAGCGCTTTCTCGCACCGAGCGTCGAACACGTCGAGGTCGCCGAGGACGACGTGCTTGTCCAGGTGCGCGAGATTTCGGCGCGGCTCGGGCAACTGGAACGAGCGCTGCGAGAGCA
>DATHMQ010000109.1:0-20504 GCA_035486935.1 Solirubrobacteraceae bacterium
AACCTGCACATAGGGGTCTTGGGCGAGACAGTGGTAGGCCTGAAGCAGGAACGTCGCCTGTTGTTGCGGGCTCACGCCGGCCAGCTTCTGGCCTGCCCAGGCACCTGAGTTGCACACCGACGTATCTGTGCTCCAGCCGAGCTCGGTCATCCAGATCGGGCTGTCATCACCATGAGCGAGCATCACTTCGTGCACCGTGCGGTAGCCCAGGAACGACCAGCGGCTGATGCGCGGGTCGGTCTGCCCGTCGCGCAGGATTTCATAGGGCGACTCGACGTCGCAAATCGTGTCGGTGTGGACCGCCACCGCGTCGAAGAAACCCTTCGCCCCGTCGGCATAGAGCTGGGAGAGGAATTCGTAGTCGTTGCCGGTCAGGCCGCCGAGCACCACTGTCGCGCCGGGGTCCGCTGACTTGATCGCGTGGTAGGCAGCCTTCAAGAGCGCCGTGTAGGCCACCGGGTCGGGGCCGCTTGCCCACCACAACGAGGCGTCCTCCTCGTTCCAGATCTCCCACGCAGCCACGCGGCCGGCGAAACGCTTGGCCAGTGCCCCGGCGAAACGAGCGTAGTCGGCCGGATCGCTCGGCGGCATCGCAGGATTGCTCGAACCGGTCTCCCACTGGGGCGTGTTGACCACGTCGACGATCACCTTCGTGCCCTTGGGCAGCGCCGCCAAACCCTCTTCCAAGGTGGCGATCTCCGGTTCGTTGAGGTGGCCGCGGTTCGGTTCGAAGATGTTCCAGGCGGCAAACACCCGCACCCAGCCGACGCCGAGACCGGCAACCTGGTGGACGCTCTGCATCGAGAGCCCTTCGGGGCCGTTGATGACCACACCGGTTTCGACGGCCTGCGCAGGAGCACCGGCGAGCGCGAACATCAGCACCACGACGGCGCTGGGAATAGCAATCAGGCGAATCGACCTCACACCACGCTAGTCGTCCAAATACCGGTCACCCTCGACAGACAAGCGTCACAATCAACCGTTTGTCGAATGTCCCCTAGCATTTGTACTGCGAACACCCTTGGAGGGGTGGCAGAGCGGTTGAATGCGGCGGTCTTGAAAACCGTTAGGCGGGCGACCCCCGTCTCGGGAGTTCGAATCTCCCCCCCTCCGCTTTCAATGCCGTGATCGTGCGCTTGGTGGCCCAGCTTTCGCACTGTCGACTATGTCCTTGGTTGCCCCGACGCGGGCTTTGGCACTCGCTGCCCGTCTGGCAGCGACCACGACGAGACACATGCGAGACTTTGGCCGTGACACCAGAGACCCTTACCTACACCGCCACCGACCGCATCGCCCGCATCGCGCTCAACCGCCCCGAGCGCGGCAATGGGATCACGCGCCTACTGGTCACCGAGCTTGAGCGATACGTGGAGCAAGCCGACCTCGACCCAGCGGTGCACGTGATCCTGCTCTCCGGCAACGGCAAGGGCTTCTGCGGCGGATATGACCTCGTGGAGAGCGCCGAGGGCCAGGGCCGCCTCGGCGAGGACGATCTCGCAGCTCCCCCTGGCTCGCCACTGGACCCGCACGTGATGGCCGCGAATCACGATCCTGCCGGCACCTGGGACGCGATGGTCGACTACGCGATGATGAGCCGCAACGTGCGCGCGTTTATGTCGCTGTTTCATTGCGGCAAGCCCGTCGTGTGCAAGGTCCACGGCTTTTGTGTCGCCGGCGGCACCGACATGGCCCTGTGCTCGGATCTGCTTCTGATCGCCGCCGATGCGAAGATCGGATACCCGCCTGCGCGCGTTTGGGGCTCGCCGACGACTTCGATGTGGATTCACAGGCTTGGCCCTCAGCGCGCCAAGCGGTTGCTGTTCACAGGCGACTCGCTGTCGGGTACCGAGGCGCTCGACTGGGGGCTCGCGATCGAGGCCCCTGCGCCCGAGCAACTCGACGAGCGCACCGAGATCCTGCTCGAGCGAATCGCTCGCGTGCCGATCGGTCAGCTTCGCATGATGAAGCTGCTCGTCAACCAATCGCTCTACGCCCAGGGCCTGCACACGACACAGGCGCTTGGGACGCTGCTGGACGGCGTCGCTCGCCACACAGCCGAGGGCTACGAATTCCAACGTCAGGCGATGCAGAACGGCTTCCGCGAGGCGGTGCGTGCACGCGATGAGCCGTTCGGCGATCACGGCTCCTCGACGTTCAAGGGATAGCCCAAACCTCAGGCCCGAAGTAGCCATTCTGGAGTCAAGCGTTCGTACTTCTTGTCTGAATCGCACAACTCGTTTTACGCAAAATAGGCCCATTCTGCGGTAAGCTCATTGGCCCAGAAGTCAGGTGCAGGGGTTGCAGTAATACATAGGGATGTGAGCAGTGGCCAGCCGTAGGACATTGCGCAGACCGTCAATCGGGCCGCTCGAGAACAAGTCGTATGACGCCGCGCCGTTTGGTGAGCACGGCTCGATCTCCTTTGTCGCACCAGGCCTTCCTGTGGGAAATTCTTCTGGCTCGCGCTCGCCGGTCGGTCGAGCTTGCCATTCACCTGTTGGCTGGCATTCGCAAGCCGTTGGCTACACTCGCAAATCGCCGGTCGATTGGACCCGCTGACAATGGATCGCACCGCCCAAGGGGTGCTCGACATCGCCCGCAGCGTGCTCGCCGAGCTCGACCTCGAGGTGGTGCTCAATCGCGTGCTCGACTCCGCCCGCGAGCTGACCGGTGCTCGCTACGCTGCCCTGGGCTTGCTTGGCGACTCGCGCACCGAACTGGAACGCTTCCTGACGACCGGCATCGACGAGTCGGAACGAGAGGGCATCGGGGCGCTACCACGCGGACGAGGCGTGCTCGGCGAGCTGATCACCCATCCTGAGGCGCTGCGACTTACTGACATCAGCGAACATCCGCGCTCCTACGGCTTCCCTCACGGCCATCCGCCGATGAGCAGCTTCCTCGGAGTGCCGGTCATGATCGACGGCACCCCCTTCGGCAACCTGTACTTGACGGAGAAGGCCCGTGGCGAGCAGTTCACCGAGACAGACGAAGAGGCTGTCGCGATGCTCTCCGAGCTCGCCGGCTTCGCGATCGACCACGCACGCCGCTATACCGGCACCAAGGAGCACCGCGATGAGCTGCAGCGGACCGTGGCCGCGCTCAACGCCACCACTCAGATCGCGCGAGCTGTCGGCGCGGAGACGGACCTCGAGGTGATCCTCGAGCTCGTCGCCAAGCGCGGGCGCGCGCTCGTCGACGCGCGTATCCTCGTGATCGAGCTCGTGCAACGCGGTCGTCTGCTGGTGTCGGCCGGAGCGGGCGAGCTGCCAGATGGACTGCTCGGGCAGCAGGTGCCGCTTGGCGATTCGGCCGCGAGCGCCGCACTGCGCACGCGCCATGCCCAGCGCTTGCAGGAACCGCTGACGCGCGCTCGCTTTGACGAGCATGACCTGGGCACGCTCGGCGTGGAGGCACACGGCGGTCTGCTAGTGCCACTTGTCTTCCAAAACCACGCCTATGGCGTGCTCGTCGCGATCGACCGTCTGCACGACGGCCCGGAGTTCACGACCGACGATGAGCGCCTGCTGGAGGCGTTTGCCGCCAGTGCCGCCACCGCTGTGGCCACTGCTCAGTCTGTTGCCTCCGAGCGCCAACGCCAACGCTTGGCTGCGGCCGAGGCCGAACGCCAGCGTTGGGCGCGCGAGCTGCACGACGACACCCTGCAGAGCTTGAGCGCTCTGCGCGTAGGTCTCTCCACGGCCCGGCGCTCCGGCAAGCCCGAGGCGCTCGAGCGGGCCGTCAGCAGCGCGATCGACCATCTGGAGGAAGGGATCACCAACCTGCGCGCGCTGATCACCGACCTGCGCCCCGCCTCCCTGGACGAGCTCGGTGCTGCGGCGGCGATCCAAGCGCTCGGCGAACGCTCTGAGCGCCACGGCATCGATGTGGACATGAGCATCGAACTTTCAGAAGACAGGACGCGCCACAGCCCGGAGGTCGAGACCGCCCTGTACAGAATCGTGCAGGAGGCGCTCACCAATGCCGCCAAGCACGGTAAAGCGAAAAGAGCAATCGTCGAGGTTCACGAGGACGACGCCGACATTCACCTGCGCGTACGTGACGACGGCGATGGCTTCGATGCCTCAGTGCACTCAGACGGCTTCGGCCTGCTGGGGATGCAGGAGCGTGTGCAACTGCTCGACGGGACGTTTGAAATCGACTCGTCGCGCGGGCAGGGAACAACGATCGAGGCACGCCTGCCGATCCGCCGCCAACGCATAGTTGACGCTCAATCGCAGCCGCTGGCCACGCAGGGATAGCTTCCCGAGCACTCGGGCACAATCGCCGATCGGTCCACTCAGCACGATTGCGGACCGGCCACAATCGCCGACCGCTCCACTCAGAACCACGGCAAACCAGTCTGGCCCGAGCGCCAGCCGATCCACCGAGGACCTCAGCCGAAGAACACCTCGGCCGTCTCGAACAGGGCCGGATCGAGCAGCTTCGGCTCGGCCAGCGCCTGTGCCATTCCCACCTCGACTATTTGGGTGCCTTGCAAGGCCACCATCTGCCCGAAATGACCGGCTGCTGCCGCGTCCATCGAGGCGACGCCAAAGCGCGTGGCGAGCACTCGGTCATATGCGGTTGGCGTGCCTCCGCGTTGCACGTGGCCGAGAATCGTCGCGCGTGTCTCATAGTCTGTGGCCAACTCGATCTCATGCGCCAGCTCCACGCCGATCCCGCCGAGGCGCGCGTGCCCGAACTCGTCCGTCGGCTGCTCAGTCGCGACCGTCATGGCGGTCCCTTCGCGGGGAGACGCCCCCTCGGAGACGACGACGATCGAAAACGTGACACCGCGCGCGTGACGGCGGCGCAAGCGCGCGCACACCTCCTCGATGTCGAACGGACGCTCGGGCACGAGGATCGCATCGGCACCGCCGGCGATGCCCGCATAGGTGGCGATCCAGCCGGCGTGGCGACCCATCACCTCGACGACCATCACGCGGTTGTGCGACTCCGCGGTCGTGTGCAGCCGGTCGATCGCATCGGTGGCTATCTGCACGGCAGTCTGAAATCCGAAGGTGAAATCGGTGGCGCCGATGTCGTTGTCGATCGTCTTGGGCACGCCCACGAGCCGCAATCCCTCTTCGCTCAGACGCAGCGCCACACCAAGCGTGTCCTCTCCGCCGATCGGGATCAGCGCATCCAGACGCTCGCGCTCGAAGGTCTCCTTGATCCGCTCCAGCGCATCCACGCGGCCGTCGAAGGGATTAGTGCGTGAGGTGCCGAGGATTGTTCCCCCACGCGGCAGTATCCCCGCCGTGCTCTCGCGTGTGAGCTCGATCGTGTCCTGCTCGAGCACGCCGGCCCAGCCGTGGCGAAAACCTACGAAACTTGTCTGGCCCAGTCCCATCCCACGACGCACGACGCCGCGAATCACCGCGTTCAGGCCTGGGCAGTCGCCGCCACCGGTGAGGATGCCTACGCGCAACGCGACATGCCCTTCACCGAATAGGAAGCGGCTTGGGGTCGACTGACACGACGCGAGCTTAGCTGAGGCGCCGTCAGTGCTTTGCCGCGGTGCCAACGAGGGATTTGTCCGGTCGTCACGGGCCTCGTGACGCTCTAGCGTTTTCTCATGCTTCCGTTTTCTCGGCTCGCGCCGGTCCCAGACCCAGAGCCCGACGCCAATCTCACGGGGTCGATCAGGATTGTTCTGGCCGACGACCACACGGCGATGCGCCGGAGCTTGCGCCTGCTGCTCGACGGCGAAGCGGACATCGACGTGATCGCCGAAACGGACAGTTTGAGCGCGGTCATCGCCCACGTGCACGCGCGTAGGCCCGACGTGCTCGTGCTCGACCTGGGCATGTCAAGCCGCGGCTCTGGGATCGCTGCGCTCGACAGGCTGGGCCGCGAGCTGCGCAATATGAGCATCGTCGTCCTCACAACGAACGACGACCCGGCTTTCGCGCAGCGCGTGCTCGACAATGGCGCTTCGGGTCTCGTGCTCAAGGAGATGGCCGACTCCGACCTGCCGGCGGCGGTGCGCGAGGCCTCGCGCGGCGAGCGCTACGTAAGTCCCGCGCTTGCAGCCAAGCTCAACGGCGGCAAGCAAAACGACAGCGACACTTTGACTCCCCGCGAGCGCGAGGTGCTGCGTCTGATCGCGCTCGGTCACACGAGCGTGGAGATCGCCGACAAGCTCGGGCTCTCACCACGTACGATCGAGACGCACCGCGCCCGCATCCATCGCAAGCTGAATCTGGACACACGCGCGCAGCTCGTTCGCTACGCCATGCAACACAAGCTGATGGATCTGTGAGCAAGTCTGTGTGAACGACGAACCCGCTCATCGTTCTGAAAGACGTTCTCAGTCCTCCGAGATCAGCTTGACCGCACGCTTGAGACGTGGACCGACCCGCTTGCGCAACTGCTCGACCGTGTAGACGAAGGAAGGTACGGTCACCTCGATCGCGGCTGGGTGCTCGCTGCGCGGACGCGGGACGAGCGCCGCAATCGAGCGCGAGCCGGCGAACAGCTCTTCGTCGCTGACCACGACTCCCCGTGTGCTGATGCGGTCGAGCTCTGCGGCCAGCTCGTTGCGCTCCTCGATCGTGTTTGGACCATGTGGCTCGAACTCGATCGTAGCCAGCAGCTCACGTCGCTCGGCATCGGAGATGCTCGCCAGCAAGACCTTGCCGAGTGCCGAGCAGTAGGCGGGAATGCCGGCCCCGACTCCGAGATCGTGGTCGGCGGAATACTGCCCCGCGCCGTGGGCGAGCAGGCGGTGAACATAGACGACACGAGCTCCGTCGAGTACCCCCATGCTGACCGTGTGGCCTGTCTGCTCGCGCAGCTCTTCGAGCACCGCGCGTGCCGCCAGCTCCCGCCGGATGGTCCCGACCGCCGCGCCTCCCGGGTCCGCGGCGTGCCGTGCTAGCCGGTACTTGCGCTTGGAGTTCTGCTCGAGGTAGCCAAGTGCGACAAGCGTCATCGCGTAGCGATGAGTCGTGGAACGAGTGACGCCGACGATGTCGGCGATGTCGGCGATCCCGAGCGTCTGGCGCCCAGCCGAGAACGACTCGAGGATCGCCACGCCGTATTCCAGCGAGCGCGAGAGACGCGAGTCAGCGTCCGGCCTGATCCGCGGCTCGCCGGACTTCTCGGCCGAGACATCGGCCGCGGTCGACTTCTTGGCCGCCCTACTCCTCCTGGCCTTTGCGCCGGCTGCACTGGCGGACTTGCCGGCGGAAGCCTTTGCTCGAGCCTTACCCATAGAGGCGCCCGTACCGGTGGACTTCTTTGATGTGGAAGCATCGGCGCCGGTCCTGCCGCCACTGCGCTTGCGCGTCCCACGGTCGGGGGCTGACGGGCGCCGCTTCGGTCTGGGGGGCTGCTTGTCCTCGTCGTCCTGATCCATAGCGATCACCTCGTAGGTCGGGTCGTACTGCCACCCGTGCCTGCGAGACCTGCATTACGCAGGTTGAACAATGGCCGGCCCGGGTTGGAAGAGTACAATCGTCATCTGTTGCGTAAACGCTACATCATCGAGCGGTTGGAACTCTTCACCCAGCCGGTCTGGACCGCGAACGTGCGCCGAGCGTGCCCACCCACGACGTGGCTCGGCGACTTCGAAGGGCGTGAGCTTTGGCTCGGCGGAGGCTGCTCAGGAGAGGGCGACTACGCGGGCGACGATCGCCTCGACCAGCTCAGCGAAGCTCATCCCCGCCGCCTCGGCCGCGGCGGTGGTGATGCCGGTCTCGGTCAGGCCCGGGATCGTGTTGATCTCGAGCACCTGCGGGACCTCATGCTCGTCGAGGATCAAATCGACTCTGGCAAAGTCGCGGCAGCCCATCAAGGCGTAGCTCTCGAGCGCCACCTGCTCGACTCGCGCGCGCACCTGCTCAGAGAGCTGCGCCGGTACCTCCATGCGCAACTGACCGATCGTGTAGTGGGCTTCGTAGCTGTAGAAGCTCTCGGGCGTGAACAGCTCGACGACCGGCAGCGCGCGCGGGCCGTCCTCGCCGGCCGGCGAGTCGAGCACGGTGACGGCCAGCTCGCGTCCGAGCACGCGCTCCTCGACCAGCACGCGATCGCCGTAGCCGAACGCGCCGAGAATCGCGCTCGGCAGCTGCTCGGCGCTCGTGACGAACTTGATCCCGATCGCAGAACCCTGTGCGACCGGCTTGACCACGGCCGGCAGACGCAGCTCCTCCAGCAGCTTCGGGAAGGTGCGTGCCCCACCCAACTCGCGAAAGGCGGTCTCGTTGAAGCTGTGGAACCTCGGCGTTGGGATGTCGTGCAGGCGCAGCATGCGCTTGAACAGCATCTTGTCCATGCACAGAGCGCTTGCCAACGGGTCGGAGCCCGTGTAGGGCACCGCCAGCGTCTCCAACAGGTCCTGCAGCGTGCCGTCCTCACCGCCGCGCCCGTGCATCGCCACGAACACAAATTGAGGCCGCTCGGTCAGTACAAGGTCGATGAAATCGCCATCGACGTCGAGCGCTTGGACCGAGTAGCCGAGCGTGCGCAGCGCCCGCTCGACGCGATGCCCGCTGCGCAGCGAGATCTCTCGCTCGAGCGAACGTCCTCCCATCGCGACGATCGCCTGGGCTTGGCTCATGCTCGCTCACCACGATGCCCCGCGCGCGCGCAGGGGGCATCCCAATTTGGATGAGCGCCACCCCAACCCCTGCGGCCTGCTGCCCCTCCTGCGCACGCGCGGGAGGCACGCCACTTTGGAGAGCAAACACCCGCCGCCCGGCTCATACCTTCTCCCCCACCTTCACGCCAGAGGCGCGTTCGGCCAACAAGTTTGTGGCGAACACCGTCGTCGTGCGCAGCTTCTCCTGCTGCTCGGCCACAGCGAAGTCGATCAGGGAGTCCATCAAATCGGCGAACGGCAGGCCCGCGGGCTCCCACAGGTAGAAGGAGAAGGAGCCCGGGATTGTGTTCAACTCGTTGACGTAGACCTGCTGCTGTGCGTCGATCAGGAAGTCCACACGTGTGACGCCAGCGCAGCCGAAGGCAGTGAAGGCGCGCTTGGCCAGGTCCTGCACTTGGGCTGTCAGCTCGTCCGGCAGCGGTGCTGGGATCAGCCGCTGGGCGCCCTTCATGCCCTCAGTCTTTGCCCCGGACATGTACTTGTCCTCGAAGGACAGGAAATCCTCAGCGGCGACCGGCTGCTCGCAGACCGACGCACGTGGGGCTACGCCTGGGCGTCCGATGACTGCACAGTTGACCTCGATGCCGCCCTCCACCGAGGGTTCGAGCAGGCAGGTGCGGTCGAGCTCGAAGCACAGCTCCAGCGCGTCGATCAGCTCGGTTTCGCTCGTGCAGCGGCGCACGCCCACGCTCGAACCGAGCGACGCAGGCTTGACATATATCGGAAAGTCGAATGCCCCCCGCACGCGCGGGGGGCATTGCCCTTTTTCGAGATCCCACTCCTCACGCCGCAGCGCCACATGACCCAGGACCGGCAAACCCGCCTGAGCCAAGATGGCCTTGGTCGTGACCTTGTCCATCGCGGCAGCGGCAGCGCCGACGGACGGCCCGACATACGGCAGCTGGGCCAGCTCCAAGGCGCCCTGCAGGCAGCCATCCTCACCCTGGGTGCCGTGCGTAGCCAGGACGACCGCGTCCAGTTCGATCGGCTCTGGCACGCGACGTCCACGCCCCAACAGCGAACCTCCCCCACCGCCTGCGCGCAAGAGACGACCGTTGTGCAGGTCGAAATTGACCTCCTCGGCCTCTGGGTCGCCGCCGTCCTGCTGATAGACCGACAGCTCGCGTAGCGCATCGCCGGTGTACCAGCGACCGCTGCGAGCTATGTAGATCGGCACAGGCGCGTGGCGCTCCTCGAGCACGCCCAAGGCCTGTAGCCCAGTGATGATCGAGACATCGTGCTCCACGGAGCGACCGCCAAAGGCGACGCCCACCCTTAGTCCGTTTGGTGTCATACGGGCTGTAGCTTATGGGCCGAGGCGGCCTCTGGCTCGGCGTAGGTGTCTGGCAGATCGTTCTCGAACAGGACCACGTCGCCGGCGCGTGTGAGTGTCCCCAGCAGCGTCGTGGCCTCGGCGATGTCGCGCACAACGTGGATGCTCTCGGAGTCCATGCCTGCTGCCGCCAGGCCTTCGCGGATCGGCTCGGTACGAAGCGGCCCTACCAGGATCGCGATGTCGCACACCGCGCCTGCCTGCTCGCCAAAGCGGAGGTTGAGCTCGGCCTCCAGCTCGCCCAGCTCGACCATGCCCGGCGTCACGAGCAGGCGACGCTTGGCCGGGTGCTCGCGCAGGACCTGAAGCGCCGCTGCGGCTCCGTCTGGGTTGGAGTTGTAGGCGTCGTCGATCACCACGATGCCAGCACGACGGTTGTGGATCGACTGCAGGCGGTGCGGCGGTGCCTCAACCTGAGCGAGACCTTCGGAGATGCGCGCCGGCTCGATCCCCAGCACACGCCCGACCGCCGCTGCGGCGAGCAGATTCGAGACGTTGTGGCGACCGAGCAGGCCCGCGCTCACCGGAATCGACGGGCTGTCGGGACCGTCGAGCTGCAGATTGAACTCCGTGCGACCGTCCGCCAGCTGGATGTCCCGTGCGAGCACTTGCGCATCGGACTCATCGATCCCAAACAAAGTCACCGGCACCGTCGCGCGCGACGCCAGCTCCAGGCAACGCGGATCGTCGGCGTTGGTGATGAAATGGCCATCCTCGGGAAGCGCGTCCAGCAACTCACCCTTGGCGGCGGCGATCTGCTCGATCGAGCCGAGTCGCTCCAGGTGCATCGGCCCGATCGCCGTGATCACGCCGATCTTGGGATGCACGAGCTCGCACAGCTCGGCGATGTCGCCGCGGCGAAACATACCCATCTCCACGACGAACGCACGGTGGCGCCATTCGAGCTGCTCGTTGATCGTGCGAATCACGCCCAGAAAACTGTTGTAGCTATCGGGGGTCACGAGCGTGGGCCGGTCGGTTTCGAGCACAGCGCCGACACAGAACTTGGTGGTCGTCTTGCCATAGCTGCCGGTGATGCCGACAATCAGCGGCTCCCAGTCCGTGAGCAGATGGCGAGCCTGACGCTCGTAGTGGCGGTTGATGGCGTTTTGCACCGGGCGCAGAGCGAGATTGGCCCCGATCAGCGTCCATGGGGCAAATGCCAGCAGCACAAAGGCGGCGACGAGCACGACGATCAGGCCGGCAAGCGTCAGTTCAGCTCCGACAAGCGAGATCGCGACGAGCGCCAGCAAGAGCAGCGGCAGCAGCGCCGCCAAGAGCAGGCGCTGGGCACGGTCGGTGAAGATGAGCGGCTTGACGGCAGGCCGGCGCCAATCGCTCACCCCGAGCGCCGCGATCGGGGTGGTGAGCAGCAGCAGCCCGCCGGACACCCAACCCGAGCCCGAGCCGCCGATCGCGGCCAGGGCCATGGCAGCGGCATACAGCACTGCGATCGGTGCAAGCTCACGGAACGCGAAAAGCTCACTACGACGGCGCAGCCACAGCATCAGCCTGGCCGACTCGTAGTGCTCCAGTTGGAGGATGTGCAGCAGACGGTGCTGGCGCCCACCCAGGCGCACACCGAGCGCCAGCACGGCCAAGACAGTCGTGATGCCCAGGAACGTGTTCATTTGACCTCGGGCGGCGCGATGAAGTGCGAGACGATCCGTGCGAAGCGAGCCGCCTGGTCGATGTAGCTGTAGTGGCCGGCGCCGTCAAGCACGACCAAGCCGGCGTCGGGGATCAGCTGCTCCATCAGGCGGCCGTCGGCGACCGGCGTGTCGGTGTCATCGGCACCCCACACGAGCAGCGTAGGCATGGAGATGCGCGGCAGGTACCCGCGCAGGTCGCTGTTGACGAGCCGCACAAGCGTCGGGCGCATCTCGCCGGCCGCAGCGTAGTCGGTCGAGGCGACACGTCCAACGATCCGCGCCCGCAAACGCTCTCCCGGCTTGCCCAGATAGCGCGCGGCGTACTTGCCGAACTTGGCCATGCCCACACGACGGTAGTAGCGCAATGTGCGTTTCGGACGGATGCCGGCCGAGTCGACGAGCACGAGCCGCGCGGCGCGCTCGGGTTCGGTCGCGGCCATGCGGATCGCGATGCGCCCTCCATTGGAGTGCCCGACGATCGCGGGACGCTCGATCGCAAGCTCATCCATGAAGGAGGCCACGAACGCCTGGTACTCAGCCACCCCCCAAGGCTCCGGTGGCAATGCGCTCTGGCCGTGCCCGGGGAGGTCAAGCGCATACACGGTGGCCACGGGCGCAAGCCCTGTGACAATCGGATTGACGGCCTCGATCGACGCTCCCCAACCGTGCAGCACGAGCACTGGCGGGCCAGATCCCCGCACCAAATAGCGCGTGCGCAGGCCGAGCACGGTTGTGAGCTGGGTGGGAAGCGTGGAGGCGACCATGTCTGAGGGCGGCCCAGCGGCTGCGGCCGACGGACTTGGTCATAACGGTATTGCCTGTGGCCCACGGACCTCGCGCTTTGCCGAGCCTGCGGCCGGCATCCCCCACACATTCCCAGCCATATGCTATTCTTCATAAACTTGATCGAGAATCTGGAGATTCGCTCATGAAGACCGACCTACACCAACACCTCTGGACCCAGCCGCTAGTCGAGGCACTGGCCCGGCGCAGCGAGCATCCGTTCGTGCGCGACGAACATGGCCTGACCGTTTTGTTCCTCGCCGGCGAGCGGCCCTATGTGATCGACCTCGACAGCGAAGAAGCCGAGCGCCGAGCGGAGCTTGCGCGACGCGACGGGCTCGACCGTGCGCTTGTTTGCCTGTCTAGCCCGCTTGGCATCGAGTCGCTTCCTCGCAGGGACGCGACGATGCTGATCGACGCCTACCACGACGGTGCGCTGGCGCTGGGCGAGCCATTCGGCGTATGGGGCGCGCTCGCGCTCGACCGCCTCGACCCCGACGACGTGGACCGAGCGCTCGAGCGCGGCTGCATCGGCATCTCGCTGCCGGCCGGAGCGCTCGGCAGCATCGACATGCTTACGCGCCTGTCCCCGGTGCTCAGCCGCATCCAGGAGCACGACGTACCGTTGTTCGTCCACCCGGGGCCGGGAACCCGTCTGCCGACGCACGAAGCGACGCTTGGCGATCCGCTGTGGTGGCCTGCACTGACGCGCTACGTGGCCGAGGTGCACGCGGCCTGGTTCGTGTTCGTGACTGCCGCTCGGCGCCAGTTCCCAGAGTTGCGCGTCGTGTTCGCAATGCTCGCCGGGCTGGCGCCCCTGCACACCGAGCGACTGCTCGCGCGCGGCGGTCCGGCGATCGGCATCGAGGATCCGCTGATCTTCTACGACACCTCATCCAATGGCCCCCAAGCCATTTCCCTGATGGAGCGTCTCGTCGGAAGCGAGCAGCTGCTCTACGGCTCCGATCGTCCGGTCGTCGATCCCGACTGCCACGGCATTCGCGAAGCGCTCGACTGGGAGCGCCTCGCGAGCAACGCCGACCTACTGTTTGCGAACGGGCCACCACGGACGGAGCGCTCGCAAGACCCGGAGCAGCCGATCGGACACTCGCAGCGCCCAATCGAGCATTCGCCGCGACGAAGGACGGAGCGCCGACCGTCGGTCAGCGCCCAGCGCAGCGAGCCGGCTACGGATCCTCGGCCCAGGCGCGTGGCCGTGCTCGGGAGGGCAGTTCGATGAGCGGCGGGATCTCATATGTCCGACTGCCTCGCGAACGCAACCTGTGCGGGGCAGAGCTGGAGACGTTCGTGGGCGACCTCGCCAACTCTCCGGAGCTTTGGATCGACCTGGTCAAGCACGACCGCACCCAACGCCACTACGAAGAGATCTTCAGCAACGAGTACGTGACAGCTTGGCTGATCTGCTGGATGGAAGACCACGACACCGGCTTTCACGACCACGACATCTCCTGTGGGGCCGTGTCCGTGGTGAGCGGCTGCGTGCGCGAGGAGCGCCTTGCACTCGATGGCTCCGGCAGCGACAGATTGGTGCGCGCAGGCGAGAGCTTTCATTTCTCCGCAACGGACATCCACCGCGTGCGCCACGCCGGCAGCGACCCGGCGGTGAGTCTGCACGTCTATTCGCCACCGCTGCTCAGCATGGGCGCTTATGTTCTCGACGAGAACGGCCGTCTGCAGCGCCAGACGGTCCCCGCCAGCGAGGAGCTGCGACCGTTGGGGGCTGCTGCGTAACCTGCGACCCACTTTGTCGTGTCCCTTTGCTCGCCCACACGGCGTTCCGCCAGGCTCTGAGACCTAATTCTATTGCCGAAGGACCGGTCTACCTACGTCTTTGGTAGTGCCTGACTCCCAGAACTATGCTTTCTTATGCGTAGGGAGAATCGCCAAGAGATTAGAACGGGGGAGACGATGGCTGCTGAGCACGGGAACGCAGTACAAAGCACGGCCGGGAGTTGCGGCCCAGCCGGGCGCCGCAGCACGGCCAGAAAAGCTCATGGGCTCCGCCGCCCCTTGTTCGCGCTCTGCTTGGGCTTTGCGGCCTTGATACTGCCGGGGACGGCGCTCGCAGCACCGCTGGTGACCGTCAAAGCGAAGATCGTGCCGATCCCGATCGAACCAAGCAAGCCAAACAGCCCCACCTATCCTGGCACCGGCAACATCCTTGGCGCGGGCGCGGCGCTCGAAGCAACGCTCACGATCAGCGGCACGGAATACGGGGGCTTCCCCTCGCCGGTCACCCAGGTCGTGGTGGAGCTACCCTCGGGCACGAAGCTGCACCAGTCCGGCTTTGCGACCTGCCCGACGTCGGTCCTGGAAAGCCATGAAGTCCAACTGTGCCCAAAGAAATCCTATGCGGGCCCGGCAGGAGAAGTTCTCGGAGTTGTCAGCTTCGGCGGGACGCGCGTCCAAGAGAAAGCCACCATCCAGGCGTTCTTCGCTCCCGAAAACAAGATTGCGTTCTATACCGAAGGTAGAGAACCCGCCGTGCTGGAAGTGCTTGCGACCGGCAGCTTCTCCACCGCGCTCCCCCCATTCGGTCCAAAGTTCACAGTGCCCGTGCCGCTTGTGCTGACCGTGCCTGGCGCTCCCTACGCCTCGGTGCTGTCGATCAAGGGCAAGCTCGGCGCGGCCTACAAGCAAGGCAAAAAGCTGATCTCATACGGCACGGTGCCAAAGACGTGCCCGAAAGGTGGCTTCACCGGCAGGGTCGAATTGACGTTCCTGAGCGGCGAAAAAGTCACGGTCGACCCGACCGTGCCCTGCCCGAAGCGGTAGCCAGCCGTACTACGCCTGAGGCGCAGGCTGAGTGTCTACTGGCCAAGCCGACGCGGGGACTCGAACCCCGGACCCCTTCATTACGAGTGAAGTGCTCTACCAGCTGAGCTACGTCGGCGCGGCTATGGATGCTAGCGACGTCGGCGGGTATCGGTTCTCCGCGGCGCGTGCGACAGCGAGCGGCTGTGGAGCTCGCTCATAGCTCCGCGAGCACCTGCAGCAGCGACTCGCCGTGACGTTCGCAGAACGCGGGCCCGATCCCCTTGACCTCGATCAGTTGCTCGATTGTCGCCGGCCTGGCTCGTAGCGCTCCTTCCAGTGCCGCGTTGGCGGCCACGGTGAAGGCGGGCTTGCCTTCGCTACGCCCCATGCGCCATGCCTTGAGCTTCTCAAACGCGCTTCCGTCCACCGGATCGAGCTCGATCTCCTCGGCCGCGTCGTGGTCGTTTGTGGACCCATGCGCGCTCGCCCCATTGCCACGGGACCGCGCTCCGTTCACGCTTTCAGCCGCACGTACACGACGACTGCCACGTCCCACCGTCGCCATGGCGGCTTCCACCAGCGCAGCGTCCGGCTCGCAGACGTCACAGCAACGAACTTCGGCCGCGCACGGCTCCCTGTCGCCAAAGTGGTCGAGGATCTGGCGGCGGCGACAGGTCTCGGCGCTCGAGATGAAGCGCTCGATCGAGCGGTATGCCTCCCAGCCGCGGTCTTTGGCCGCCTTGATCGCCGCATACGCCTTGCGAGGACTGCCTTCGCCCGTCAATCGCACCAGCAGCCCTTCGGGGCCGCCGGGTTGCAACTCCACCGCACCGGCACGCTCGGCGATCGACAGCAGCACGCGTTCGCGCTCGCCCGCCCCCCCGAGCTCCCCGTGGCCGATCGCGGCGATTCCGTCGACGGCACGCGTGTGCAGACCGCCGACGTAGCGCTTGACGTCCTCCACCGTGGTCTCGCGCTCGTTGATGAACCTGATCAGACGCCCGAGATCCATCCGTGACGCGAGCAGCAATGCACGTCCTGGTTGTCCATCACGACCGCCGCGGCCTGCCTCCTGGTAGTAGGCCTCGAGGCTCGTAGGCACCGCCCAGTGCACGACGGTGCGCACGTCAGCCTTGTCGACGCCCATGCCAAATGCGTTGGTGGCGACCACAACCTCCGCGCCGCCGCTCATGAACGCCTCCTGGCTCGAGCGGCGCGCATCGGGAGACATGCCGGCGTGGTAGGAGACAGCGTGGAGCCCGTGCTCACGCAGTAGCGTGGTTACCTCGTTGGTGTCCTTGCGTGTGCCGCAGTAGACGATCGCCGGTCGCGCATCGTCGCGCTCGAGCGCGTACAGCAGCGTGGCTCGCTTGCGCGCCACCGCACCCTTGCCCTCGAGCGCCACCACATCGAATGTCAGGTTGGGACGGTCAAAGCCGGAGCGCACCGCCAGCCAGTCGCGCAGACCGAGGCGCACAGCGATCTCCTCCGCCACGCGTGGGGTGGCGGTCGCAGTCGTCGCCATCACCGCGGGACGACCGAGTGCCTCGATCGCGTCGTGCAAGCGCAGGTAGTCAGGCCTGAAGTCGTGCCCCCACTCGGCCACGCAATGGGCCTCGTCGACGACGAACAGCCCCACCTCGCGCGTGGCGAGCGTCTCACGAAAAGCGCGTGAGGCGAAGCGCTCGGGCGCCGCCAGCACGAGCCGCGCCTCGCCAGAGACGATCGAGCGCAGCGCCTGCGCATTGTGCCCCTCGGCCATCCCCGAGGCCAGCATCGCCGCATTGACACCGGCCTGTTGCAAACGTCCGAGCTGGTCTGCCATCAACGCGATCAGCGGGCTGACGACGACAACGAGCGCCTCGCCAGCAAGTGCAGGCAGTTGATAGCAAAGCGACTTGCCGCCACCGGTGGGCATCACGACAAGGCTGTCGCGCCCCTCGAGTGCCGCCTGCACCGCCTCGCGCTGGCCAGGCCTGAAGGACTCGAGGCCGAAACGCTCGAGCTACTGCTCGGGGGTTGGCGACCCTTCGGAGGAGGACGCCTCTATAAGGCTCGATTGGAGCATCTCACAAAGCTACCCCTCGCTGCGGGCGGTACTCGGCGCAAGCACCCAACATGGCGTACAGAGGCGCGATGTTTTGACCTGCAAAAAGCGCGATGCCCCCTGCGCGCGCGGGGGGCATCGCGAAAAAGAGTTAGCGACGACGCCAGACCACGCGCGCGCCGCCGGCGGGCACAAGCGTAATCGCCCGCCGCTGGCTCCACTCACCGCGACGCCACAGGCGGCCGCCGCGTGCAGGCAGGCTCGGAGCCAGCTCGCTCAGCATCGTCTGGAGCATCAGCTTCATCTCCAAAGTCGCAAACGACGCGCCGATGCAGCGGCGGATGCCGCCGCCGAACGGGATCCAAGAGTAAGGATTGATGTCCCGCCCACCCTCACGCTCCAAAAAGCGCTCGGGACGGAACTCCTCGGGCGAGTCGTAGACGCTCGGATTGCGGTTGGTGAGGTAGATCGAGGGCACCACGCGAGTGCCGGCCGGCAGCTCGCGAGCACCGACCTGCAAAGGCTTCTGCAGCACGCGCACCACCAGCGGCACGACGGGCCGCACGCGCAATGTCTCTGAGATAACGGCCTGCATGTAATCGTCGCCCTCTCCCGCGTCGATCTCCGCGACGAGACGTGCGAGCTTGTCGGGATGGCGCACGAGCCGCTCCATCGCCCAGGCGACAGAGGTGGCCGTGGTCTCGTGGCCCGCGAGCAGCAAAGTGACGAGCTCGTCGCGCAACTCCTGGTCGGTCATAGCCTGGCCGTCCTCGTCGCGGGCAAGTAGCAGCAGCGAGAGGATGTCGGCGCGATCCTCCAGATCCACTTGCGCGCGGCGGCGAGCGATCTCCGCGTAGATGACCTCGTCGAGATGGTCAAGCGCCCGCCCGATCGAGCCGCCGGGCCGCTCGAGACTTGGGCCGCGCAGCGCAAACAACAGCAGCGCCGGGAACTGTGTCGGTGTGATCAACCCCCCGATCGCGTCGCGCAGCGCGTCCATGCGCGAAGCCTCCACGCCAAAGACGGCGCGCAGAATCACCTCGAGCGTGATCGCGCGGGTGCGCTCGCTCAGCTTCATCGGCTCGTCGAGTGGCCACTCGGCCATCGAACGCCGCGTGGCCTGCACGATCACGTCCGCGTACTCGCGCATGCGCTCGCCGTGGAAGGGCGGCAGCAGCAGCTTGCGCTGGCGCATGTGCTCGGGGCCGATCAGCGTGATCACCGAGCTCGGCCCCATGATCGAGGCGATCGGCGATGCGCCCGCCGCCGAGGGCGCCACCTCGGGCGGCGCGGTGAAGACCGCCTTGACCGCCTCGGGGTCGCTTACCATCACCAGTTTGCGCCCACTCGGAAAGAACGTGAGCGTGAAGCTGTCGCCGAGGCGACGCACGCACTGGTCCATCACCCAACCGGGTGCAAGCGACCAGATCACCGTCAAAGCGAAGGGGGACAGGCGCGGCCCGCGCGGAAGCGCCTCGGCGGGGGGTTCGGCGAGGGGCTGAGCTTGCTCTGAAGGCTCTACGAGCGGCTGCGCGACGGCGGTGGCCACCCCAGAAGCCTATCGGGCTGGGACTCGCTCTCCGCAAGAGCGGCCACAACGCTGAGGTGAGCCTGCTCGACCTGCTCGGGCGTGAGCGTCTCTGCGTGGCGCCTGAGATAGGCAAGCAGCATGCGCGCGGGGATGACGCGCACGCCGCGGCGACGGGCCAACGGTTTGTCGACCCAGGCGCGGCTGAAGACCACCAGCGGCTCCACCTGCTCGCCCGTTATGCGCTCGAGCGTCTCGCGCTGCTCCTGGGCCTGGCGCAGGATCCCACCGTGGATCGTGCGTACGCGGATGTCCCCCTGGCGGCTCTTGGTCTCGACCGTGAAGACACCCTGAGTCCCGATCACGATGTGATCGACGTTGCCGTAGTCGAAGCTGGCGTCGTGGATGACTCGCCAGCCGTCCTGTGAGAGCTCGTCGAGCAGGCCGCCGACATGCTCCTCACCGGCGGCGCCGCGGTCGTGGCGCTCCACCAGCGGCAGCACGTAGCGCGAGACGACGAACATCGTGATCAGCAGGGCAAGCTCAGAGCCGATGAACAGAGGGCTGTGCAAGCCGAATGACTTCCCGAAGACCGTGGTGAGAACGGCCAGCACGCCAAGCGTCACGAGCGTGCGTAGACGCAGCCGCAGAAACGTTGCGCGCGCATGTTGCCCAGGTAGGCGCGCCGCGGGATCGGGACGTTTGGGTAGGCGCAGGATGTGGCCGTGAACGGTCGGCATCTACCTCAAGCATCGGCCTGCGGCGGGGGGCATCTTTAGGAGGCGGGACCGCTTGGCGCGCCGCCTGGAAGGTGCCTGGCCCGCTTCCTCTTGCGTATAGAGCGTCGTTTGCACGAACCCGCCCAGGCGTCTGCCTGGCTGTGTTGTGGAATGGCAAGTTGACTGCGGCCGACCGGCGGTTACGCAATCGGCAAGAGTTGGCCGAGTGTTTGAGCACTGGCCCGCCAAAAGGCACGCTGCGGAGAAAAACGTGGAATGTGCAGCCATCCGTCTAAAGCCGAGCCCGACCAGAGTCGAAGGCATGAATAGGCCAGATACTCGATACGGCCCACACACTCATGTCTAGATCATTCGATTCTTTCCCACCATCAGACATCCATTTGCTGCTGCGTGCGGACGCCGAGCAGCACTGGCTGCACCGCGAGGTGCTCCCCATACTGCGCGATCTGGAAGCACCCGAGCAACTCCCCGAGGAGGAGGTCGGAGCGGCGCTGGCATACCTGGAGGCGATGTGGGACGAGGCTACGACACGTGCCCTGGAGACCGACGCGGCACATGACACCTTGTGTGCACGCTCAGGCCAGCGCGAACCGCTGACGGGCCCAGCCGGGCGCTATCACGGCGTGGTCAGGGCGCTGCGGAGAATCGTTGCAAAGCGCGTCACACCGTTCGTCGAGCCATCGCTCGAGCTCGATGGATGCGATACAGAGACGGACAGCGGCGTGCGTATCAAGGACGCGCGTCCCGACGGCTGCGCCCCGCGCGCCGCGTAGGCGAGCGTCGCCTACACAGTGGGCACTGGCGACGCCGTGGGCATGAGCAGCCCGCGCTACGTAAGCTTGCGCGGCTTAATCGCATACTCTCTTGCCCGTGCCCGACCCTACCCAAGCGCCGACACCGCGCTTCGACCTACAGTCGCACTCCACACGCTCCGACGGCGTGCTCGAGCCAGCTGCGGTGGTGGCAAGGGCCGCGCAGGCCGGAGTGCAGCTGCTTGCGCTGAGCGACCACGACACGATTGCGGGGGTTGAC
>DATHMQ010000110.1:0-19043 GCA_035486935.1 Solirubrobacteraceae bacterium
CCGCCGCCATCCGCGACGCGCGTGGTTTGCGCACCGACAAGAACAACGTGTACCTGCCCGAGCCGATCAAGAACGTCGGCACCCACATGGTCGTGGTGGAGGTCGTCGAGGGAGTGACGGCCACCGTGAAGACCATGGTCGTCGCGCAGAAGTAGCCAGGCTCACAGGCCAGCAGCTCCCTCGACCCTGCAGTCCGACCCGCCTGCGAACATACGTTCGTGAGCCGATGCGTCAATGATTTCCCTCTCAATTGCGGGTTCCTCGTACGAGCCGTGGACTCGCGCGACGTAGACTCGCCCAAGCGATGAACACGGTCTCTCAAGCCAACGGCTCCGGCATGCCCACGGGCGTGATTGCGCCGCCGCACAACCTCGACGCCGAGCAATCGGTACTCGGCGCGATCCTGCTGTCCGACCGCTCGCTGTATGCGCTTGTGATCGAAGAGGGGCTGCGCTCCGAGGACTTCTACCGCGACCGCCATGGCCACATCTACGAAGCGATGCTGGCTCTGTACAACGAGTCCGAGCCCGTGGACGTGCTGACGGTCACCGACCGTCTGCGTCAGAGCGGCAAGCTGGAGCAAGTTGGCGGGCCGGCGGCGGTGGACGAGCTGACCGGGGTCGTCCCGGCCGCGGGACATGCCAGGCGCTACGCGCAGATCGTGCGCGAGAACGCGCTGCTGCGACGCTTGCTGGCAGCCTCCTATGACATCCAGTCGAGCGTGCTCGAGCGCACGGACTCTCCGCGTGAGCTCGTAGAGCAGGCGGAGAAGACGATGCTCGAGGTCGCGCGCGACGATCGCCGCCAGGACTTCCGCTCCATCGAGGAGGTGCTGCACGAGGAGCTCGACAAGCTGCACCGCCTCTCGATCGAGGGCACCTCGCTGACCGGCGCCCCCTCCGGCTTCAAGGATCTGGACGAGATCACCGGCGGCTTTCAGCCTGGCAACCTAATCATCATCGCTGCGCGCCCCGCGATGGGCAAGAGCGCGCTGGTGTGCAACATCGCCGAGAACGCCGCCGTGGAACATGGCCGGCCCGTGGCGCTGTTCAGCCTGGAGATGGCAGAGGCCGAGCTTGCCCAGCGCTTTGTCGCCTCACAGGCGCGCATCAAGGGCGAGGAGTTGCGCAAGGGACGCGTCAAGGAAGAACGCTGGCCGAAGATCCTCAAGGCCTCCCAGCGTCTGGCAGACGCGCCTCTGTGGGTGGACGATTCGAGCGACGTGGGCATGCTCGAGATCAGGGCAAAGGCTCGTCGCCTGCACTCGCAGTGCGAGAACGGCCTCGGCCTGATCATCATCGACTACCTGCAGCTGATGCGCACCGACAGCCGCTATGACTCGCGCGTAACCGCCGTGGGCGAGCTGAGCCGCGGGCTGAAGATTCTGGCGCGCGAGCTTGGGGTGCCGGTGATCGCCCTCTCACAGCTGAGTCGCGCCGTGGAGACGCGTCCGGACAAGCGTCCCCAACTCTCGGACTTGCGCGAGTCGGGGAACCTCGAGCAAGATTCCGATCTGGTCATGTTCATCTACCGTGACGAGTACTACAACGAGGACTCCGAGCGGATGGGCGAGGCCGATTTGATCATCGCCAAGCACCGCAACGGAGCTGTCGGCAAGGTGACGCTCACCTTCCAGAAGGAGTATCCGAAGTTCATGAACTACGCGGGCGAGAACCGCTACGCGGCATGAGCGGCGACGTACTCATCCTGCCCCAGCCCTACAAACCTGGAGCCTGCCAACTGAATCTGTGCGATGGAAGCGGATTCATTGTCGATGAGACCACGAACACCGCGTCGGACTGTCGCTGTCGTGCCGCGCAGATAGCGAAGCGGCGCACAAGCCGCTTGGAGGCGCGCATCCCGAATCGCTACCGCGACGTCTCCTTCGAGCAATTGGGCGGCAGCGGCCTCGTAGCATTTCCCGAGCACATCCAGATGGTGCGTCGGTTCGCCACACGGATCGAGGAGAACCTGGATGCTGGGCGCGGAGTGTGGATCATGGGAGACATTGGCACCGGTAAGACGACCCTGGCCATGCTCATCTCCAAGGCGGCGCTCGCCGCCGGGCGCACCGTGGCCATCTATTCGCTTCCGCGCCTGCTCAACCTGATCCGTGAGGCAATCGAGGACGACGACGGTGTGGTGGGATTCCTCGATCGCCTTGCCACGGTCGACCTGCTGCACCTCGACGACGTCGGCGCGGAGAATCGCACCGACTGGGCGCTGGAGCAGCTCTATTCGATCATCAACACCCGTTACGAGGAAGAGCGCTCGATCATTGTCACGACCAACCTGAAGCCCGACGAGTTGGCCGACCAAATCGGGCCCCGTACCGTCTCCCGACTAACTGAGATGTGTCCCGACCAGCTCCCGCTCTACGGTGAGGACAGGCGAAAAGAGTTGCCGCTCAGCCACCCTGGCGCATCGGCTTCCGCAAACCCGGCCTGAACGTGTCTCAAGACCTTCGGCACCCCGAGATGCGGGTGGGTGGGCCTTATCACCGTGTGGACGCCAGTGACGTCTTTCACGTACCACCGGTACGCGCTGCGACATCCCGCAGCGTCCAGCTTGGTCCATGAACGCATGCGCAAGCACCGCAGGTATCGAGACACGTTCTGAGCATCTGCAGGGCATCGCAACCCCCCGTCCCCCTAAACTCTTGACGCGATGCCGGGCATAGTCATAGTTGGCGCCCAATGGGGCGATGAGGGCAAGGGGAAGATCACCGATCTCCTCGCCGAAAACGGCGATGCGGTCGTGCGCTTCCAGGGTGGCAACAACGCCGGGCACACGATTGTCAGGGGCGAGGAGGAGTGGAAGCTGCACCTGATCCCCTCCGGCATCCTGTATCCGGGCAAGCGTTGCGTGATCGGCAACGGCGTCGTGATCGACCCGAAGGTGCTGATCGAGGAGCTGGACGCGCTGCGGGCGCGGCGCGTGGATGTGAGTGGGCTGCGGATCTCCGCCAACGCGCATCTGATCATGCCCTACCACCTGCTGCTCGACTCGGCCGGCGAGGCGAAGCTCGGAAGCCTGCAGATCGGCACCACGAGACGCGGGATCGGCCCCTGCTACGCCGACAAGGCCGCGCGCCTTGGCATCCGCGTGCAGGACCTGCTCGACGAGAAGATCCTCAAGAAGAAGATCGTCGCGGCGATGGAGCCCAAGCGCCTTTCGTTGCGTCCCTTCGAGAAGGATCCGACGCTCGACCTGCACACGATGACCGAGGAGTACCTGACCTATGGGCATCGCCTGGAGCAGCACATCGCCGACACCTCACGGTTGATGTGGGAGCTACTCGACGACGACAAGAAGGTGATCTTCGAGGGCGCGCAAGGAGCGATGCTGGACATCGACCATGGCACCTATCCCTTCGTCACCTCCTCCAATCCCTTGTCGGGTGCTGCTTGTGTGGGGACCGGCGTCGGGCCGAAGGACATCGACGAGGTTTGGGGTATCTCAAAGGCCTACACGACGCGCGTGGGCGCTGGGCCGTTTCCCAGCGAGCTGCATGAAGAGATGGGCGAGACGATCCGCCGGCGTGGGGGCGAGTTCGGGACGACGACCGGCCGTCCCCGGCGTACCGGCTGGCTCGACCTTGTGGCGCTCAGGTATGCAGCCCGGCTGAACACGCTCACCGCGCTCGTGCTGACCAAGCTCGACGTGCTCTCGGGACTCGACCGCATCCAGGTGTGCACGAGCTACCGTGGCGCGGAGGGGGCCGAGTTCGAGGACTTTCCCTATCACCAGACCGTGCTGCACCATACGACCGCCGAGCTCACCGAGCTGCGCGGTTGGACGGAGGATCTCGGTGAGTGTCGCACGCTCTCGGATCTGCCCGAGGGCGCTCGCGAATACCTGCAATTCATCGAGGAGCACATCGGCGCACCCGTGACGCTGATCGGCGTAGGGCCCGGGCGCGACCAGGTGGTCTGGACCGACGCCGGCCGAGCATCGGTCATCGGGCCCGGCGCAAGCACCTCAGCGGCAGCTTAGACAACACCCGCAAGGCAGCTCTGGGTCACCCGCACGGGGGCACTTGGCAAGACATTGTCGGCCAAGCTCGACGGCCACTGCGGGCGGTCAACGCTCGCCAGGCGGCAGCTCGCCGTCGTGATAGTCCACGGTGTCGTCCATACGAAACATCGCGCGTAGGCCGCCGCCCTCCGGCAGGCGCTCGAACGCACCCACCTTGCCCGAGTCGGGGTAAATGACGATGTCCGGCTCGCCGCTGCTGCTGAACGACAGAAAGCGCACAGTGCTCGACGTGCGGTTGATCAGCTGATGGCCTCCATCCTCGCCCCGCAGGAACGCGACGACCTCTCCCTCGGCAAGCTCGCGCCAACCCTGCGGCGTGCGCAGGCTCGGCTGACCCTCGAGCACCAGGACGAGCTCCTCCTCGGTGAGATGGTGGTGATAGGGGTAGGCGGCTTCGCCCGGCGGTACCTCCCACATGCTGAGCCCCAGGCGCTCGCTGCCGGCCTGGCGGCTGAGACGAGCGCGCAGGCAGCGAAAGCCAGGGTGCTCGCGTGGCTCATCGAAGACAGCATCGTTGATGTTTGTCATTTCTGCTGGGCCACCCAGGACAGGATTCCGCGGGAGCCGGCGATGACCGTGCCGTCGGCCAGCTTGAGCGTCGGTAGCTTCGTCGTGCCGGTCGCCTTGCGCAAGTCCTCGCGCGAGCCCTTGCGCAAGAAAGGCAACGGACTGCCATGCGCAGCGACTACTTTCTCGTACTCAATGCCCGCGGCGCGCAGCGCCTCCTGCACACGACGGCACGGATGCATCTTCGGCCCGCCGTCATCGCCGTGACAGACGTACAGCGTGAGGGTCTCGGCCATCTCCGTCCTCCCGATTCGTAATTGACGGCGAGTCCAGCTCCGCAGAGCACAAACCCGGTCAGGCGACGATCACAAGTATAGATTTCGAGGCAACTCCGCGGATGGGCCGTGTTGGAATCGAACCAACAACCTTGGGCTTAAGAGGCCCCTGCTCTGCCAATTGAGCTAACGGCCCGCGAGGGCGCCGGCCCCTAGGGGCCGGTGTGGCCGGGATTCTAGCCGAGCATCGCCGACCCTGAAGGCAAGTCCGCTCTGCGCCGGCCCCTCAAAACACGATAGTGCGGTCCCCGTCGGCGATCACGCGATCTTCGAGGTGCAGGGAGACGGCACGCGAGAGCACCAGTCGCTCGATGTCACGGCCGATCTCCTCCAAGCCGCTCACACTCTGGCGGTGGTCGACACGGGCCACGTCCTGCTCGATGATGGGGCCACCGTCGAGCTCGGCCGTCACGTAGTGGGCGGTGGCGCCGATCAACTTGACGCCGTGTTCGCGTGCACGGCGATACGGGTTGGCGCCGGCAAAGGCAGGCAGGAACGAGTGGTGGATGTTGATCACCGGCACGCCTAGGCGATCCAGGAAGTCGCCGCTGAGGATCTGCATGTAACGCGCAAGCACGACAAGATCGACCTCGCCATGCAGAAGCTCCAGCATCCGCTCCTCCGCCTGCTCCATGGCTCCCTTGGCGACCGGTACGTGATGGAAGGGGACGCCAGCGCCCTCCACCTCCTCGCCCAGATCGGGGTGATTGGAGATCGCTGCGACGACATCCGCCTCGAGCTCGTCCCGGCGCCAGCGCCAGAGCAGATCCATCAGGCAATGGTCGTAGCGCGAGACGAGTATCGCCACGCGCTGGCGCTCGCCCCAGTAGCGGATCTTCCACTCCATCGCAAAGCGCTCGGCGACGTCGGCGTCGAAGTTCGAGCGGAAGCGCTCGCGGGCCTCGGCCAAACCATCGAGGAAGAACTCGGTGCGTAGGTAGAAGCGACCTCCCGTTGGATCGGAGGAGTACTGATGGGAAGAGACGATATTGGCACCCTGCTCGAACAGGAAGCCAGAGACGGACGCCACGATTCCGGGCTGGTCGGCGCAGTCGATCAGCAGGCGTGCTGTATAAGACGGGGTCTCCTGCTCGGTGGACACACTCGCCTCGACTCGCTATTTCTTCGTTGTCGCGGGCGCCTTGGTCGTGGTGGGGGCAGGGCTGGTTTTCAAGATCGTGCCAGCACCTTTTGCGCCCACTTTGACTGTGTAGACCTTCCCATTGGTTGTCCCCGTGAACTGTTCGTTGGCGGGGTTGCCGGTTGGGTTGCTCTTGAGCTGTTGGAGCTCGGCTTCCACCTGCTTGCGCTGCGCAGCCGGGGTCAGGCTGATCGTCTTCTGCGCGGCAAGATTGCCGACGCTCACGTTTTTCGCTTGGTAGGCGTACCTAGCCAGATCGCCGTACAATGCCGCCGTCGGCGGCTTGGTCGGAATCACAAGCTGTAGAGCGACAACGGCTTCGGCGGGTTGGTTGAGGCCTTCTTCGCCGAACACCCTCACCATGTCATCCGCGATCGTGAGGGGTGGGTTGGCCGGTTTGAGCGCCACGTAGCGGTTCCAGGCGTTGACCACCTTGGTCAGCTGTTCCTTGCCCTTGGCCGTGAACTGCTGCTTTTCTTCATCGTAGAATTCGCTGCCGTTGGCGTTGTGAAAGAGAGCTTCGGCGAGCTTCGCCCATGCGTACGCTTCGGCAGGGTGGGTCTTGGCACGCTTTTCTGCTTCGGAGACCTGCTTGGCGTAGCTGGAACTGGCTGTCCCTTCTTTGTTTCCGAATATCGCTTCGAGCGGACTGCCGCCTCCGCCGCCTACGCCCACCCCGAGCGCAAGGAAGCCAACGAGGAAGAGCAGCACAAGGCCGACGTAGACAACCTGCACGGTGCGGCGACGGCCGCGTGCTCTTAGGTCGAAAAGCATCAGTTGGACAGTTCGGGGTCTATGTGGTCGATCATCTCTTGCGCACTGTTCTTTGGTGGGTCGGCCGTGGCGGGCACCTGAGCCTCCCCGGGGTTCTCGCTTGGCGGCGGCGTCGAGGGGTCAGGCGCTCCCGATGAACCCGCCGAAGGCGGTGGGTCCTGCGGCGGGTCTCCTGCCCCCTCTGTTGCCGTCGCCCGCGCCGTCTCCCGCCGCGCAGCAACCGACGCAATCAGGATACTCGCCTCGTAGAGCAAATACAGCGGAACCGTCTCGAGCACGAGCGTAAAGGCGTCGCCAGGCAGGAATGCGGCGACCGCCGCACACAGCAGCAGCGCATAGCGACGGTGCCGGCGCAACTGGCGTGGGGTCACAAGACCAGCCCGTACGGCGCCAAGGATCACGACCGGCGCCTGGAAGGAGAGGCCCATCGCAAGCAGCACCGTTGCGGCAAACTTGTAGTACTGGTTGGCCTGCACCATCACGTTGAACTGGCTGGCGTTGAAGTTCTGCAGGAAATGCACAGCCGTGGGGAGCACGACGAGGTAGCCAAACGCGGCCCCAGTCGCAAACAGAAACGGGACAGAGACAAGTAGCGGCATCACCACGCGTCTCTCCTTCGGACTGAACGCGGGCATCAGGAAGCCGTAGAGCTCGAACAGGATCAACGGCAGCGCGATCACGAGCGAGAAGTAGAGGGTGACGGTCAATGTGGCCGTGAGCGGTTCGCCCGGCCCAAGCGTCGTCGGATCGATCCCGCTCGGGCTACGCGGAATCCTCGCGACATCCGCTTCCAGCTTGCCTATCGTGCCGGCCAGTTGCCCCCTGGTTGCAGCCGGCAGCCCGCTCGCCGGCGCGCTGAGGACGCCCAATGCCTTTTGCGTGTCTTTGGCGACTTCGAGCACGCCCTTCTGCGCCAGCCAGGTAGCTCCCGCCGGCCCTTCCCCGCGTAGAACCTGCTGCTCGGTCTGCTTGTGCAGTGGCCGGTTGATGAAGTTGAGCAGCGCATGGTTCTGCCAAAAGCACAGACCGAACACGATCGCGAATGCGACCCCGCTCACAATCAAACGGGTTCGCAACTCTTCGAGGTGATCGACGATGCTGAGTCGCTCTTCGTGGCCAACCGTGCGGATCGCTGTTGCCATGTCTATCTGAAGCTATCACCGAGTCGGACCGCTGCAGGCGGGCTCGGGAGTGCTGCAGCCGCACCGTGCACTCCGAGCCGTGCGGCTCGGCCCAGACGTCCTGCCTCGATTTCGATGCCGCTACGCACGATCTGTGCACGGAGGCCGGCGATCCGCGGAATATCTCCGCGATCGCTCTAAAGGCCTGCCGCCCAAGGGTCGATGAGAGCGGCAGAGAGACGATGCACGACGACAACGACCACCGCATACACCACCACGTGCAACTCCCAGGAGGCCGGCAGATCGAGGTCGTCTACCTCGAGAGCAACCGCGAGCGCGACGACGGAGCCCTTCGGATACCCCCGTCACCGCGGGCTGGCAGCGATACTCCAGCGGCGGCGCATGCGCCCTGGAGTGGCAGCTCCCCGACAAGCGCCCCCGGTGAGGCGCTTCATGTCTGCCCAAGGTGCGACGGAGGGCTCGTGAGCCCGCTCGAGTGGGGCGAGGAGTCCCCCGGTCGCTGGCACATCCTGATGCGTTGTCCCGACTGCGATTTGGTGCGCGACGGCGTGTTCGGTCAGGCGCTGGTCGAACGCCTCGACGAGGAGCTCGACAGGGCGACGGGCGCGCTGCTCAGCGATCTGAAGCGGCTCACACACGCGAACATGGTCGAGGAGATCGAGATCTTCTCGCGTGCCCTGCAACTCGATCTGATCGGTCCGAGCGACTTTTAGGTCCGAACCACTTTCAGGGAGACCCGCCTTGGTCAGCAGTAGCGCTCGACCACGGCGTCGGCCACCAACTCGAGCAGGTCGTAGCGGTGCGGCGGGCCAGACGGAAGCATTGCCTTTGCCTCGGCAACGATCGAGAGAGCATGCGAGCGTGCCGTCTCCAGCGCCCCTGTTGCCGCGATCCGATCGCACAGTCTCTCGACCTCCACTGGACCGGTGAGCGTGGCGAGATCCAGCGAGGCTATCTGCTCGTCGCGCTGGCGCGCCAGAATCAGCGGCAGCGTAACGGTGCCGTCGAGCAGATCGGTGCCACGTGCCTTGCCGGTCCGCTCCGCCGGACCGGAGACGTCGAGCACGTCGTCGAGGAGCTGGAAGGCCAGCCCGATCCGCTCCGCAAACCTGCCCAGTGCCGCCGCAAGCTCGGCCGTTCCCTCCACCGCCACCAGCGCCCCAAGGCGACAGGCTGCCTCGAACAGCGCCGCCGTCTTCAGGCGGCAGCGCTCCAGATACCGCTCGACCGGAACGTCCGCGATATAGGCATCCTCGCGCTGGAGCAGCTCGCCGGCGGCGAGTGCCGAGCTCGCATCGGAGAGGGCACGCAGCTGCTCGGGATCGCGATTGCGAGCCAACTCGGCAAACGCTCGCGAGAAAAGCAGATCGCCCGTGGCGATCGCCGCCTTGCGACCTGCGACGGCGGCAACCGTCGGCCTGCCGCGGCGCAGCTCGGCGCCATCGATCAGATCGTCGTGTACGAGTGTGGCCGAATGTACGAGCTCGACAGCGACGGCGGCCCGCACCAGAATCTGCTCCCCCTCTGGCCCCTCGACGGGGCCGGCAGCTGATTCCGCCGCGAGCATCACGAGCAACGGCCGAAGACGCTTGCCGCCGGCCACAATCGTGGCGGTGGCATGCGAGGCGAGCGGCATCCCCGACTCAGCCGTGACGTGCTCCAGGTACGCCTCGGTGCGAGCCATGCGCTCTCGCAGCTCTCCGCCGCCGCGGCGCATGATCTCATCGACGGCCTCCACGTCGGCCGCGGTGTTCGTACCCGCGTCCAGCGCGGTCATCGATGCAGGCTCCATTCCGATCGACGCCCCCTCGCTTTGCATCGGTGCTCGCATACGACACCTCGACCGCTGCGCAGGCTCACGGCTCGATGGCTGTTCTCATGTTGTCCCATCCCCAGGGACGGTAGCGACGTGGATGGTCACGATGCCGCCTGCCGTGAGCAGAAAATGGATGTCGACCATCCCCGCGTGCTCCATCGTGACCGCCAGATCGCGGGGCGTGCCGAAGCGCTTGACCGAATTGGGAAGGTACGTGTATGCCTCGGCGATAGTCGACTTGGCGGCATCGTCGGATTTGGGCGCCAGCGCGGCCAGCGGCGCTGTCACTCGACCGAGCAGCGGCACGAGGCGATCGAACCACACTCGGTAGAACAGCGACAGAGGGGGTCTGGTCGGCGTGGTGAAGTCGAGCACCACGACACGGCCGCCGGGGCGCACGACCCTCGCCATCTCGGCAAGACCGCTCCGCAGATCTGAGAAGTTGCGAGCCCCGAAGCCGACTGTCGCGGCATCGAAGGAGTCCTCCTCGTATGGAAGCTGCAGCGCATCGCCCCACTCGAAGCTCAGGCCTGCCACTCGGGCCCCCTTGATGCGCGCGCGGCTCAGCATCCCCTCGGAGAAGTCGCTGCCGACCACCTCGCCGCCCGGGCTGACACGTCGGGCGAGCTCGATCGCAAGGTCGCCGGTGCCGGTGGCGACGTCGAGCACGCGACTACCCGGGTGAACACCCGCGAGATCGACCGCGCGCGTGCGCCAACGGTGATGCAGGCCTGCCGTCATCAGCGTGTTCAGCGGGTCATAGACGGCCGACACGCGGTCGAACATGGCCCGCACCTGTCCCGCCTCCAACCGTCCGGCGGTCGCTTCAGGGGCGGGCATGGGTCGGCTACTTCAACTGTGAGAGGAAGAAGATCGCTGCGTCGAACTTCTTCGGCGGCAGGTTCTTGAACGAAGGCATCGGCGCTGTCGGGTTGACCAGCGTACGGGCGATCCCGAACTCCGGCAGACGCGAGCCGATGTGGGTCAGATCTGGCCCAGGCCCGGAATTTCCGTTGTCGCCGATTTTGTGACAGGCAAGACAGCCCGACTGGGCGACCACCTGCTTGCCGGCTTCGTACTGAGCCAGCGTCTGTCCGCCTGCCTGCTTGATCGAGGCCGGCGTGGGCATTTCGATGACGGTCGGCGAGCCGGCGTTGGCGCCTTGGTAGGTCAGCAGCGCCATAGCTCCGATCACGAAGATGCCGGTGAACGTGGCTACCGGCCGACGCTCCGGCCGACGCTCCGGGCCGCGGTCATAGAAGGGCAGCAGGAACAGCAGGATCATGCCGATCGTCGGCACGCCGATCGTAGCCAGCGGCACGAGGCTCGGCGGCTTGATCACGCGCAGGACCTCGAACAGGAAGAAGAAGTACCACTCCGGGCGCGGCACGTAAGTGGTGGTCGTGGGGTTGGCCTTGGAGCCCAGCTCGGCGCCGAACAGCAGCGACATGCCGATGATCACCGCCATCACCACGCAGGCCATCAGCGAGTCCTTCATGACGGCATAAGGGAAGAACGGCTTGCCCTGGGTCTTCAGGATCGCGTACTCGCGGAGGTACTCCTCCTTCTCACGCTTGTTCATGTCTGCGCACCATTTCGCGCGGAGCGCGGTAGCCAGCAGACCCGCCCAGCAGCGCTCATGCGTCGGACTCGCGCAACTCGGGGTTCTTCTCGGCTTTGATCCACGGCGGCGCCGTCGTGCCGAGCTTGGCCACCAGATACAGATGCGCACCGATCAGCGCGGCCAGCAGGCCGGGCACGAGCAGCATGTGGATCGCATAGAAGCGCGACAGGGTGGTGGCCCCGAATTCCCCGCCGCCGCGCAGGAAGTCGCTCAGATATGGGCCGATCAGCGGTCCGGTGCCGTTGATGTTTACGCCCACGATCGTGGCCCAGTAAGCGCGCTGGTCGAACGGCAGCAGGTAGCCACTGAACGACATCAACATCGTGAGAATCAGCAGCACCACGCCGATCACCCAGTTGAGCTCACGCGGATACTTGTAAGCACCGAAGAAGAACGTGCGCGCCATGTGCAAGAAGACGAGGATCACCATCACGCTCGAGCCCCACTTGTGCATGCCGCGTACGAACTGGCCGAGAAAGACTTCGTTGGTGACGTGGCGGATCGATTCATAGGCGCCACCGGAAGGGTCGGGGCGATAGAACATCGCCAGAAAGACGCCAGTGACGGCCTGGTTGAGGAAGGCGAACATCGTCGCCGAGCCGAGCGTGTAGAACCAGTTGGTGCCCCGGGGCACCTTGCGGAACATCATCCAGCGCGCAGCGCCGCTGATCGAAGTGCGCTCATCGACCCAGTCGACGACGCTGGCCCCGGCCTCCTTGGCGTGGTCGGCGGGACCCAGCTTGCTGCCCGGATCGCCCGGGCGCGGCGGCGGCGCCTTCAAGGCCGAGGGCAGTGGCGGCGGTGGCAGCTTGGGCATCGGCTACCTACCTCCGCTCCGACGGGCGAGAGGGGTACATGTACTGACCGATCCCGTCGAGCGGCTCGGCCGGATCGCGTGGCGAGAATCGCTCGAGCTCGCTGTTGACGCTGTAGCGCGATCCGATCTGCACGTAGCCGTTCACGACGCGCGTGTAGAAGCGGTCGAGCGGGCGCACCGGCGGTCCGCCCACACGGCGGCCGAGCAAGTCGTAGACGCCGCCGTGACAGGGGCAGATGAAGCGCTCGGCGGCGTCGACCCAGCGCACGGGGCAGCCGAGGTGGGCGCAGCGCGAGGTGATCGCGATGAATTGGGTGTCCTTATCGGCCTTGTCCGTGTCGATCAGAGGGTTGCGCTTGCGCACGTACACGGTGGCCTTGCCGGCCTCGCCGATCCCTGGGGTGAGCGTGATCACCGTGGGGACATAGTTGTTGTCGGGGAACATGTCGGTCGGACCGACTGTCTCCCACGTGTGGGGCGCTTCCTTGAAGATCGGCCCGATCGCGAAACCGAGTGCGGGAAGCAGGAAGGATGCGGCCGCCACTCCACCGGCGGCCTGAGAGCCGATCGTCATAAAGCGTCGGCGCGTGACGGTCTCGCCCTCGAACGCTCCAGGTATCTGGCGATCGGTCGTGTAGCGGGACTTGTGCTGGCTGTGCTTGTCGGACACGGCCGAAACAATATCGAGTAGAGCGCGGCGCTGGGCTCCTCAAGCCTCAACTTCAGGGAGAGCGTGCAGCGCCGCCAGGGCATCGGGCGAGCCGGCCCGCACCAGCGCCTTGGCCTGCTCGTGCTCGGGACTGGCGCCCCAGCCCACCGCGCGCGCGCCGGCCATCCAGATCCCGGCCGCAAGCTCCGGTGCTCCGCCGCCATGGGCCAGTGCGCACAGCGTGATCACGTCGGCAAGCTCGGCGACGCCTTCGATGTCGCCCAGGCGCACCAGGCGCGCAAGGCCCAGGGCATAGAGCCGATCGCCTGCGAGCAGACCGAGGTCGGCTTCGTGTGCGCGCATCACCCGTGGGGCGTGGTAATGCAGCAAGTAGCCCTCGTAGATCGTCTCCACAAGCAGCTCGTACTCCGCGCTGGAGCCCTCCACCCGGGGCCCGGCAGCCACCACCTGGGCCGGCCCGTGCGCCGGCAGACCTGCGAGATCGTCGGTGAGGACGAGGCTGCTCATCAAGCCGCCCTCTTCGAGCAGCAGGCTGCGCAGGCGTGCGAGCGGTGGCTCGGTTTCCTCAGCGATACCGCTCTCGGCAGCACCGCGAGTGGGATCGAAGCTCATCGGGCGAGCCCTGTTGTCCGAGCGATGCTCATGCGATCTCCGCAAATGCGGCCGTGGCCGCGGCAAGGGTGAGCTCCAGTTGCTCTGGCGTGTGGGCGAGCGACGGGAACCATGCCTCGAATTGCGACGCTGGGGCGTATACACCCCGCGAGAGCAGCGCGCGACACCAGCGAGCGTAGGCCTCGCGGTCGCAGGCTTCGGCTGCCGCCATGTCATCGACGGGGGTGTCGCTGAAGAACACCGTCAGCAGGCCGGGCGCGCTGACGACCTGCACCGGATACCCCGCGGACGCCGAGCCGCCCGGCCCAGAGCCGAGCCCTGCGGCCCCCGATTCCTGCCCAGACCCGACCGCCGCCGCGCTTGCCGCCGCCCGCAGGCCCTCGGCCAGCTGCTCAGTGATCGACGCCAAGCGCAGGTATGCAGCGTCGTCGAGCAGCTCCAGCGTCGCCAGACCGGCCGCGACCGCCAGTGGGTTGCCCGAGAGCGTCCCTGCCTGGTAGACATCGCCCACTGGAGCGAGCATGCGCATCAGCTCGGCGCGGCCGCCCACGGCGCCGGCAGGCAGGCCGCCGCCGACGATCTTGCCCATGATCGTCAGGTCGGCCTGCACGCCGCTCAGCTCCTGCGCGCCCCCGCGCGCTATGCGGAAGCCGCTGATCACCTCATCGAGTATCAGCAGAGCGCCACAGGCCTCGGCGCGCTCACGCAGCAATTCCAGGAAGCCTTCATGCGCGGGCACAAGACCCATGTTCGCCGGCAGCGGCTCGGCGATGATTGCGGCTATCGGCTCACCGCCATCGGTAGCGGCAATCAGCGCCTCGGGATCGTTCCACGGCACGACCGTGGTGGCTGCCGCCGCCGCGATCGGCACTCCGGGGCTGGATGGCAATGCTTGCGTGGCCAAGCCCGAGCCCGCTTGGGCCAGCAGGCCGTCCACGTGACCGTGGTAGGCGCCCGCGAACTTGACAATCCGCTCGCGCCCGGTGGCCGCGCGCGCAAGTCGTAGAGCCGTCATCGTGGCCTCCGTGCCGGAGGAGGTCATGCGCAGCATGTCGACGGACTCCATCCGGCGTGCGATCTCCTCAGCCAGATCGACCTCGCCGGCGGTCGGCGCCCCGAAGCTCGTACCGCGCCCCGCGGCCTCCTTCACGGCGTCCAGTACCGCCGGATGGGCGTGGCCGTGGATCATCGGCCCCCACGAGCAGACGTAGTCGACGTAGCGGTTGCCGTCCACGTCGAAGAGCTCGGCGCCGGCGGCGCGATCGATGAAGATCGGGTCGCGCCCGATCGCCTGCATCGCTCTCACAGGAGAGTTGACTCCTCCGGGAAGCAGTTGCAGCGCGCGGCGGTAGAGCTCGCCCGAGCGGGTGTCTGTCAGAGAGGCCGGCATGGAGTCAGTGAAGCGCACACTGGATCGGGACGGCGGTCACCTGTTCGACGCACCTGTTGACGGCGGTCGCCTAGACCCCGGCGTGCTCGCGTTCCCAGGCCTTGAACTCGTCGGTGAAGTAGAGCAGGCGGATCTTCTTGTACTCGGTCGAGGAGTAGAGCGTGGCTCGCTCCTCGATGCCGGTCATCTCCGCGATCGCGTCGAGCACGGCGTCGCACTCCTCCTTCGAGCGGCCGTGGGCCATGGTGAAGACCGAGTAGGGCCAGTCGGCATAGGTGGGCCGCTGGTAGCAGTGGGAGATGCCGCGCACCGCCGCCATCTGGCGCCCGACCTCGTGGATGTGCTCGTCTGGCACCTTCCAGACGCCCATCCCGTTTGCGGAGAAGCCGGCGCGACGGTGGTAGAGGATCGCCGCGACACGGCGCAGCAGTCCACGCTCTTGCATGCCCGCCAGGCGATCGAGGAAGGCCCCTTGGTCCCACCCCAGCCGTGCAGCCGCCGGCGCGTAGGGTTCCGCGATCACCGGCATGTTGCCCTGCAGCGCCTTGATGACCTCGACGTCCGTCTCGTCGTAGGGCTGGCGCTCGAGCTCGATCGGCTCGGTGGCGACGGCGGCCTTGGCAAGCGCCTCGGTGCCGCCCTCCATCTCCAGATCCATCCTGATCTTGAACAGCTTGAGCGTGGGCAGCTGGCGAACGGACTCGGCGCCGGCCTCGGCAGCCAGCGCTTGCAGCGTTCCGTCAACACCCAGCGGCGAGTCCGGCTCGGTCGCGATCGTGAACCACAGGTTGAATTCATGGTTGCGCAGGTAGTTGTGGGATACGCCGGGGTGGGCATTGATGACCTGTGCGGCGCGCTGCGGGTTCTCCGGATCGACCTTTGCCGCGACCAGCATCGAGGAGTAGCCAAGCGCACGCGTGTCGAAGATCGGCGTCACCTGGCGGATGATGCGTTCGTCGAGCAGGTGCTGCACGCGCCGCATCACCTCGGCCTCCTGCACACCCGCAAGCTCGGCCACACGCAGGTAGGGGCGCTGCTCGATCGGGAAGCTGCCCTGCATCAGGTTGAGCAGGCGCTTGTCCAGCTCGTCCAGCGGTATCGCCGCACCGTACTTGCGGCTCCTGGTCTTGAGTCCCGCCCGCCCCGGGGCGGCGTCGGCGATGCCGTCTACCGGCACAGGCTCTCCCTGTCGTTTGTTGTGGCTGTGTCGTGGAGTGGCATCAGGTTGCTTGTCCGTTGGATGGTGCCGGGCTGCTAGACGGAGAGAGAAACGGGAATACAACTTTTAGGTTGTATTCCCGTACGCCGTAGAAGACAACTATCGCGCATCGCACAGTCCCCCGCATCACGCGGTGCCCGGCTGCGGATCAGACAGCCAAACCGCCGCATCCTTGGCGTGGTAGGAGATCACTATGTCAGCACCTGCGCGGTGCAGCGAGGTCAGGATCTCACGGACGGTGGCACGCTCGTCGATGTATCCCGCCGCCGCCGCCGCCTTGACCATCGCATACTCACCGCTCACGTTATACGCCGCAACCGGCAAAGCGGTCGCCTCCTTGACAGCCCGGATCAGGTCGCCGTAGGCCAAAGCCGGCTTGACCATCAACATGTCGGCGCCCTCTTCGACGTCCAAGACCGCCTCGCGCACCGCCTCGCGCCCGTTGGCTGGGTCCAGCTGGTAGCCGCGGCGATCGCCGAAGGCGGGGGAGGAGCCCGCGGCCTCCCGGAACGGGCCGTAGAAGGCGGAGGAGAACTTGGCCGAGTAGGCAAGGATCGGCGTCTCGCCAAAGCCTTCTGAATCGAGCTCTGCGCGAATCGCTCCAACGCGGCCGTCCATCATGTCCGACGGGGCCACGATGTCAGCACCGGCGGAAGCATGACTTACTGCGGTTCGCGCGATCCGCTCCACCGTTGCATCGTTCTCGACCTCACCTTGCTCGCCCAAAATCCCGCAGTGCCCGTGCGTGGTGTACTCACACAGACACACATCGGTGATCACCAGCAACTGCGGCAGCTCGCGCTTGATCGCGGCGACAGCACGCTGCACCACTCCCTCTTCGTCCCAGGCAGCCGAGCCTTCGGGGTCCTTCTCGGCAGGAATGCCAAACAGGAGTACCGCCCCCAACCCAAGCGAGGCTGCCGCTCGTGCCTCCGCGACGACATACTCGAGCGGCAGGCGCTCGACGCCCGGCATCGCGTCGATCGGCTCGCGCGTCGTGGCGGTCTCAGACACGAACAACGGCAGCACCAGACGGTCGGCGCGCAATTCCGTCTCGCGCACCAGCCCTCGGAGAGCCGGCGAGGCGCGCAGCCTGCGCATGCGCGTTGTTGGAAAGGCCATCGTGTTCGAGGATACTCGCCTCTGGCGGCCAATCCGGCCACTACGACAAGCCCGCCACTACGACAAGGCAACGGCGCTATTCGGCTCGGCGCAAGCCCAGACGAGCCAGCACGCCGAACAGGAGCGTGACTCCGAGCAGGTGGGCGATCGAGGCGCCGAGCGAGGGCGCGGCCCCATTGACCGCTGCATCCAGCGCCTGCAACGCCGCCTTGTAAGGGAACACAAACGAGACGGCTCGAATCACGTCGTAGAGGCCGGTGGCAACAGATCCGCTTGGCACGAGCGCGAGGAACACCAACGGCAGCGAGAGCAGGAAGGCCAGCAGCGAGGCAGCACGCACCTCGCGTGCCAAGGCGCCGATCGCCACGCCCAGGGCGCCGAAGCCGAGGGCGCCGAATGCAAGCGCCAGCATCCACAGGCCGATGCGAGATACGTCGAGCGAGACGAAGGCGCTGACTCCGAGCAGCATCGCCAAGGCCACCACGAAGGCGCAGACCGCCGCAAGCATTGCCTTCTCGGCAAGCAGGCCCTCTCGCGAGATCAAACCGCGAACGAGCCGGGCGATCGTGTGCTCTTCACGCTCGAGAGCCACTCCACCCGCAGCCAGCAGCACGCACAGGAACATCAGCGAGATAGTCACCGCCACCACCACGGCGTAGGTGTCCAGCGGCGTGCGTTTGCCCTGCAACAGCTTGCTGTGCACCGCGATCGGCTGACTGACCGTCGTGAGCACGTCAGCGGCGATGCCGAGATTGTTGGCGGCGAGGTTCGCAAAGCCGGCGATACGCGTCAAAGTGTCGCGGTCCTTACCCGGTGGCTGACGGCTGGCGATCCCCTTGAGCGTGCCCGGCAACTGGCGCAGACCGATGAGTTCCTGGCTGCCCAGCGGGCCGATATGCCCGCCGGAAAGCAGCAGGTTGAGGTCGTGCACGGCGACGCTCTTGATCTGTTCTGAGAGCGCGAGGTTTGCCCGGGCCAGGGTGGCGTCGATCGTGGAGCGAACGAACGACTGCTCGACGGCATCGCCGTTGTAGATCACTTCGATCTGAGCTTGGCTGACCCCGGAGGAGATCTTGGCGACGATGTCCGAAGGGATCACAATCGCCGCCAGCACCTCGCCGGATGCGACCTTGCTCTCGGCGATCGCGCGCGTCGGCACGTGCACGACATCGACTTGGCTGAAGAGCTGCTTCGTGTATTCGTCCAGACCGACGCGAGTGCCACCGAGCGTGATCGTCTCGCCGGGCGGGGTTTCGTCGACGACGGCTACACGCGGCTTGGCGGGACTTGCCGAGATCGCGAAGCCGATCAACAGCGCAATCGCTACCGGATAGAAGATCAGCAGCGCCACCAGCAGGCGCGAGCGGCGCAGGATCAGCAGGTCCTTGCCAAGCAGCCACCTCATTGGGCGTGCTCGCTCCGCTTGGCCAGGAACGAGACGAAGGCTCGCTCGAAGTCCCCGCCACCGCCTGCGCGGGCCAGCTCCCCCGGCGTTCCGTCGAACAGCAGACAACCCTCCTCGAGCACGAGTACACGCGTCGCGTAGCGCTCGGCCTCGGCGACGATGTGCGTCGAGAACACGATGCCGGTGCCGCGCGCAGCCAGTTCGCTGACGAGTAGCCACAGGCGCTCGCGCTGTCCGGGGTCGAGCGCCGTAGAGGGCTCGTCCAGCAGGATCACCGGTGGATCGGCGAGCAACCCAAGCGCCACGTTGACGCGCTGCTGGTTGCCGCCGGAGAGCCGGTCGATGCGCTCCTCGGCGCGACCGATCAGGCCCGTCTGCTCGAGCATGCGAGCGACCGCCGCCTCGGTATCGCCTACTTTCTCCAAGCGTGC
>DATHMQ010000111.1:0-4614 GCA_035486935.1 Solirubrobacteraceae bacterium
CGAAGGCCCTACCGATCATCGACCCCTGACCACACCGAGCCGATTCATCTGCTGAATCAACGGCGACGTATGTGTTAATGGCGGGTTCAAATCGAAAATGGTTGCACGAGTGCACAGTACCGATACGCACAAGTTATCGGCAAGCAGCCCAAAGCTGAAATGCGCTGCAGCACAGTGTGATAACCAGTACGACGGGTTTTACCGGTAAACCGCCGTATTCGAATCCGCCGTATTCGACTGGTCTGGGGTCGGCTTGGGATAAGTGCTGCCGCGCCGCGGCTGGCCCGGCCCTCGTGATCGTCGTTGAGGGAGTGCGGTCGTGAGCTGTGAGTGGGGTAGGGGAGCGCGGTTTGCTACGTCGCCGGACCCGGATTGGGTGTGCAACGTCCAGACCGCCGACTCGGCCGGGCGCTGCACCCGGGGGCAAGGCTACAAGTAGCGGGCCGCGCGGCGAGCATCCGGTTGGCAGCCTCGATCAACGCGGCACCGTCTCTGCCCTCGATCCCGGGTGCCAGCTTGCCAAAGCCACCAGTTGCCAACGATGGTCGGCGCGCCGGAGTCGCGCCCGTGCACCGTGGGACTCCCAACCAAGCAGTCGCGTCATCGTCGCCGACTTGAGTCTGAGCGACCGGACATCGAGAACTGCAACCCCTACCAAACGGCTACTCATAGCCGATGGCTTCGACGACCTTGAGCCTCGATGCTCTGCGGGCGGGCGGCAGCGCGCCGGCCAATGTGACGAATATGGAGCCTATCGCCATCGCGGCTACGAGCGGGACGAACGCGAAAGGCACCGACAACGAACCAGCCTTGCCCAGCACGCCGACGGCGACGTACTGCAAAGCGAACCCAAGAGCAAGTCCGACGAAACCGCCCACCAGACTCACGCCGACGGCGTCTGCCAAGATGAGGCGGCCGATAAATTTGCGGCGAGCGCCCAGCGCGTGAAGGATGCCGAGTTCGCGCTGCCGCTCGACCACGGCGAGCATCAACGTGTTGAGCAGCGCTAATCCCCCCACAAGCGCGACCATCCACTGCAGGGCTGTGGCGAGGGCACCCACCTGCTGGACCGCGGACTTGGTCGACGCCACCAAGTCGGAGCCGGTGAGGACGTAGACGGGAAACTGGGCGTTCTTGGCGATTCGGTCCAGTGCCGCCTTCACCTGTGCGTGGTTGGCTCCCTGGGCGAGTATCACCTCGTAGAATGAGGCGCCGAAGCGGGAGAACCATTGCTCGAGGTCATCTAGTGAGATCGCCACGAGGCCGGCGTCTGCTGAGAGGAAGTCGATTATGTCGCCGACCCGCAAGTGCTTGGCGCCGGTGGGCGTCGGCAGCGTGAGCGCGTCGCCGACGTGCAGACCGTATTGCCTAGCGAACAGCCTGGAGATGACGGCGCCGCTGCCGTCGAGCAGGGCACGGCGCGCGGTGTCGGAGGCTAGCTGGTAGGCCGGTGAGTTGCTCGGACCGGAGAGGCCTTGAACGAGGGCGCGGCCTGCGGGTAGGTAGGCGTAGGTGAACTGACTGGGCAGGACCCGTTGCACGCCCGCCACTCGCTCGATCTCTGGGCCCATCTCCGCCGGCAGGAGCTGTCGGAATGGAAACTCGTCGCCTGGGGTGCTCTGCACGACGAAGTCCATGCGCTTTAGCGTCGACACCGCTTCGCCGGCGGCAGCGACTATGTTTTGCGAGGAGCCAGTGGTGGCGACGCCGATGGCCATCGCCAGGCAGACGGTCATCGTCGTCGCCCAGGTGCGCTGCGGCACGCGCTCGGCAGACGCAGCCGCGAGGCGCCCGGGCGCACCGAGGTGCCCTGTGACGTGAGCTACGGCGCGGGTGATCGGCCGCGCCGCGGCTAGCGCGACTAAGACCACTCCGACCAGGACCAGTACAGTACCTCCGAAAGCCCTGTTGTCGGCATAGGCGAAGGACACGGCGATTCCGGTGGCAATAGCCACGCATCCAGCGCCGAACGCGCCCCAAGTCCGAGCGATGTTGCGCCGTGACCCAGACGCGGACGGGGCAACGTTGGTTTCGTCCAGCGGGAGCATCGCCGCCACCGGTTGGACGTGCGATACCCGGTAGGCGGCCAGCCACGACGCTAGGAGGGACGCCCCGACACAGGCCATGACCGCGATCGGGATTGCTGAGGGTGGAAGCACGAACTCAACTTCGGCGTCTACGACCGTGAGGAGCAAGGGTGGAAGCCGCGACACAGCCGCTGCAGCCATGGCGACGCCGACGGCGGACCCCAGTGCCGCTCCGACGAGGCCGATGAGAAAAGACTCGGCGAGAAAATCGCGCATGATCGTCGCACGCCTGGCTCCGAGGGCGCGCAGTGTGGCCATTTCGGTGCGTCGTTCGTTGGCGGCCATGTTCATCGTATTGAAGACGAGGAACGCCGCGACCACGAGCGCGAGCATCGCAACAAGCAAAGTGACGTTTTGTGCCAGCGTTGTCGAGGAGCTCGCCAACGCGGCGCGAAACGACGGGGTAGCGACATAGGCGTGGCCATCGAGGCGGTCGCTCAGGCGTTGGCGCAGCGTGCCGACGTCGGCGCCGGTCTTGGCCACGATGAGGACCGAGTCGAGCCGCCCTGGGCGACCAGTGAGCCGCTGCGCTAATCCCAGCTGGGCGATCACGATGTTCCCCCGGTTGATTAATTGCGCGTGCTGGCCCGGGATGACGCCAGCGATCGGCACCTCGGTCGCGGTGCCGGTCATAGAAACGACCTCTGCTGGGTGGCCCTGGGTTACGCCGGTGACCGCGGGCCCCACCCACAGGCCCGGGGCGGGGACTTTGTCCTTAGGGATGTCGTCGATCGTGCGGCGTAGGGAACTGCTGAGCGTGCCCGCGCGCTCGTCGCTCCCGAAGAGCATGACCCGCTTGCCGGCTACCAGAATGGGGACTTGCACTAGCGGGACTGCGGCCTTAACGCCGTCCGTCCTTTCGACGGTAGCGACTAGGCTGTCCTCCAGCCCAGCGTCGGTGATGCCGGCGATCTCGAGGGCAGCGTTGCCCGCGACCTGTTCGGCGAGGCGGTTCGCGGAGCCGCTGACCGATCCGTAGGTGCCCAAGACGGCGACGATGAGCGCCGCCGAGCACGCAATCACGCCGACGGAGAGCAGGGTGCGCGCGGGGTGGCCGCGAAGGTAGCGGACGTTGAGCAGTCGCAGCCGCGACAGCAGCGTCCTCACGACTGTCCGAAACGTGGACCCTCGTCCGCTTCGTCGACCAGGCGCAACCTGGGTCGGTCGTGCCCAGTGCCAAGGGCATCGCCGGCGAACTTCGGCAGGACGTCAGCAGGGTGAGCATCGGCGTTGATGACGCCGTCGATGAGCAAGATCGTGCGGTCAGTACAGATAGCTGCATCCAGGCTGTGTGTCGCCATCACGACCGCGCGCTCGGCACCGTTCTCGTGTGTGAGTTCGTAGAGCAGCTCGACGATCTCGTTGCCGGTGTCGGAGTCAACGTTGCCGGTGGGCTCGTCGGCGAGGATCACAGCGGGGTCCATGACCAGGGAGCGCGCTATCGCGACCCGCTGCATCTGACCGCCGGATAGCTCGCCGGGACGATGGTCGGCGCGATCAGCCAAACCCACCCGGTCGAGTAGCTCGATTGCGCGAGGCCGAACCTTCGACAGCTGGACGCCGTCGAGCAGCTGCGGCACAGCGACATTCTCCCACGCCGACAGCATGGGTAGCAGATTGAAGAACTGAAAGATAAACCCCACCTTGCGGCGCCGCGTGTCGGCGAGTTCGTTGTCGTCCAGGCGCCTGAGATCCCGGCCGCCGAGTAACACATCTCCGGACGAAGGCGTGTCGATCGCACCCATCATGTGCAGCATCGTGCTCTTGCCGGCTCCGCTCGGACCAATTAGGGAAACGAACTGGCGGCCGGGGATCGACAGCGTGACGCCGTCTAACGCCCGCACGCGCTGCTTGCCGCGGGTGTAGTCGTGCACCACGTTGCGAAGTTCCAGCTGCGCCATACGGGGGCCCTAAGTCTGCTCTCGCATTATGCATCGAAACCACCGTTTTGCATTTGCTTCGATGCGACCACGGTCACACTACATCAGCACATCAGCCCCGGCGGCACCGCGACATCCATGTGTGGTGTGGGTGCAGATAAGGGGGTACTGGTACGGCTCTACTTGAATGCAATGGATGGTGGCGTGAAGCTCGCGCGCCAATCGAAGGGTTCGTTACCACCGACATCTCCACTGCCAGTGGGACGACTGCTCTTGCGAAGCGCACGTTGGAGCTACTCGGCGGCGGCCTGGACATCCTGGTTCACAACGTCGGTGGCTCCGACATCAAACCCGGCGGCACCGTCGCTCTAACAGACGACGACTGGCAGCAGGGGTTCGAGAAGAACTTCTTCGGTGCAGCGCGACTCGACCGTGCACTCACACCGTCAATGATCGACAACAAGGGCGGAGCCATCGTCCACATCACATCAGTCCAGCGCCGCAACCCAAGGCCCGGCACTGCACCGTACGCATCCGCGAAAGCCGCGCTCGCCAACTACAGCAAGTCGCTGTCGAATGATCTAGCTTCCCACGGCATTCGCGTGAACAGCGTCTCGCCCGGATTCATCGAGACCGAGGCTGCTAAG
>DATHMQ010000112.1:0-57912 GCA_035486935.1 Solirubrobacteraceae bacterium
AGCGCAAAGCTCGATTGCCCCGTCCGCTACGGAGCATGCCGGCGACGGTCACTTCGGACGCCGGGCTGCCGGGCAAAGCAAGGTAGTGGCGCTCGCTGGCCGTGGGCGCTCCGCACAGAGCGCGCGACGATGGCTGTCCCAACTACAGGACAGGGGCCTGGATGTGACACTCATCTCAGACGATGCGACTCCCGGGGGGGACATAGCATCTCTCGCTTTGCGCAGCCTGCGGCCTCTTGCGACGATGCGCGCGCTCGATCTGGAGATGCAGATCCGCACCATTCACGCCGTGGTTCCGTTCGGTCGGCGGGCGAGGCTGGTGTGGCGACTGCTGCCGGGGACACTGCGGCCCGAGATTCCCGGCCTTGACGAAGGTTCCGATCCGACAGCGAGTCGGCTCTGCGTTGATGACAGAGCGATAACGTAGGCGCGATGACCGCACGGAGTCGCCCTTTTGTCGTCATGCTCATGCTCGCATTGGGGGCGGGGTTGGGCTTGGCCCTCACCCTGCGCGACGCGCATGCCTCGAGCCAGACCCCTCAACTACCTGACATGGTCGCGGACCCGCCCGACAACGTCAGCATCTCGGTGAGCCAGGAAACACCGACGGGTGAACCGGCGGCAGCCAAATTGCTACTGCGATTCAACGGCTACCTGCACAACAAGGGCCCCGGCGCGCTTGACTTCCGCGGAAAACGCGCTGCGCCGACCGACCCGCAAAATCTCGCATCGCCGCCGATGCAGGTGTTTCAGCGCATCTACGAATACGAAACCACGAGCGGCCGGCCGCCGACCAGTGAAGAAACTCCGCATCGAGAAGAACCGAGCAGTGGCAAAATGGAATACGTCAACGCCGACGGCCACCATCACTGGCATCTTCAACATGTCGCGGCCTACTCGCTTTGGAACTCCCAGAAGAGCGCGGAAGTTGCCCCTTCGCAGAAGGTTGGCTTCTGTTTGGAGGATAGCGAACACGTCGAAGAAAATATCGGACCGGAACAGGGCGTCTACGTCGACTATGGGCCCCATCCGCGCGAATTCTGTCGGCAATATCAGCCCGAAGCCACCGAAGTCTTCGAGGGGATCTCCGAGGGCTGGCGCGACGTCTATGACGCCAGCTTGGCCTACCAGTGGGTCGATCTGTCAAATGTGCTCCCGGGCGAATACTGGCTGCGTGCCGAAGTCAACCCTGAACATTTTATACACGAAGTGGTGGCCGAAAAACCGCCTGCCTATGCCGAACATCCGACGATTGTTCCCGGATTCGATGCACAAGCCCAGTCGAGAAGCACCGAAGTCGAACAGCCTCTGACACTGACGCTCACCTCGCAGAAGTGGGAAGGCGCAGAAGCAGACGAAAAGCCCTCCTCCGTGCCGACGTATGAGATCGTCGCGCCACCGGCACACGGGACGCTCGGCGCGATCGCCCTCAACCAGGTGACCTACACTCCGGAAAAAGGTTATAGCGGACCCGACAGTTTCACTTTTGCCGCCAAGGACCCAAACAGCTCGTTCCCCGAAAGCCCCGCTGTCGCGACCGTGTCGATCGATATGAGCAACACGCCGCCGCCGCCAAGCGTGGCCATCGAAGGCGCGCCGTTGAGCATGATCGCGGGCACGAGTGTGCAGTTGTCCGCGGTCGTGAGCGACGACATTCCAGAAGTCGTCTGGAACGCAAGCACGCCTACCATCACCACCACCGGCCCTGAGACGGCGGTGTACAGCGCCCCAATAACCCCTCCACAGGGTAATCAAGTCACCATCACAGCCGAAAGCCCCGACGGAGGTCGCGACCAGCGGACGATCGAAATCAAGCCCATCCCGACAGTCCAACCGCAACCCGAAGTGCCTCCGCAAACCACGCTCCCCACGACCCCGTCGAACGTGCTCCCGCCAACGCCCACCCTGCACCGAGCTGGTTTTACGGGTCCCCTATCGACTCCCACAGCGATGCTGATCGGACGCAAGCTCTACATGACCGCGACCGCAAAGCAGGCCGGACGACTGCGCCTCACAGCTGTCGTGGGTCATCGACGAATCGGCAGCTGCGTGACTCACGTCAAAAGCCGCCAGTCGTTCACATGCGCGACGACGCTCCCAAGGGGAGTCTCCACTCGCGCGCCAATCAAGGTGTGGGCGACATTGCAGTTGGGGCGGCGTCTCGTTCAAACGTTGCGGCACGGCGCTCGCGTATCCACAGCCATGCAGGCCATGACCACTGCATCCTGGCTCGATGCCAAGCAGGCATGGCGATACCTCTGCGGCTTGTAGCTTGAGCCGCCCGACCCCCACCGTGTCAGGGTCAAACTACCCCGACACGGCAATGGATCTCAGGTCGTGCGAATAATCAACACCGAGCAAGGCGCATGATGCGAGACCTTGTTCGGCACCGACCCAAGCAAGAACCGCTTGGCCCCGGTCATACCCTTGTTGCCGACAACGATCAGATCGGCGCCCTGCTCCTCGGCCACGTCGAGAATCGCGTCAGCCGGATCGCCTTGGCGCGGATATACCTTCACCGCGACACCGGCCTCGCGAGCCACCTTGGCAGCCGCCTCCAGCGTCGCGTCGACATCCTCGCGCGGGCTGACCGCCCACTGCAGATCCTCTGGCGCGTCGCGGCGCTCCTCGCGCAGGCGCTGCGCCGGCACCGGCTCATACGCGCTCACCAACTCGAGCGTTGCGCCCACGGACTTGGCGAGGTCAACTGCTTGGCGGACAGCCTGACCGGCGGTGTCCGAGCCGTCGGTCCCAACCACGATCGATCTGAACATGACCCTCCCTTGGCTTCGGTTCGAGCAGCACTGCGACTCAAGTGGAGCCGATCATATCCGCCTCGACCCGGCAACGAAAGCAGAGCGCTGGCTTATCGTTAGGCGCGTTGTGATCGATCTACACACCCATGTGCTTCCGGGCATCGATGACGGCCCCGAGACGATCGAGGGCTCGCTTGCGCTGGCGCGCGCGGCCGCGGCGGACGGCACGCGTGTGATGGTGGCCACGCCGCACGTGAGCTGGCACCACCACAACAACGCCGGGACGATCGCGCGCTTGACGGCCGAGCTGAACGAGCGTCTGAGCGCTGAGGGAATAGCGCTCGAGATCCGCACGGGCGCCGAGGTCGCGATGACGCGCGTGGAGGACATCGAGCCGGACGAGCTCGAGCGGCTGCGCCTCGGCGGCGGCCCGTGGCTGTTGCTCGAGCCGCCCTTCACGCCGATCGTGACCGGCCTGGATGGAGTCGTGATGGCGCTGCAGAGCGCCGGGCATCGCGTCCTGCTCGCCCATCCCGAGCGCTGCCCGGCGCTGCATCGCGAGCCGCGGATCGTGGAGTCGCTGGTGCGCGGCGGAGTCCTGACATCGGTCACAGCCGGCTCTTTGACAGGACGCTTCGGCGGACAGGTGCGGCGCTTTGCGCGGCACCTGCTCGAGCAGGGCTTGGTCCACAACGTCGCCTCCGACGCGCACGACGCGGTCAGGCGACCGCCCTGCATGTCCGCCGACCTTGCCGAGGCGGGCTTTGCCAACCTCGCCGATTGGCTCACCCGAGCGGTGCCGGCAGCGATTCTCGCGGGCGAGGAAATACCCGAGCGCCCAGAGCCGCCCGCCCTGAGCGAACGCCGGCCGCAGCGCATTCGCTGGCGCCGACGTTGAGGGTTAGTCCAGGAGGGTTGTGCCGGTGGCGGATGGCGGCACAGCGACCACGGCCTCAGGCCAGCTTGGTGATCGCGATGATCATACCGATCACGACGAACACGATGATCGCGCCCTGCAGCCAGATCCAAGTGGGTGACATAGCTGCCAAAGCCTAGTCATATAGCGGGAAGCGCACTTGCAGGTGCGATTTCTCATACCGAGCCCGACTATCGTGTAGGGATGACAAGGCGATTCAGCAAGCTGATGATGGCGCCGGCGCTCGCTGCGGCGCTGTTCGTTCTCCTCGCCCCGACTGGTGCTCGAGGCGTGGTATCGCCGACGTCAGGGCCGCCGCTTGGGGGCGTGAATGCGACCGGTCTCTCTTATGGCGCGACGCCCGCGATGGTCAGACAGGAGATCGCCTCGGCACGCTCGCTCCATGCCCATGCGATCCGCGTGGAAATCCCCTGGGCAACGCTTGAACCGACCGCAGGCCAGATCGAACCCAAGGCCTTGGCATTCACCGACAGTCTCGTCAACCAAGCGGCCGCCGCCGGCATCAAGGTGGTGGCGCTCACGATGTGGACGCCCTGCTGGGCCTCCTCGGCGCCTGCGTCGCTGCTGAGCAAGTGCCGGCCCAAAAAGGGCGGCAAGGCGCAGGCATGGCCCCCTGTGAACCCAGCGACTTACGGCTCGTTTGCGGCGTTCGTTGCCGCTCGCTATGGCTCCAAGCTCGCCGCGATCGAAGTCTGGAACGAGCCTGACCAGGCCAACGAAGACTACCTCGCCGGTCCGAACAAGGCACAGCACTATGCCGGACTGCTGCGCGCCGCCTACCCGGCGATCAAGAGCGTCGATCCGCAGATGACGGTGTTGGGGGGCTCGCTCGTTGGTTCCAACGGCGTCTTTCTGCGCGCTCTCTACGCCGCTGGGATCAAGGGCTACTACGACGGGCTGTCCGTGCACTTCTACACGCTGGTGCTCGGCTCCTTGCGCTACCTGCATGAAGTACAGGTGCAGAACGGCGACCACACTCCCTTGTGGCTGAACGAGTTCGGCTGGAGCAGTTGTTGGCCACGCCAGCGCATACAGCAGGAACAGGGGTGCGTCACCAAGCAGGTGCAGGCCGCCAACATCGCCAATCTCTACCGCGAGACCGCGCGTACTCCTTGGATCGCGGCCGAGATGTTGTACTCACTGCGGGGCTCTCGCAGCGAAGACTTTGGCGTGCTCAGCGAAACCGGCGCGCCCAAGCCCGCGTTCGCAACGCTGCGCAGCGTGTTCATCTCGCCCTTTGGCAAGCCGAGCCCGGTGACAGTGCATCTGGGCCGCCGTAGCGGCGGCATCGTGGCGAGCGGGTCAGGGCCCGTAGGCGACTACCTGCAGCTGGAAGCGTTTAGAGGCGGGCGTGCCGTCTACAGGGCACAGTTCACGCTCGACCGTTTTAACCGCTACTCGATCGTGTTGCCAGGAGTGCTCGGCACGAACCTACAGGTGAACGTGTTCCAGTACTGGCTGGGTACGGCCAGGGCAGCCAGCGCCAGCATCTGAATAGCGCCGCGGAGTCGGCACAGGACCCCGGCCGACGGCAAGAGACGCTAATCCGCGTTGCGGAACAGTGCCACGAGCGTCAGCAGCGCGATCTTGAAGTCGAGTGCCAAGGACCAGTGGGCGATGTAGTAGTTGTCCCACTCGACGCGTTCGGCCAGCGAGGTCTGCCCGCGCAAGCCATGCACTTGCGCCCAGCCGGTGATGCCCGACTTAACGCGGTGACGGTCGCCGTAGCGGACGATGTCGCGCCCGAACAGCTCGACGAACTCCGGACGCTCGGGGCGTGGGCCGATCAGGCTCATCTCGCCGCGCAGCACATTGAGCAGCTGCGGCAGCTCATCGACCGATGTGCGGCGCAGGATGCGCCCGACGAGCGTGCGGCGGTCCTCGCCGTCCTCGACGCCGCCCGGCGCGGTGTCGAGCGGGAGCATGCCCTCCACATCAACCGCGGCGAGCGCGATACCCGCAGGCTGGGGCACGGGGAGCAGGTCGAAACGCATCGAGCGGAACTTGTAGAGGTCGAATTCGGTGCCGTCACGGCCGACGCGGCGCTGACGGAACAGCACGGGGCCGGGCGAGCTGGCGCGCACGGCCAGTGCAGCGAACGCGATCACGGGCGAGAGCACGATCAGCAGCAGCATGGCGGAGACGCGATCGATCACATGCTTGATCGCGAACTGCACCCCCTTGGGGTTGACGCCCGAGAAGGACAAGAGCGGCAGACCGCCGACCGTGTCGTAGCCGACGCGGTCGTTGATCGTGTCGAACATGCGCGGTACGACGGAAACCTCGATACCGAGCTCCTGGCAGCGCTGGATCAAGCGGCTGATGCGCGCGTCGGCGACGGAGGAGAAAGCCACAATCAAATTGCGCACACCTGTGCGCTCGACAATCTTGTCGAGATCCTCGGCGGTGCCGAGCACGGGTACGTCACGGCCGCCTACCTCCGCGATCGAGCGAGGGTCGTCGTCGAGGAAGCCGACCGGCGCCAGGCCGTACTCGGGATGGTGGTCGAGGCGACGCGCAACCTGCGATCCAACGAGACCGGCGCCCATGATCAGAACTGGCTTGCCCACAAGGCGGCGGCGGCGTGCGAAGCGCTGCGTGAGCGTCAGTGCGATCCGACTCAGACCCAGCCCGAGCAACACGAACAGCCATGCCTCGAGCCAATCGTCCTGACTCGGCATCGTCCCGTTGACCGCTACGCCGACCATGGCCACCGCGACTGCGCCAACGGACACGGCGCTGACGACCGGCACCACCCCATCGAGCAGCAGGGCCCGCAAGCGCGAGCGATAAAGGCCGCGCAGATAGAGCAGCAACAAAGCGACAGGGGGCAGTACGAGCAGCGGAGCCCGCACCGCAGATACAGAGAAGGTGGAACCAACTCCGCCGAGCGCGACGAACACTCCTGCATACATCAGCAGCAAATCGAACGAGGGTCGCAGGATGCTCCAGCCAACCCCCTCCAGCAGCCATTGCAGTGGGCCCTTGAAGGTGCCGCGATGCAGGCTGTGCGGGAAGGGTGCGTCGCGCCTGACAGGCAGCTGGCCTGTAAGCGGGAGCGAGGTGGATGTCTGGCGAGAAATCTCCATTGCGGCGATGGTTCGAGGTGGCGTCCTTGAGATCTATCGGTCGCTCGGCATTAGCTCTGTAGCCGGGAAAACCGCAGGGTACATACCGCTACCAGCCCAAGCGTGGCGAGGATCCCGACCAGTAGGAGCACGTCACCGCTCGATATGCCGGTCAGGGGCGAGACGCTTGCAATGGAACCCTGAGACGTCGAGTAGACGTAGGCGCTCGCTGCGCCGCCGACGCCCGTCGATCGTCGACCTCGCGGGCCGCGCGCGGGGGCGCCGCCCTTGGCATTAGTGCCACGCAAACCCGAACCGACATGTGCGGCGCCTACACCAGAGCCGCGAGCCGATCCCGAGCCTGTTGAGGAAGTACCATCCGCGCCGCTCGCCGACGCCCCCTGCGAGCCTGAGAGGCTCGCACCGCCCGACCCGGTCGTGCCACCCGAGCCAGACGATCCGCCGGTGGCACCTCCGCCTCCAGATCCTCCGATCAGCGTCGAGCCGAGGATCGCCTGTTCGCCCGCGCCCGGGCCTCCATAGCCGCTCAGCAGCGGGCTGCCGGCAAACGCCGTCGTGGGAGCCAAGACGAGCAGCGTGGTCGCCAGAGCCAGAGCCGATGAGATCCATATTTTGCGAGTCATTCCCAACCTTGGGTTCCTTTTCATCGGCGTGAGCAGCTGGGCTGCTCTCCTTGCCTATCTCCTTGCTACATGGATCAGGCCATCGGTCCCGATAGTGTTCGATTTTTGGGTCGCCCGACGCGCCTTCGAGCTATTTCGCTCGAGTCGGACGAACCAACCACACGCTAGCGAAGCCGGCGCCAATTACATAGTTCAATAACCCGCAAACCCGAGATGTTTACGCAAGTTGCTCAGCCTTGAGCAGGATTGAGTGGTTCAGCGCTTGCACGCTCACGCGTTTGCCGGCGCGCACCGTGGCCAGGGCTTCACGAGCGAGCGGATCGCGTGGGTCGAGACGCACCGCTCTTTCGAGCAACACGAGCGCGCGCGCGCGCTCACCCGACTGCGATGCGATCGCGCCGAGCTCGAGCGTGGCGTAGGCGTCATCGGACACGCGCACGAGTGCCTGCGAGAAGGCGTTCTTGGCACGAGCGAGGTCGCCGTAGCGCAGCGCGATGCTGCCTTCCACGAGGTAGGGCCGATCGCTCAAGGGGTTCAGCTTGGCGGCCTCTCCCAGCCGACCATAGGCGGTCAGCGGTGCCCGCGGCCAAATCTGGGCGGCACTCTGGACCTGGCGTTCGCTGAGCCACGGAGCTACGAGCGAAGCCACGGCGGCAAGTGCGAGCAAACTGGCGAGCGTCGCAAACGCCAGGCCAACCGGCCCCCACCCTAGCGCCCGCCTGCCCTCCTTGATGGAGGATCTCCGCGAAGGGGCCTGCTGGGCGGGCCGATCCGGGGCCGCGTCGCCTCTTCCCAATGCCTCATGCCCCCCGCGCGCGCGGGGGGCATCCCGATTTTGGGCATCCCGAGCTCCCGCCAACGAGCAGGCGATGCCGAGCAGCGCGAACGCACAGGAGCCGAGCCCCGCGAACTCCCAAAACCAGTCGAACGAGCCATGGACAGCCCAGTAGGCGAAGCCGGCCAGTGCCGCCGCGGCGACCGTGCGCGCCAGCGGATCTGAGCGGCGCATCGCACGCCAGCCGGCCAAGAGCGCCGCGCCAAGGCCCACGACTGCCAGCAGAGTTCCAACCAAGCCCGTCTGAGAGAGCGTGCGCAACTCGACGCTGTGCGGATAGCGCGGCGTCTCGTCGCTGCGGCCGTGGAGCAGGTACTGCTGGGCGAAGTTGTCGGCGCCGATGCCGATCAACGGGTGTGCCTCAAATTCGTCCAGCGCCACGCGATAGAAGTCGTAGCGGTTGCTGCCGAGACCGCCGAGCAAGCGGTTGCTGCCGGCCGCTTCGGCGGTGTAGCCGCCCTTGAAGCTGTCCCAGGCGTGGCGGACACGGGTTATGGGATTCCCACCCACCCCATCGCCAGCCACCGCCAGACCACCCACGACGACTGCGAGCAGCGTCGCCAAGGCGATGGCGCCAACGCCTCGGCGCACTCCCCTGGCCACTTCCGGCGAGACGGTTCGGCGGCTCTCGAAAGCCGCGCCCGCCGCCACCGTCAGACCAACGAGCAGCGCGGCGGCGAACAGCGCGAACACTGCCGTGTGCGTGACGGTTTGGGTGCTCTGTCCGGCGCGAATATGGTCGCCGACATGCAAGACCAGCGGAGCCGTCGCACCAATGCCCAACGCGACCGGCACCGCCGTGGCAAAGGTGCGCAGGCGCTGAGGCACGAATGCGAAGACCAAAACGATCATCACCGGCGTGGCGTACAGCGAGCCCCTGCTCAGGCTGAACAGCGCCACGTCGGCCAGCACCACCGCGCCACCCGCCAACAACCCGCGCAAAGCCCACGGCAGACTCGTCCCGCGCGCCAGCAGCAGGGCCGGCCAGAAGGCCATCAGCCACTGCGCGGCCGTGGCGTTTGGATAGCCCACGGGATATGCAAGGCGTTCCCCTGAGAACAGCGCTTCAAAGCTCTTGCCGCCGGCAAAATCCAAACGCAGCGCCACATACGTGGCCAGCCCGATCATGGCGAGCGTCCACAGGCCCAGCAGCAGGGCGGCGCTCGCGCCACGTCGCGGCCACAGCGAGAACAGCGCGAACACGAGCAGGTAGAGCAGCGTGCGGTTGGCGCCTTCCCACGCTTCGGCCGGAGCCGCCGCCCATATGATCGAGAGGAAGCTGAGCGCGGTGTAGGCCGCGAGGCAGGCGAGCGCTAGCTTGACCGCCACAGGGATCTCGGCGAAGCGCAAAGGGACGGTCAGAACCGCTATCGCCAGCAGCACCAGCACGATCAGCGCTCCCGGAGCCCAATGGGTCAGCGGATAGGCCGCCTGGCTGGTGGCCCACACCACGAACAGCGCGATCGCTGCCAGCGCCGGGACCGTGGCCGGCGTCTCGCGCAGCGACACCGTGGACCATCGCGTCATCGTCGTGAGGATATTCGTCGTGACCGCCGATTCCCCACAGACGAAAAGACCGATCCGTCGAGAGCCAAACGGACATGCCCCCGCGCGCGCAGGGGCATGTCGCTTGGGCGCTGCTTGTCTCGATGCCCGGAACTCAGGGCTGCGTGCCGCGAGAACGCACGGACACTCCCATCTTCCGCTAGATTCCCAAGGACTGGCTGTCCAGCCAAACCACCGGCCTAGAGGAGCAGACACATGGCGAGCACAGCTACATCCCCGGCAAGCGAAAACATTGGCAGCCTGCCGGTCGACGCCGTCTCCTATGAGGACCTGTATGCGCGCTGGGAGCGCGGCAACTGGAGCGCTACCGAGCTCGACTTCAGCGAGGACGCCAAGCAGTGGCAGGAGCGCTTCACCGACTTCGAGCGCCAGGCCGCGCTCTGGAACTATGCGCTGTTCTTCTGGGGCGAGGACGCTGTCGCCGACAACCTCTCGCCCTACATCGACGCGGCGCCGCGTGAGGAGCAGAAGTACTTCCTCACGACACAGCAGGTCGACGAGGCACGCCATGCCGTGTTCTTCAAGCGCTTCATGCAGGAGGTGTGCGGGATCGGGACAGGTTCGATGAAAAGCGGGCTGGAGGCGATCAAGCCGCAGCTGACACCCGGCTTTCGCAAGATCTTCGATCGGCTGGACACGATGGCCGACGAGCTGCGCAAGGATCGTTCGCCCGCCAAGCTGGCTGCCGCGGTCACGCTCTACCACGTCGTGATCGAGGCGTCTCTCGCCCAGCCCGGGCAGCACTTCATCTGCAGCTACCTGGAAGAGCGCGACGTCCTTCCCGCCTTCCGAGCCGGGATGCATAACATCGCCGCCGACGAGCAGCGTCACATCGGCTTCGGCGTGAAGCTGCTGGCGGACCTCAAGCGCGAAGACCCCGTCGGCGTGCCCAAGGCCGTCGCCGGGCTGTTGCGCGAAGTGACGCGCTACACCGCGCAGGTGCTGATGCCGCCCGGCTGGGACGAAAGCTACATCACCGTCTTCGGCGCGACATACGACGAGGTCGGCGTCGAAGGACTGACCTCGATGACGACCAAGCTGCGCTCTGCCGGGCTGTCTCCGGAGACGCTGCCCGGGCCGGCGCTGCTGCCTCCGGGGCTCGAGCCGATCGAGATCTCTCAGCGTGGTCGCGAACTCGCCAAGGCCGGTGTGATCGGCGTACGCGAGGGACCCAGCAGGCGCGATCCGGAGACGGTGGCGCTGCTGTTCGACACGATCCGCCGCCAGGTCAACCCCAACCACGGGCTCAAGCGGCCGACGACCTTCCAGTGGGAGTTCACCGACCCCGACGTGGCGGCTTGGCATCTGCGCGTGGACAACGGTTCGAGCAGCGTCGAGCAAGGGCTCGCGCCGAGCCCCGACCTGCGCCTGAAGGTCTCCTACCAGGACTTCGTGGACATCGTCGGCGAACGGCTCGATCCCCTGCGGGCGATGGCCACCGGCAGGCTGCGCCCACGCGGCAATCCGCTGGCGATGAAGCGGCTGACGCAGGTCTTCCCGCGCGCCTGAGCGAGCCGAAAGGTCATTTTTGAGGGCTGAGCTGAGCTGGGCCGGCGGAGCTGGTTCGTAGGAGCTGAAGTTCGGCCGCCCGCGCAAGTGCGCTATTCAAAGCCGAATTCCCCGGCGGATGAGCCGGTACGCGGCGCCGTGGGCTGAGTCGGTGAGGGGCCAGATGCCCGCTCGGGTCCGAACTCGCGTGCGGCCGCTTCGGCGCTGGAGGCGTGGACAGGCGCCGCGCGTCGACGACGCCCGGGAGCGGCGGTAGGTCTCCGATTTGACCGTGCCCCGCGGGCGTGCGCGGGGGGCAGCGCAAATGGAGCTCGAGAGAACACAGAGGCGGCAATCTGCGCCCGCGCCGGCGCGGCATGCGCAGGACGACCGCTCGGGCTGGCATGAGCGTGGCTGCCGAGCGCCGCGTAGCCGGCGCCAACCAAAACGACCACCATGACCGCGAGCTTGGCCGTCAGCGAGCCTGTGACGCCGCTCCAACCGCCCGCCCCGAGGCGCGAGGCGTTCGCGGCTCGCGCGGTCGCGGGCCCTGCACCGGGGCGCGGTCCGCCCGCCCTCAGTCGCCTCGCTGACGCCCAACCGCGAGCCGACGCCGACGCGCCCCCAGCGACCGCAGACAGCCTCGGCAGCAGCGGCAATGGCAGCACCGAGGCCAGGCCACGCAGCGAAGCCACGTGGGCACGGCAGGCTGGGCACTGGCGGCAGTGAGCCACCGCCAGGGCGTGGCGCTCGCCGTCTGGGTCGAGGATGCCGAAGGCGTAGGCGCGCATCAGCGATGACTGCTGCTCGCACCAACCTCCGGCCTTGATCGTCTCGAGCAACCCTCCCACCTTGCCGGCGACTCCGGGTCTTCCAGGGCCGGTGCCCTCCATCAGCTTGCGCATGCGCGCCTCGCCGACGCCCATGCGCTCGGCCGCCTCGGCGCGCGAGAGCCCTTGCAGGTAGCAGAGCGAGGCGGCTTCGCACTCGCGGGCGGAGAGGCGCGAGCGCAGAGCCTCGAAGACGTGACGTAGGCGCGCACGGTCGTCGAGCTCGGAGGCGAGGTCTGTGCGAGTGGCGTCGAATCTCGACGGGTACGAACCAATTTCCCCCAAACCGACAACCCCGGCACGACCGGCGGCGCGGTGCTCGTCGATCGCGCGACGAAACGTAACGAGCACGAGCCAGGCCGATGGGTTCTCGACCTGCTCGCCTTCCAGCACCGTCGCGTAGAGACCGTGCCAAGCCTGGGCGTAGGAGGCCTCAAGGTCGGCCTGGTCGAGCGCGATGCCCTTGGCGCGCAACTGCCCGCGCACGATCGCGAGCACCTTCGCGCGCAGGCCGACGAAATCCTTGCGCAGCAGGCGCTCAGCCCGGTAGCGGCTCAGTCGCGAAGGGCTCACCTACCGCGCCGCCTGGGAGCGCAATCGGCGCCCGCTGGCACACACCCGATGTGAAGATCACGAATCGTGCGGATCATCCAACGAGATCCATCGGATATTTGGGCGCAACGGTGCAGTCCCCGGATAGGCTTTCAACCAATCTCCGGTTGGGCGCCACAGCGCACCTTGCCCAACCCCGACCATCCTTCACTCATCGCCGAGCCAGCCACATCCAATCCACCGCCCTCGCCGCCCGCGCGCGCCCAGATCCTGGGCATACCGCTTGCGATCTCCGACTACGACGAGGTCGTCGCATGGATGGACGCGACGATCGCCGCCGATGCGCGCGGCTGGCTCACGGCGGCGGCAGTCAACTTGGTCATGTCCGCCCACGACGATCCAGCCACGATGCAAGCTGTGCTCGGGGCGACGCTGGCGGTGCCCGACGGCCAGCCACTGGTGTGGGCGCTGCGCCTGCTCGGCCATGCGCGCGCGACACGCGTGTACGGGCCCGACCTGATGGCCCATTACTGCGCACATGCGGCCGGCACTGGTACGCCGATCTACCTGTACGGCGGACGCTCCGCGCAGGCGCTCGAGCTGCTCACCAAACGCCTGCGCGAGCGCTTTCCGGGGTTGCAAATCGCCGGCGGTTGGTCACCGCCGTTTCGTCCGCTGAGCGTCGAGGAGCAAGCGCAAGCGATCGAGCGGATCGACGGCTCGGGCGCGAAGGTCGTGTGGGTCGGCACCGGCCAGCCCAAGCAGGAGCTGTGGATGCACGAGATGCGCCCACTTCTGGCCGCTCCCTTGCTCGTGGGCGTGGGCGCCGCGTTCGACTTCCACGCCGGCATCGTCTCCCAAGCGCCTGGCTGGATGCAGCGCAATGGGCTCGAGTGGTTGTACCGGCTGACGCGCGAGCCGAAACGCCTGTGGCGACGCTACGCCTCCCAGAATCCCCGCTTCGTGGTCGGCTTCGCCCGGCAATACCTGCGCGAGCGCCGATAACCTGCCCCTGATGCCAGAGCCAAACACCAGCGCCGACGTCTCGGTTATCGGCCTCGGACGCGTCGGCCTGCCACTGGCGCTGTCGTTTGCCGATCGCGGCCTGAGCGTGATCGGGATCGACAACGATCCAGCGCGGCTGGGCTCGCTGCGCGAGGGTACGATGCCCTTCGAGGAGTCGGGCGCACAGGAGCTGCTCGACCGGGTGAGCGTGAGCACCCTAAAGGGCACAGGCGGGCGCCTGGCGCTGTCCGAGCGCGTGGTCGACGCCGCCGGTGCCAAGCACATCGTGATCACGCTCGGCACTCCCTCGTTCTCGCACATCGAGATCGACATGCGCGACATCCGCTCTGCCCTTGACGACCTACTCGGCGCGCTGGAACCTGGGCACGCGCTGACGCTGCGCTCCACTGTCGCCCCCGGAACGACCAAGTTCGTCGCGGGCTATCTGGCCAAGCACCGTGGCTTCCAGGTCGGTGAGGACGTATACGTGGCACACGCCCCCGAGCGGATCGCGGCCGGGCGCTTCCTCGAGGAGATCGACTCGCTGCCATGCATCGTCGGCGGCGTGGGCGCCCGCTCGGGCGAGGCGGTCGCTGAGCTGTTCAGCGTGTTCGACGCGCCAATCGTGCAAACCACCCCCGTCCAGGCTGAGCTGGCGAAGATCTGGGCGAACATCCTGCGCTACACGCTGTTTGCGCTGCCCAACCTGCTGATGATGGACTGCGAGCGCTACGGCGCGAACGTGTTCGAGGTGATCGACCTCGTCAACCGCGACTACCCACGCGGCGGCCTGGCCCAGCCGGGGCTGACTGCCGGGACTTGCTTGCGAAAGGACTTCGCCTTCTCCGAGGAGCGCTCCAATGCACCCGGAATGCTGCTAGCGGTCTCACGTGTGAACGAGTCGGTGCCGCAGTTCCTGGTCGAAGGCGTCCGCCGGCGACTCGGCTCTTTGTCCGGGCGCAAGGTGGCTGTCCTCGGCCTGGCCTTCAAGGCCGACACCGACGACGAGCGAGATTCGCTCGCGCACAAGCTGATCCGGCTCTTGGAGCGCGAGCTGGCCGACGTGGTCGCGCACGACCCGCACGTGCCGACCCCGACCGTGTCCTTCGAGGAGGCCGTCCGGGACGCGGATGTGGTGGTCGTAGCGGCCAACCACCATGAGTTCCGAGCGCCGACAGCGCTGACCGCGATCGCCGCTGGAGCGTGCGCTGACTGTCTGGTCGTGGATCCCTGGAACTGTTGGGGCGCCGGTCAAGTATTCGCCTACGCCGCCGAGCTGTCCGCTCTGGCCACACCGAGCGCATGACCCGCGTGCTCGTCACCGGCGGCGCCGGCACGATCGGCGCCGCGGTCGTCCGCCGACTGCTGGCCGACCCGGCCTATGACGTGCGCGTCTCAGACCAGCGCCCGGCGCCGCAGTGGATGCGCGAGGGCTGCGAGGTGCACACCGGCGACCTGCGCCGGCTGGAGCAGGCGCGCGCGGCGATGGACGGCTGCCCGCTCGTGATCCACCTCGCCGCGATCGTCGGCGGCATCGGCAACTTCCACAAGCTTCCGCATACCCTCACCGAGGTCAACAACGGCCTCTACAACGCCGTCTACCGCGCCGCCTTGGACCACGAAGTCGAACGCTTCACCTATGTGTCCTCCTCGATGGTGTTCGAGCGCGCAACCGAGTTTCCGACGACCGAGGCGCACCTGCCCGACTGCCCCACGCCACAGTCCGCCTACGGCTTCTCGAAGCTCACGGGCGAGGTGTACGCACGCGCGGCCCACGCCGAGCACGGGCTGCCCTTCACGATCTGCCGTCCCTTCAACGCCTACGGCCCCGGCGAGATGCCAGAGGACGAGCCAGGCATCGCACACATGGTGCCCGACCTGATCAAGAAGGTCCTCTCCGGCCAAGCCCCACTGGAGATCTTCGGCTCGGGCGAGCAGACGCGCACACTCACGCACATCGATGACATCGCCGACGGCGTCGTGACGGCGATGTCAGCTCCCGCCGGCTTGAACGAGGACTTCAACATCTCCGCCTCGCACGAGCTGACCGTCGCCGAGACGGCGCGCATCATCTGGGAGGCCTGCGGCGAGGACCCGAAGAAGTTCAAGCTGAAGCACCTGCCCACGTTCGAGGTCGACGTTCCCAGGCGCTGGCCGTCGGTCGAGAAGGCCAAGCAGCTGCTCGGCTGGGAGGCGCAAATCGGCGTCGAGCAGGGCATCGCCTCGACCGTTCAGTGGCTGCGATATATAGAGTCCCGCCCATCCCCTCGGCCATGAACAACAAACGCTCCGCGCTCGTCACCGGGATCACCGGCCAGGACGGGTCTTACCTCGCCGAGCTCCTGCTGGAGCACGGCTACGACGTGCACGGGATGGTGCGTCGCGCCTCTACCGAGAAGTTCGACCGCATCGAGCACATCCGCGATCGGATCACCCTGCACCAGGGCGATCTGCTCGACCAGCGTTCGCTCGTCGACGCGATGCGCGCCGCCAAACCGGCTGAGATCTACAACCTCGCCGCGATGTCCTTCGTCGCCGTGTCGTGGATCCAGCCGACGCTCACCGCCGAGTTCACCGGTACCGGCGTGACGCGCATGCTCGAGGCGATGCGCGAAGTGTGCCCAGAGGCGCGCTTCTACCAGGCCTCCTCCAGCGAGATGTTCGGCAAGGTCTTGGAGATACCGCAAACCGAGACGACGCCCTTCTACCCACGCTCGCCCTACGGCGTGGCCAAGGCCTACGGCCACTTCATCACGGTCAACTACCGCGAGTCCTACGACCTGCACGCGACCTCGGGAATCCTCTTCAACCACGAGAGCCCGCGCCGCGGCCTGGAGTTCGTCACGCGCAAGATCACCTGGCATGCCGCCGCGATCAAGCACGGCCTGGCCAAGGAGATCCGTCTTGGCAACCTCGACGCCGAGCGCGACTGGGGCTATGCCAAGGATTACGTCGAGGCGATGTGGCTGATGCTGCAGCGCGATCAGCCAGAGGACTACGTAATCGCCACGGGAGAGTCGCACTCGGTGCGCGAGTGCTGCGAGGTCGCCTTCGACGAGGCGGGTCTTGGCGACTTCGAGCAGTACGTCACGATCGACCCAGCGTTCGTGCGCCCCGCCGAGGTCGATCATCTGATCGGTACGCCCGCCAAGGCCGAGCGCGATCTCGGCTGGAAGCCGCAGACGACCTTCGAGCAGCTGATCCGCCTCATGACGCGCTCCGACCTAGAGCTGCTCGGCAGCTGAGCGTCGGTCTCAGGGTGAGAGCGCCAGCACGATCGCAGCCAAGCCGGAGATCGTCGGGACTGCCGTGAGCGTCCCCCTGTTCGACACTTCGACAGTGCTGGAGCCGCTACGCGAGGAGTTGCGCGAGGCTGTCGTGCGCGTGCTCGACTCAGAGCGCTACATCCTCGGCCCGGAAGTGCAGGCCTTCGAGCAGGAGTTCGCCGCTTACTGCGGCGCGGGCCACGCGGTAGGCGTGGCCAACGGCACCGAGGCGATCACGATCGCCCTGCGCGCGATGGGGGTCGGAGCAGACGACGAGGTGCTGGTGCCCTCGTTCACCTTCTACGCCTCGGTCGAGGCGATCGCGCCCACAGGCGCGACGCCTGTGTTCTGCGACGTGGACCCGCAGACGTTCTGCATCAATGCGGAAACAGTCGCCGAAGCGCTCACCCCGCACACGAAGGCCGTGATCGCGGTGCACCTGTTCGGCAACCTGGCGCCAGTCGCTGAGATCGAAGCGCTCGGCGTGCCGGTGCTCGAGGATGCCGCGCAAGCCGCCGGCTCGGCGGTGACACACGACCATCGCACGCATGCCATGAACGGCGCCTCCGTGAGCGGACAATCCGCGCACAGCCACCCCACGAGCGCTCACGCCGCAAGCAGTCGCTCTGCCCACAGCCACCCCACCACCCGTGCCCGTCCCGGCGCGCTCGGCAGGGCGGCCACGTTCTCGTTCTTCCCCTCCAAGAACCTGGGCTGCTTCGGCGACGGTGGCATGATCGTCACCAACGACGCAGAGCTCGCAGACGAAGCGCGTGTGCTGCGCTTTCACGGCTCGCGCGACAAGGTCTCCTACGAGCTGCTCGGCTACAACTCACGGTTGGACGAGTTGCAAGCGGCGATCCTGCGCGTACAGCTTCCCCACCTCGACGCCTGGTCGGACGGGCGTCGTCGTGCCGCCGAGCACTACGCGCAAGCTGGGCTCGGCGAGCTCGTGACGCTGCCACGCCCGACGCTTGGCTCCGCCCCCGCCTGGCACCTGTATGTCGTGCGCCACCACGAAGCCGACCGTCTCGCAACCGCGCTCACCGAGGCCGGCATTGGTTGCCGCGCCTACTACCGCACTCCAGTCCACGAGCAGCCGGCGATGCAGGCATGGGGAGAGGGCCTGAAGCTGCCTGGCACTGACGAGGCGGCGCGAACGCATCTGGCGATCCCGGTCAGCCCCGTGCTCTCAGGCGAGCAGGTCGAGCAGGTCGTGGCCGCCGTGGGTGCGGCCGGCTAGCGCACAGAGGAGCGCAGACCACGACAATGGCCACTGTGACCACCGATGTCGAGAAACCGAAATCGCGTGCGAACTCGCTTGTCGAGCTTGTGCTGGTCATCGCGGTGGCGGTGGGTCTTGCGCTGCTGATCCAGGCGTTCGTGGTCAAGCCTTACCGGATTCCCAGCAGCTCGATGGAACCGACGTTGATCGTCGGCCAGCGCGTGCTGGTCAACCGCGTCGCGATGGACTTCAGCGAACCGCATGTCGGCGGGATCTATGTGTTTCACCCTCCAGCGGACGCCGAAGAACAGATGTGCGGGCCGGTCCCCCACGTGGTCACGCCCGGCGGCGCGGCCTGTGCGACGCCCGAGCCACGGGAGGCAAGCGTCAACTTCATCAAGCGCCTGGTCGCGGGGCCCGGAGACGAAATCTACGTCAAGGGCGGTCACGTCTTTCGTAAGGTCGCCGGCAGCAGCCAATTCGTGGCAGAGAAAGATTCCTACATCGCCCCTTGCGAAGAAAACTCCGAGTGCGACTTCCCCACCCCGATCAAGATCCCGCCGGGTCACTGGTTCATGATGGGCGACAACCGCGGCGAATCCGACGACAGCCGTTTCTGGGGTCCGGTTCCGACGGGCTGGATCATCGGACAGGCGATCGTCACCTACTGGCCGCTCAACCGGATCGGAATCCTCTAGGACGCTACTTAGAACGTGTTTCAAAAAGATCGGCACGTCCCAGGCGTCCCTGGACGCGGCGCCGGATCGCCACGTGACGTCTTGCGCGTACCACCAGTACGCGCTGCGACGCCCCGCGACGACCAGCTTGGCCCATGAACACCTGGGACGCACCGCCTATTTTGAAACACGTTCTTAGCGCCAGCGCTCGAGCAGGTCCTCTTCGCCCACTTCGCGCACCACGCGTGCGGGCACGCCCATCGCCACTGCACGGGCCGGCACGTCGCGTGTGACGACGGCACCGGCGGCGATGAACGCCTCCTCGCCGATCTCGACGCCAGGTGTGAGCACCGTGCCGCCACCGACGCGACAAGCGCGTCGCAGCGTCGCGCCGCGCAGCGGCGTCTCGTCGCCGTGGCGGGCCATCGTGTCGTCGTTGGTCGTGGTCGCTCCAGGACCGACGAAAACGTCATCCTCGATCGTCGTGAAAGCCGTCAGATAAACGCTCGTCTGCACTTTCACACGGTCGCCTACGACAACGTCGTTGTCCACCACGCTGCCGCGTCCGATCACCGAGCCTTTGCCGATACGGGTGCGCTCGCGTACGAAGGACTGATCACCGAGGATCGCTTCGTCGCCCACGCTCGCGCCGGCAAACACCACGGCGCCGGAGCAGACCGTCACGCGTGCGCCGATCTCCAAGGTCCCCACCTCACCCTGCGCGGAGGATCCGCGCGCCAGGCGCGGGCGCTTGCCGAGCACCGCGTGATCCTCGATCAAGCAGCCGTCGCCGATGATCGTGCCGTCGTGCACGACGACGTGCGCGCCAAAGCTGACGCCCTCGCCGATCTTTACGTCCTCGCCAAGCACGAGGCCGGGGGCGCGGTCGTTCATCGGACCACCTCGATTCGCCTGTGCCTCAGCCCGAGATGGCCAACCTCGCTCACAGCCGCACCACGTTGCTTGCCTGGCTTGTACGTGTCACGCCGCGAAGGTCTACCACGATCGGCGCGCGCTGGACGAGCAGCTCGTAGTCCACACCCGGATGCGCGGTCACGATCAGCGCGAGGTCGGCGCCGTCCAGCGCCCCCTCGACCGAGACGTTCGTGAGCGCCAGCTCGGGGATGTCCGGCACGTAGGCGTCGTGGTAGCAGAGCTCGGCGCCGAGCTCGCGCAACAGCTCCAAGATCTTCAGAGCCGGCGACTCGCGCACGTCGCCGACGCCCGACTTGTAACTGACGCCGAACACCGCGATGCTCGCGCCCTTGACCGCCAGGCCCGCGTCGTTGAGGGCGCGCTGCACCAACGCCGCGCAGTGATAGGGCATCTGCTGGTTGACCTTGCCCGCAAGCTCGATGAACTCGGTGCTCATGTCGAACTCGCGTGCGCGCCAGCTCAAATAGAAGGGGTCCACCGGCAGGCAGTGGCCACCCATTCCCGGTCCCGGCTCGAAGCGCATGAAGCCGTAGGGCTTGCTGGCCGCGGCCTCCACCACCTCCCAGATGTCGATCCCCATGCGGTCGGTGAGCATCGCCAACTCGTTCACGAGCGCGATGTTGACCGAACGGAAGATGTTCTCCAGCAGCTTCGTCAGCTCGGCCGCCTCGGGACTCGACACGCGTACGACCTCGTCGCACACCAGCTCGTACAGCGCCTGCGCGCGGTCAGCGCATGCCGGCGTCAGACCGCCCAGCACCTTGGGCGTCGTGCGCAACGTGAAATCGGTCCGGCCGGGATCCACGCGCTCGGGGGAGAAGGCCAAGTGGAAGTCCTTGCCGGCCGTCAGCCCGGACTCTTCCAGTAGCGGCGCCACGCGCTCGCGCGTGGTCCCGGGATATGTGGTCGACTCGAGCACGACCAGTTGACCCGCCTTCAGTACGCGCGCCAGCTCGCGCATGCTCTCCACCAAGGGGCCGAGATCCGGCTCGCGATTGACGCTCAGCGGCGTGGGCACACATACAAGCACCGCCTGCGCTCGCGCCAGCTCCTCGTAGCTGCCCGACGCGGAGATCCGCCCGAGCGCCGCCACCAGACGCTCGGAGGGGATATCGCCGATATATGAGCGTCCCGCTGCGATCGCCTCGACCTTGCGCGGATCGAGGTCGACCGCGACTACGTCGGACCCCTGCTCGGCGAAGGCCACCGCGAGCGGCAGCCCGACATAGCCGAGCCCGATTATGCCGACGGTCGTCATCTGCCCGGCAGTCTAGGGGCTCACGATTCCGTGAGCCCCCTAAGCGCCGACCCCGATGGTCGGCCCTGGACGGCGACGATCGGCGCTGCCGCGGAAATCCTCTACACGTGGCCAGCGACGGCTTGCAGCTCGCGCAGGTCGGCGTCGACCATGCGCTCCACCAGCTGCTTGAAGCTGAGCCGCGGCTGCCAGCCGAGCCGCTCGCGCGCCTTGCTCGGATCCCCCACGCTCGCAGTGCGCTCGGGGGGGCGCACGAGCTTCGGGTCCACGCGCACGTAGCGCTCTGCCTCCAGGCCCACGTAGGCGAACGCCGTCTCAGTGAGCTCCGCCACCGTGTGGCCCACTCCGCTGGCAAGTACGTAGTCCTCGGGCTGCTCCTGCTGCAGCATCAACCAGGCCCCGTACATCACGTCTCCGGCAAAGGACCAGTCGCGCACGGCGCCCAGCTCCCCAAGCCTCACCTCCTCGGCCAGCCCCAACTTGATCTGCGCTGCGGCGCGTGTCACGGCGCGTGTCACGAAGCGCGGCGGCCGCCGCTCGGACTCGTGGTTGAAGACGATCCCCGAACACGCATACAGACCGTCGTGCGCACGCATCGCTCCCACCAACTGGTGTGAGGCAAGCTTGCCGATCGCGTACGGCGAGGTCGGCTTGCAAGGCGTGCTCTCGTCTTGAGGGCTGTGGCGCACGTCGCCGAAGATCGCACCGGAGGCCGCCACCCAGACACGCGCCCGCGGGTCGCTGTCGCGCACAGCCTCGAGTAGGACCGCGGTCGAGCCGACGATCGCGCGCATCGTGTCCGCCGGCCTTTCCCAGGAGGCAGGGATGAACGACGGCGAGGCCAGGTGGTAGAGCTCGTGCGGCTGAGCCTGTTCGATCGCCGACCGCAACGACACAGGTTCCAGCAGATCGCCGCCCAGCAAGGTCAGACGCTCGCGCAGATGCTCGGAGCAGCCGAGCGAGCGCTCCTGCGGGTCGCCGTGGACGAAACCGGTCACTTCGTAGGCCTTGCCCAGCAGCAGCTCCGCCAGGAACGAGCCGTCCTGACCGCTGATACCGGTGATCAGCGCACGTCTTGGGTGTGTGTCCACGCCGGGAGCTTACGGTCTCGCGCGTTGCGGCTCACGCCTACGCGGTCACTCCGGGGTCGACGGCGGAACCGGCGGGTCTGCGTATCCGGCGAGCGGATCGAGTCGTGGCCCCGCCTCGCGGGCGCGCAGGTCGAAGTAGAGGACCGCCAGGGTGAGCGCCCCGAAGGAGGCGACGAGCGTGTACACGGCGATCCCGACCAGAGCCGAGACAATGCTCGTGCTGTTGCCGCCACCCGCGAGCGCGCCCACGAGCGCGGCGACCACGAACGTAAGAAATCCGATCGCCAACAGCACTCGGAAGATATGCCAGTAGTGACCCGCCGTGAGCTGAGCGCTGCGACGCAGCGCCGGCATCCAACCTTCGTGGTCCACGGCCGCCGTCTGGGCGACCACCGACCAGCGCAGGCTCAGGACGATTCCCGGGACGATCAGGGCGATGAAGCCGAGACCGATCAGGACCCCGGCGACGATCTCAGCGGCGACAACGACCGCCAGCACTCCTAGACCACGCAGCGCTACAGGGCCGATCCTCGGTCTGCGGCCCTCGCCGATCTCGATTACGGCATGCACGTGCAGCGCCGAGATCAGCGGGCCCACCAGCACGTAATAGATCAACTCGAACAGCAGCAGCGTTCCCTCATCCCCTGACTTCCCGCTACCCAGCGGGCCCACCCCGGTGACAGCGAGTCGTGCCAGCTCGTATGGCGCGATCACGCCTACGGCCAAAGTGGCGAACAGCAGTGGGTAGCGCCGGTACATGACCAGCGCCGTGCGCAGGATCTCCAAAGCCGAGCGTTCACGCCCGAGATCGATTGCCGACGATGCCTCCACCGCGCCGGAGCCTAGTGCCTACGCTTGACGACCGGCTCCATCCATCCCGTATACGGCCGCCAGACCCGCAGCCACAGCGGACGGCGCACATAGCTCCCGCACGCGCGCTCGCCCGCGCTCTGCCGCGGCCATGTCCCGCCAGCGGCGCCCGATCGCCTCGGCGAGCGCTGTGACGTCGCCGGGGTCGACGAGACCCCCCGGCTCGACGAGCTCCGGCAACGCTCCGACGCAGCTCGCGACCACCGGCACGCCTGCCGCCATCGCCTCGGCTGCCGCCATCCCGAACGTCTCGGCCGAGCGGGAGGGGACGATCGCAAGTGCAGTGCCCTTACGCAGGCGATCCAGCTCCGCGTCGTCCACGTGTCCGGCGAAGCGCAAATCTGTATGCCCGGCCTGCGCTTCCAGCTTCCCCCGCTCTGGACCATCCCCCGCCACCACCAGCGGGACGCCCGCCATCTGGCACGCCTCGATCGCCACATCGACTCCCTTCTCCGGGGCAAGTCGCGACACGATCAGCGCATAGCTGCCCGACCTCGTCTCAGCGACCTCCTCCAACAATTCCACCGGCGGCGGGAGCACGTGCACGCGCTCCCAGTCGAGCGGCGCTCCCAGCTCGCGCAGGCGCTCGCGTGCGAACTCGCTCGGCACGATGAACGCGTCCGCCTGCTCCACGAAGCGCTGCTGCCACAGCGCCAGCGAGGCCCCATACGCCAATGCCTCGGCGCGGCCGCCGCGACAATTGCGCATCATCCCCGGCAACGTGTTGCGGCCGTGGCAGCGCGTACACTCCTGCCCGCCGGTGAAGCACACGCCCGTGGCGCACACGAGCCGGTATTGGTGCAGATGCACCACCACGCGCGCGCCCTCCTCGCGAGCGGCCGCCAATGCGCGCCAGCCGAACAGCGGGTTGAGATTGTGGGCGTGTACGACCCGAGCGCCGGTCAGACGCACTGCCTTGGCGACCTCGCGTGGCGCCATACCGCCGCGCAACAGACCTGTCGCTGCGCCCAGCTTGCCCAGCGCGGCGGAGTCGCGCTGGAGCAGCTCCGCGGGCTCGCCCAGATGCTCGCGAACGAGCGCCAACAGGTCGTCCACCACGCGCTCCTCGCCGCCTGTCGTGCGATAGCGATTGTGCAGGAAGAGAACCATCGCCTGCCCAAACCTAGACTGTTCGGATCATTGCCTCCGATTTCAACCCACCCTCGGCTTCGATCGTCGTTCCCACGCGTGCGCGTCTGGACTACCTCAGGGTCGCGCTGAGCTCGATCGCGGCTCAGGCGAGGCAGGCCGGAGCCGAGCTGATCGTCGTGGACGACGCCGGATCCTCCGAGGAAGCTCGCGCGCTGACCGAGCGCTTCGGCGCTCGCTACGAGCCGCACTCCCAGCCGCTCGGCCTCAACGTGGCACGCAACACCGGGGTCGAGCGCTCGACAGGCGAGTTGGTCGTGTTCGTGGACGACGACGTGGAGGTCGGAGAGGGGTGGCTCGACGCACTGCTCGCAGCCGCTGGCGAGCACCCCGAGCGAGAGGTCTTCACCGGCCCGATCCTGCCGCGACTGGAAGGTTCGCCTCCGCACAGTTGCGGACGCGAGGAGCCGCCCATCACCGCGCTGGACCTCGGTCCCGACGACACCCCCACGCCCTTCGCCTGGGGAGCCAACATGGCGATCCGTCGCATCGCACTGGAGCGCGTCGGTCCGTTTGACGTGTCGCTCGAGCACGGCGGCGACGAGCAGGAGTGGCAGGAACGGCTGCGTGCCGAGCCGACCTCCCGCGCCCGTTCTGGGGGCGGCGACGAGCAAGCCGCCGGCAGCACCGACGCCGACGTTCTATATGTGGCGCACGCCGCGCTCCACCACCGACGCAGTCCCGCCGACGCGCGTCTGCGGTCGTTGTGCCGAGCTGCCTTCGCGCGGGGCAAGGCAGCCCGGCGCTTCGATGCCTGGCGCGGTGTCGCGCCATCGCTCGGGCGCGAGTTCGTCACGCTCGCGGGTTGCTTGGGACACGTCGTGCGCTACCACTGCCCCGCAGGTCTGACGATGGTGGGCCACAGTGCGGGGCGCATGCGCGAAGCGATGCGCGAGCAGAGAAACCACGCCACCACCGCCAATTCAGCCCCCGCCCAGACCGCCTCCCGGAAGGAATCTCCTTTCAGCGCGCGAGCTGCCGACGTTTTCGTCTCGGGTGAGAGCGGTACCGTGGGCGGCCTCGACAGCGTGCGCCGCGCAGCGCTCGACGTCGCCGACGATGCGCTCGAGATCGTTTCTGGTCGGCGGCGGCGCCTGGACATTGCCTCGCTCGCGGACCCGTCCCCGCGGCGCGTGCTCGCGCTCTGTGTGGCGCGCCCCGAGCACAGCGTGTTGGTGGAGCGCATCCGTCGGGAGCTGGCGCGCTCCCGTCACCACGTCGAGCTCTGCGTCGGCTCGCCCGCCGATCGCGGCAAGTTCGAGAATCTCAACCTGCTGCTCGACTCCCATCCCGCCGACGCGCACGACTGGCTGTTCGTCCTCGACGACGACATCGTGCTTCCACACGGATTCCTCAACCGCTTCCTGTTGCTTGCCGAGCGCTTCGAGCTCGATCTCGCACAGCCCGCCCACCGCCGCGCTTCGCACGCCGCCTGGCAGGTGACTCGCCGTCAGCGCCGCAGTCTGGTGCGCGAGACGTGCTTCGTGGAGATCGGGCCCGTGACTGCTTTTGCTCGCTCCACGTTCTCCACACTGCTGCCGTTCCCCGATCTACGCATGGGTTGGGGACTAGACATGCACTGGGCGGCGCTGGCGCAGGAGCACGGCTGGCGCTGCGGCGTGCTCGACGCGGTCCCGATTCGCCACCGCGCCGCGCCTGCCGCGAGCTCGTACTCGCGCGAGCAGGCGCTCGCGGAGGCACGCAACTTCCTTGCGAACCGACCGTACCTGAGCGCGAGCGAAGCCCAGCAAACCCTGGTCACGCACCGACGCCTGTGAACAACCCTCTCTACTCCACCACACCGCAGGCCAGATGGAGAAAAACGTCCCTCCTCCAGAACCCCTCCGCGCCCTCCCACACGGCGCGCAGAGAACCACCGCCCCTCCCCCCCAACTCCACCGCGAAGGAACCATGAAGGTCCTCGTCGTCTCGGAGTTCTACCCACGCCAAGGGGATCCCGTGTTGGGTGTTTGGGCTCATCGCCAGGCACTGGCAGCTCGCGACGCTGGAGCTGAAGTTCGCGTGCTCGTGCTCCACCGGCTTGTTCCCCCGCGCGCGTCGCTGTCGGACGGACCCGGTGGCGCGGCACGGGCTCTACGCACACTTGCCCGAGAGCCCAAACATCAGGTTCACGACGATCTGGACGTGACCTATGCGCGCTACGCGTCTCCACCGCGCTCGAGCTCCTACCCAGGCTGGGGCGCTTGGGCAGCGCCAGCGCTCGGCCTCGCGCTGCGCCGGCTGCGCCGCTCGTTTGCTTTCGATCTCGTACACGCTCACAACGCCGTACCGGCGGGGGACGCGGTGCGGCGCACGCGCCTCAAGGTACCCATGATCGTGTCGGTCCACGGCGGCGACGTGCTCTACACAGCGCCGCGCAGTGACGCCGGCAGCGCGGCCGTGGGCCGCACTCTCGAAGCGGCCACGACGGTATTGGCCAACAGCCGTGGCATCGCCGAGCTCAGCCGCTCCTACGGTGCCGGAGACGTGCGCGTCGTCCACCTTGGAGCCGATTTGGCATCACCCCGGCCGCGAGGAGCTGCCGTCCGCCGTGACCTGAGCCCGTCGCTGGTCACGGTCGGCCACCTCGTCGCCCGCAAGCGTCACGCTGACGTGATGCGCGCACTGGCCGTGCTTGCCAAGCGTCATCCCAGCTTGCGCTATGTGATCATCGGCGACGGTCCTGAGCGCGTCACCCTGGAAGGCCTTGCCTCGCGACTCGAGGTCTCCGAGCGCGTCGAGTTTCGCGGGCAGCTTGCGCCGGCGGAGGCAATCGAGCAGGTACGTCGCTGCACGTTGTTCGCGATGCCATCCACCGAGGAGGCATTCGGCGTCGCCTACATCGAGGCGATGGCCGGCGGCTTGCCGGCGATCGGCTGTCGTGGCGAGCCCGGGCCAGAGGAGATCGCGGCTGCCGGAGACGGCTTCATGCTCGTCCCGCCCGGTGACATCGAGCGGCTTACACAACGCATCGACGAGTTGCTGTCCGACCCGCAGCGACTACGCGAGGCCGGCATTCGCGCGCGCGAGACCGTTGCCGCCAACTTCAGCTGGGAGCGCTGCGGCAAGCAGACCGTTGCCGCCTACGAGCACGCGTTGAGCGTCTCTCCCACCCTCACATGGGGGCACTAGCCGATGATGTCGAGCGTCTCAGCCACCGCCATCGGCGCTATCGACCGACAGCTGACGAAGCCTCACTCCGCGTGCCGATCGCCACTGGCACCACTGGCACTGTCAACCGCTTGCCGATGAAGCCTGTCCTGTTCGTCACCGGCCACGCGCCGGCCTACCGCGTCGGCGCGTTCGAGCGCCTGCACCAAAGCGAGAACGTCGAGTTCGCGCTGTTCGGAGGACGCCTCAAGCACGGTGGTGGATCGACGGTCGATGATGTCCCGTTCCCGCACCGCCATGTTCGCGAGCACGAGCTGTACGCGCTTGCCGCCAGCGGCCGCTACCGCGCCGTGGTGTGCCCGACCGGTGGGCGTATTGCACCGCTGTCGAGTTGGGCTGGGGCGAGACGGGCGCACGTGCCGCTGATCCTTTGGGCGTCGCTGTGGGCGCACCCACGCAGCGCCGCGCACGCGCTCAGCTATCCGGCGCTACAGCGCCTCTACCGCAGCGCCGACGCCGTCGTCACCTATGGCCCACACGTCAGCACCTATGTGCGCTCGCATGGCGCCAAACGCGTACACGTCGCGCCGCAGTCGGTGGACAACGAATTCTGGAGCTCACCCGATGTGACTCTGCCGAATAATTCTGGATGGCCGACAGATATCGGGACGATATTTTTGTTTGCCGGACGGCCTACGCGGGAAAAGGGACTGGGGGTGCTCGTGGAGGCTTGGAGTACGTCGGGCCTACAGGCACCAACCGCCGCGCTCGTCCTCGTCGGTGCGGGATCCACCCCCCCTTGGGTCCCGGCCGGCGGCGCGGTGGTGGGCCTGGAGCCAGTGCCCCGGAAGCAATTGCGCAACTTCTACGCCGCCGCCGATGTTCTGGTGGTGCCGTCGATTCCGACGCGCACTTTCCGCGAGCCTTGGGGGCTGGTGGTGAACGAGGCCATGAACCGTGGACTTCCAGTGATCGCAAGCGACGCCGTCGGGGCCGCCGCCGGGGGGCTCGTTCAAGATGGCCGCAACGGTCTCGTGGTGCCCGCCGGCGAGCCCGTGGCGCTGGCCGCCGCGCTCAGAGAGCTCGCCGGCGATCCGGCGCTGCGCGCGCGCATGGGGGCCGCCGGACGTGCGGATGTGAGCTCCTACACGTACGACGCCTGGGCACGCGGCTTCTCGGATGCACTCGCCGAGCTCGGCCTGTCGGGGGGACGGTGAGGTAGCGTTGCGCTTCTTGGAAGGGCTGCGGGTCAAATTGTGGAGGGGCTTTGCGCTGGCGCTCGTAGCGCTCGCCATGCTCGGCTTCGCATCCGTTGCCACCGCGAACCAAGCGCAGACGATCCTCGAAAAGTGTGGCCACAACGAACCCTTCAGCGGCTACAGCCAGAAGGCGTATCGCGAAGCGCTCAAACAGATGACAACCACGGGGATCGAGTATGGAGAATGCGAAAGCCTGATCCGCAAGGCCGAGGAAGCGGCGGCTGGCGGTGGGGCCGGCGCCACGATAGGCACTCCCTCCGCAAACGTTGCCGTGCCACTTACTCCTGCCGAGCAACATGCCGTGCAGAGCGCGCACCGCAACGGCTCGACACCAGTGCAGGTTGGTAGCGAACCGGTGCGCCCCGGGATCGTGCACGCCGATATCGCCTCGGCCGTGAACACGTTGCCCCACTCGCTCCTCGCCGTGCTCGCCTTCATGGCCGCAGGCGCAGTCGTACTTGCAATCGTGGAGGTGCGCAAGCGTGTCCGCTCACGCCGTGACAGCTGAGCACCGGACGGTGGAGATCCCACTCGAGCCCTTGCGAGAGCCTGTACTCGCGAGAGACCGACCGCAGATGCCGGGGACGACGACCCTGGCAACACTTGCCGTCGCCGGCCTGCTCTGCTTCGCCACGTTCCTAGCCGGCGGCGGGCTGAACCTCGCGCCGATGACGACGATCGAGCTGGTCTTCACGCTGATCGCCGGGGCGCTTGTCGCGGTCGTGATCGCGTTGGCTCCGGCCGGCATCCGCCTCTACGGTCTGTGGTCGATCGGCCTACTGCTGGCCTTCACGGCGCTCACCGGCCTGTCGGTCGTATGGTCGGTGGCGCCGGACACCAGCTGGCAGGACGCGGGCAGGATGTTGGCCTACAGCGGTGTGTTCGCGACCGCCGTCGCGCTCGCATGGTTGGTGCCCGCCGGTTGGCGTGCGCTGTTGGGCGGGATCGTGCTCGCGGCCGTCGTGGTGTGCGCTTACGCGCTGCTCACGAAGGTGCTGCCAAACGAGTTGGCCGTCAGCCGCGAAGCGAGCTTCTACGCACGCCTGCAGGAACCCTATGGCTATTGGAACGCGATCGGCCTGACCGCGGCTATGGGCGCAATCGGTTGCCTGTGGCTAGGGGCACGGCGCGCCGGGCACGCGCTTTTAACCGCCATGGCGTACCCCGCGATGGGCCTGATGATCGTCACATTGATGCTCGCCTACTCGCGCGGCGCTCTGGTGGCGCTGGTCGTCGGCGCGATTGCCTGGATGTGCATCGTGCCGCTGCGTCTGCGCGCAGCGCGAGTGCTGCTCGTCGGTGGCGCCTGCGCCGCCCCGGTCGTCGGCTGGGATTTCTCCAGGCACGCGCTCTCCAGCGAAGGGATATCGCTGGTGGCCCGCACCAGCGCCGGCCACCAGCTCGGTGTGCTGATCGGCGCGATGCTCCTCGTGCTGACGCTTGTTGGGATCGCGATCGGCTTCTTCGGCGACCGTCGCGCACCATCCGCCGGTGCCCGCCGTGCCGCGGGGATCACGCTGGCATCCTTGCTGGTGCTTGTGCTGCTGGCGGGGGCGGGCGGCCTGGCCGCAAGCAGACGTGGGCTCACCGGCACGATCTCCCACGACCTCTCCTCGCTTGCGAACCCCAACGCGACGGTGCCGAAAAACACGCCGGGCCGCTTGACGGCGGTGGGCAGTGTTCGTGCGCGCTACTGGAAGGAGGCACTCGAGGTCTTCGAAGCTCACCCGGCGCTTGGAGCCGGAGCAGCCGGATATGGCACGGCGCGATTGCGCTACCGCACCCAGAACCTCGATGTCCGTCAAGCCCACGGGTACGTCGTGCAGACGCTTGCGGACCTTGGCATCGTCGGCTCGGCAATCAGCTTGGCACTGCTGATCGCCTGGATGGTCGCCGCCGGACGCTCCACGCATCTCCTCGATCGCCGCTGGCGCGCCAAACGCTCGCCGCCGTCCGTCGCCTGGCGCAAGGAGCCGATCGCCTACACGCCGGAGCGGATCGGCATGCTTGCGATGCTCTGCATCGTCATCGTGTTCGGTGTCCACTCGTTTGCCGACTGGACTTGGTACGTGCCGGGCGACGCCTTCGTGGCGCTGATGTGCGCCGGGTGGCTGGCCGGACGTGGGCCGTTGCCCGCCGGCAGGCTCGGCGTGCCGGCGGGCTCACCTGCGGCGGCGCTCCCGCTCGATGCCCTGGCGTCAAACCAGTCCTCTGAAAGCACCGCGGTCCCCCTTTCGGGCGAGCCGGTCGCCCTCCCCGCGCAGGACGCCTCACCCCCACACCGGCCTTCCGCGCCTGTCCCCGTCCGGGAGCGAACACTCGGGCCGCTGCGCATCGGTGTGGCGATCGCCATCGTCGCCGGCGCGCTGCTCGCAGCCTGGACGGAGTGGCAGCCACAACGCTCCGTCGAAGCCTCCGAACAGGCGGTCGCGCTGATCAGGCAAAACCCGCAGGCGGCATTGCGTGCGGCGCAGGCCGGGGTCGAACGCGACTCGCTTTCCGCCGTGGCGCTGTTCAGGCTCTCGGCCGTCGAGCATGCAATCGGCGAGAGCGCGCTTGCGCGAGCCACATTGCAGAAGGCGGTGCAGATGCAACCGTCGAACCCGGAAACTTGGCTGACCTTGGGCGAATACGACCTGAAGGACAACCCCCGGGCGGCCGTCGGGGAGCTACGCGCCGCCGTATATCTCAACCCCGAGTCGATTGCAGCGCAAAACGCCTACGTGCAGGCGCTGCGGACATCCATGCAGGCGAACGCAGCACAGAGCCGGACAAGTCTCACAGGCCATGCAGGCGTTGCGCTACGGACAAGCCGCACGGGCATTATCGTCCGCAACGCCAATCAGAATCGCTTGCGCTGAGCGCTCGCCAGCAGGACCCGGCGTGCGAGCGGCAACCCACCCGCGCTCTTGACAACCACATCGTCAAAGCCGAAGTCAGCCAGCAGTTCGGCCAGCAACTGACGCGTGTAGAAGCGCAGGTGGTCGGTGCGCGGATCGAAGCGCGTCTGGAATGCAGCTCGGCTGAGGCCGATCCACAATCGCGACAGCGGGCCATGCGCCGGGGTACTGATCAGCAGCAGTCCGCCCGAGCGCAGCACGCGGCGCGACTCGGAGAGCCACTGCGCGGTGTCGGCGATGTGCTCGATCGTCTCGCCGGCCCACACGACATCGAAGCTCGTGTCCTCGAGCGGTAGCGACGCTTCGGACTCCACCAAGCGCAAGTCCAGCGCGGGATGTGCCGAGCGGGCGCGACGCAGCGGCTCGGCGGCGACATCGACTGCCACCACCTCTGCGCCCGCGCACAGCACCGCGGCAGCGAAGTGACCCTCGCCACAACCGACGTCCAGTACACGCGGGATACGCCCTGTACGCTCGCCGACCGCCGCGACGTGGTCGAGCAGGAAGGCTTCGCGTAGGTGCGCGTCGGCCGGAGGGAGCCCCTCGGGGACACCCTCCCACAGACTTTCGTTGTAGGCGCGCGAGGGCATCGGGTGGCAAGGCTAGCGCGGGCGGGAACGGTCGTTATATCGGCGCACGGCCGGGCGCACCGCCGGGCGGGGCGGCCGGCGCAGGGCACAAACATCGGAAACAGCGTGGGCGATTCGTTGCGGGTCTACACACATCGCGGTCGGACCGACTATGTTCTGAATCAGTGCGCGTGGGTGCGACAGACGTCAAGGTGCCTCTTGGTCTGAGCTCCCGGACCAGGACGAACGACGTCATGAGGGTTGCCTTCGACAGTCGGCCGGCAGCCGATGTGCGCGGCGTCGGGCGCTATACGCGCTCGCTGCTGAGAGCGCTGCGTGAGACCAGCGCAGGGAGCGTGGAGATCGTCGAGACCCATCGGCCAAGACGCGCCGCGGTATTTCACTCGCCGTGGATGGAGGGCGCGATCCTGCGCAGCCCCTGCCCGATGGTCGTGACCCTGCACGACCTCTCGGCGCTCAAGCGAGCAAGCGAGCACCTGCGCACTGGCGTGCGCCTGCGCTTGCGCCAGCTCGCGGTGCAGCGTGCGGTGCGCGTGATCGTGCCGACCGAGGCCGTGGCGGGCGACGCGGTGCAACGTCTGGGCCTGGAGCGCGAGCGCATCGCCGTGATCGCGGAGGCGCCGGACCCGGTCATGTTCGTGCGCTCGGAGGAGGAGATAGCTCGCGTGCGTGAGCGCTTCTCACTACCGGAGCAGTATCTGTTGTGGGTCGGCTCGCTGCGCCATCCCGACCCGCGCAAGCACGTCGCCAAGCTTGCCGCCACGCCACGCGAGCTGCCGCTTGTGCTCGTCGGCCCGACACGGCCCTGGGCGCACGAGTTGCAGGGCGTGATCCTGACGGGCGAGGTCTCCGACGAGCAGCTGGCCGCCATCTACAGCGGTGCGCACGCGCTGGTGCTCGCCTCCGAGGACGAGGGCTTCGGCCTGCCGGCAGTCGAGGCGCTCGCATGCGGGACACCCGTCGCCGCGTGCGAAGTGCCGGCGTTGCGCGAGGTCCTTGGCGAGCGCGCCGCCTTCGTCGAGCGCGGCGACCTACGCTCGCTGATAGAAAGCGCCGAGCGCTCGCGCCGCCCTGCACCGGCGCCTCCGCAGTGGACCTGGCAGGACGCGGCGCGATCGACTTGGCATGTCTACCAGCAGGCGATCAATTTTGCCGAGGACGAGTCGCGGCCGGTGGGATGGGGCGTGGCCGAGCCTCAGACCGGGTTGGAGCTGGAGTAGGCGCCAAACGCGCCCAATCGCCGGGCGAGCGCGTTTTCAGTAAGCCCCGCGCTGCATGATCACAGCCGGGATCGTCTTCAACAGGATCGCCAGGTCGAGCGCCAGGGACCAGCGCTCCAGGTAGATGAAGTCGAGGTGCACGAGATCGTCGAAGTCGAGTTCCGAGCGGCCCGACACTTGCCACAGGCCTGTGATGCCTGGTAGCACCAAGTAGCGCTTGCGATGCCAGTCCTCAAGCAATTCGAAGTCGCGCTCGGGCAGCGGACGTGGGCCGACCAGCGACATCTCGCCGCGCAGCACGTTCACGAGCTGCGGTAGCTCGTCCAGAGAGAAGCGCCGCAGGAAGCGCCCCACGGGGGTGAGGCGGGGGTCGTCCTTGATCTTGAAGAGTGCCCCGGAGGCCTCGTTGAGCTCCTCCAGCGCTCCCTGGCTCTCGTGCGCGTCGCAGTACATCGTGCGAAACTTCAAGCAGGCAAACGGCAGCTGCCCGATGCCGGGACGCATCGAGCGGTAGAAGATCGGTCCACGCGAGGAGACCCGCACCGCAAGCGTGATCGCGGCAAGCAGGGGACTGAGCAGGACGAGCAGGAAAATCGAGCCGACGAGGTCAAAGGTGCGCTTCAGGGCGAAGTCGATGCCCTCGAACACGGGCGGTCCCAGCTCGAACAGGGGCACCGACTGGCCCGGAACGAACTCGGCGCGATGGATCAGTATCTCCATCGTGGAGGGGGCGATCCGCACGCGCACGCCGCGGCGATGGCACTGGTCGACCAACTCCACCGCCCGCTCCTGCGGAAAGTCTGGGTCGGCGATGATCACCTCGTCGACGCGCTCGGAGACGATCACAGCCTGCAGGTGGTCGAGCGTACCCAGGCAGCGCACGCCGTTGGCAGGCAGCGGCTCGGGCGAGACGAAGCCGACGACTTCGATCGGCGAGTGCGGCGCGTCGGCGAGCGCGTGGGCGACGTCGTGGATGTGCTTGCCGGTGCCGACGAGCACGGCCCGGCGCTGATAGCCGGCCGCGTGCAGGATCGCGCCGGTGGCGCGCTCGTAGAGGTAGCGCAGTGAGGAGATGTAGAACAGCGCGAAGCCGAGCGAACCGTAGAAGATGTAGTAGCTGGAGAAGTGTTCGCCGCTCACCACCGCGAAGACGAGCGCGACGAAGGCGACCTGGAAGAGCGAGCCCACGATGCGCGAGAGGCCGGGACGTTGCGAGCGCTCGGCGTACAGGCCGGAGCGGGCGAACAGCAGCGCGGTCAACAGGTAGGCGAACGCGAGGATCGAGCGCGTGCCCTCGTAGACGCTGTGCGCGTCGACACTGGAGAGCAGCACCTCCTTGAGCGCGAGCGCCGTGAAGATCGCCAGCGACACGCCGAACAGATCGAGCAAAAGCAGCGAGAGGACTCGTAGACCGCGGCGCATCGTGTCCATGCGCAGCAGGAACGAGAGCGCGGGCGGGCGCTTGCTACGCACATCGCGGTCGGTACGCGGTGGCGGAATCTCCTCAACAGAGGGGCTGCCGGTCGCGCCCGCGCGAGCAGGCAACGGCGTCCTTGCGGGACGGCTGGTGCGCGGCGCGTCCGGAGAACGAACTCCCATCTCGGACTTCACAACAGTTGAGTTTCCCGTATGTAGCGGTCAGAAACCGTTTGGGAGAACACGTGCGCGCCAGGGTGCGCGTGCGCTTGGGGCGCTGTGGGGCGCTCAGAAACCGATGAGGAGCACACGTGCACGCCAAGGCGCGGACGTGTTTGGGGAGCAGTCAAGTGCTCAGAAACCGTTGGCAGGCGTCGCTCACCCAACTAGCTGCTCTACGCCGGACGTGTCGATCGTGCGCCTGAGCCCGTCTCGGAGGGAGACCTCGGGCGCCCAGCCGAGCAGCTCGCGTGCGAGCGCGATGTCCGGCTTGCGCTGCTTGGGGTCGTCGACGGGAAGCGCCTCGAACAGGATTTCCGAGTCGGCCCCTGTGATCTCCTTGACCGCCTCGGCCAGTTCGAGCAATGTGTACTCGTCGGGGTTGCCGATGTTCACGGGATTGTGGTAGCCGGACTCGGCCAACGCGATCAGCCCGCGGATCAGGTCGCTGACGAAGCAGAAGGAGCGCGTCTGTGAGCCGTTACCAAAGACGGTGAGGGGACGATTGGCCAAAGCCTGGCGCAAGAAGGTGGGGATCGCGCGACCGTCGTGCGGGCGCATGCGCGCGCCGTAGGTGTTGAAGATGCGCACGATCGCCGTGTCCACCCCTTGCTGACGGTGGTAGGCCATCGTCAGCGCCTCGGCATAGCGCTTGGCCTCGTCGTAGACGCCGCGCGGCCCGATCGGGTTGACGTGTCCCCAATAGGTCTCCGCTTGTGGATGTTCCTGGGGATCGCCGTACACCTCGCTGGTGGAGGCAATCAGGAAGCGAGCCCGCTTGGCCTTGGCCAGGCCGAGTGTGTGATGCGTGCCGTAGGAGCCGACCTTCAGCGTGTGCAGCGGTAGACGCAGATAATCGATCGGGGAGGCGGGCGATGCCAGGTGGTAGACGAAGTCGACAGGCTCGTCGATCTCGTAGGGCTCGATGATGTCCACATTGACATTGCGGAAGTTCTCGGGATCGCGAATGTGCTCGATGTTCGCGAGCGAGCCGGTCTCGAGGTTGTCGACGCAGATCACACGGTTTCCGCGGGCGAGCAGCTCATCGCAGAGATGCGAACCGAGGAAGCCAGCGCCGCCTGTGACCATGCACGTTGACATCGCACGCCAGTATAAGGCTGCAGGCCCACTCAGCTTGGCGCGAGCAGGCGCTCGTGACCGGCCAGAGGAGCCGCGATTCGGGCCGTCCGGCGGATCTTGTCTCCCAAAAAGACGCTCCCCGAGCATCCCTGCGCCGAGTTCCGTCCCATCCCAATCCATATGATCCAATGCAAGCCATGAGCCAGCACAACTCGAGCGAGCAGGAGGAGCGTCTGACGGTCGCCCCGATAGTAGGGCCGGAAGATCCGCGTCGCTTCACCGACTCGGGAATCGAGATCGAGGCGCTCTACACCGAGGAGGACCTGCCGGCGGAGCTGGACCTGGGGACGCCCGGAGACTTCCCCTACACGCGCGGCGTACACCGCGAGATGTACCGCAAACAGACGTGGACGATGCGCCAGTACGCGGGCTATGCCTCGGCCAAGGAGTCCAACGAGCGCTACCGCTACCTGCTCTCCAAGGGCTCGACTGGCCTGTCGATGGCGTTCGACCTGCCGACGCAGCTGGGCCTCGACTCCGACAATCCGCGCTGCCTCGGCGAGGTCGGCCGCACCGGCGTGGCGATCGACACGATCGACGACATGCGCACCGCCTTCGACGGGATCCCGCTGGACGAGGTCTCGACGTCGATGACGATCAACGCGCCCGCGGCGTGCCTGCTGCTGCTGTACGACCTCGTCGGCGAGGAGCAGGGCGTGCCGAGCGAGAAGCTGCGCGGCACGACCCAGAACGACGTGCTCAAGGAGTACATCGCGCGCGGCAACTACATCTACCCGCCGCAACCGACGATGCGCCTGACGACCGACCTCTTCCAGTACTGCCAGGAAAACGTGCCGAAGTGGAACACGATCTCGATCTCCGGCTACCACTTCCGCGAGAAGGGCTGCTCGGCCGTGCAGGAGGTCGCCTTCACGTTGTCGTCGGGGATCGCGTACGTGCAGGCGGCGATCGAGAAGGGCCTGGATGTGGACGACTTCGCGCCGCGCTTGGCGTTCTTCTTCAACGGCCACAACAACGTGTTTCAGGAGGTCGCCAAGTTCCGCGCGGCGCGACGGATGTGGGCGCACATCATGCGCGAGCGCTTCGGCGCGAAGAACCCGAAGTCGACGATGCTGCGTTTCCACACGCAGACGGGCGGCGTCACGCTGACCGCGCAGCAACCGGAGAACAACATCGTGCGCGTCGCGCTGCAGGGCTTTGCGGCTGTGTGCGGGGGAACGCAGTCGCTGCACACCAACGGTTTCGACGAGGCGCTTGCACTGCCGACCGAGCGGGCGGCAAAGACGGCTTTGCGTACGCAGCAGATCCTGGCGTATGAGTCCGGCGCGGCCGACACCGTGGACCCATTCGCCGGCTCCTACTTCGTGGAGTCGCTCACCGACGAGATCGAAGCTCGCGCGAACGAGCTGATCGCCAAGGTCGACGCGCTCGGCGGCTCGGTCAACGCGATCCAGTTCATCACGAGTGAGATCGACGAGTCCGCCTGGGGCTACCAGGAGCGCTACCGCATCGGCCAGGACATCGTCGTCGGCGTGAACAAGTTCGAGGAGGACGACATCGAGGTGCCCGACCTGCTGCGTGTCGATCCCGAGTCGGAGCGCGAACAGGTCGGCCGCCTGAAGGCCTTCAAGGCCAAACGCGACCAGCAGCTTGTCGACAAGCGCCTGGAGGAGCTGCGCGAGACCGCACGCGGCACCGACAACCTGCTGCCGTCGATCCGCCAAGCGCTGAAGGACCGTGCGTCGCTGGGCGAGGTGTGCGGGGCGATGCAGGACGTATTCGGCAAGTACGCGCCCACCTTTTAGAAGCCACGCCCACCCGCGGGCATGCCCGCGACGGTCCATGTGCCGATCGGATCATTAGGATTAGCGCCGTGATCGTGGCAGTCGCCTTCTACGATGTCGTCCTGGCCGTGCACATCATGGCCGTGGTCTTCGCCTTCGGTGCGACACTTGCATATCCGGTCCTGCTCGGCACGATCGCCAAGGCCGACTCGCGTGCCCTGCCGGCCCTGTACAAGGCGCTGCACGCGATCTCCACGCGCGTGATCATGCCCGGGCTCGCGCTGGTCCTGATCTGCGGCATCTACCTGGCCTCCGACGCCAAACTATGGAGCGAATTCTTCGTCCAGTGGGGCCTCGCCGCGGTCGTCGTGATCGGCGCGGTCGAGGGCATGTTCCTGAGCCCGCGCGAGAAGCAGCTGTGCGTGGTAGCAGACCGCGACCTGGCCGCCTCCGGCGAAGGCCCGTTCCAGCCAAGCGCCGAGCACGACGCTTTGGTGAAGCGGATCGGAGCCGTCGGCGCACTCATGGACCTGATCGTGCTACTCACGATCCTGTTCATGGCGATCAAGCCCTAGCCAGCGTGAGCACACAAGCTCTCGCGAAGCTGAGCTACGACGCCGCGGTACGCGCGCTCGACCTGCAGGAGCGCGCGATCGAACAGCTTCGTTCGAGAACCGGCATGCTGCTGGCAGCCTCATCGCTCACCGCGTCGTTTCTCGGCGCGCAAACCATCCAACACGCAAACGGCGTACACACGCTGAGCGCCCTCGCCCTGGTTGCCCTCGCCTGCTCGATCGGGTTGTGCGTATATGTCCTGTTGCCAAAGTCCGGATTCGTCTTCAGCCTCAACGCCGCGCGCATGTACGAGCGTCTGTTTGAGGTCGCCAATGACGAGGATGAGCTACACCGACGCTTGGCCTACTGGCTCGAGAGCTACTGGCAAAGCAACCAAGACAAGATTGACGACCTCGGCCGCTACTACCTGGGAGCCGCCATCGCATTGTTGCTGCAGCTGGCCTTGTGGTCGTGGGCGCTGGCCGGTAGCATCTCCTGAAATGGCCTCACCAAACAGCCGCCCCACTCCGCCTCCACCCCCGCCTCCGCCGCCACCCGACGTGGCGCACCCGGAGACGCGGGGAGGCCTTGGCATCCTCACTCGGTAGACCCAGCATCGGGGCGCACGGCGGCACGGTTGCGCGCGCGGCACGCTTTGGCGCACCACGGTCCTTCGCGATAGGCCATCCCGGTGGCACCCGATTCCGAATAGCCATCCTATATCGAAATACGCAAATTCCGAAAAACGATTCTGTATCAAAATCTATTTTTCGGGTAGGCTACCGCCCGCATGGGGGGGCAAGCGTTCAAGAAGGCGAAGTGGATCCAGATGGCCGAGCGGGATCGCAAGCTCGAGCTACCCTCGCCCACGTGGCCGACCGCCCCTCTCGCTGGCTGGGTTACGCGCGACGACGACCACCTCGCCCGAACCGTCAATTCACTAGACGGGGTTCTTCCCGTCGCGCTCGACGAGTCGATACTGCGCTTCCCTTCGGCTCCGGTACACAGCCTGCAGCGCATGCACGAACACCATGTCGACCTGAAAGTCCCGGAGATCTTTCACAGCTACCGAGTGCTCCGCTCCGCCGAGCCAGAGTTCAGACAGAAGAAGGTCGCACGCATCTTTCTGATGCACACCGGCCTAAACGAGCGCGACTCGATGGGCGTTTACTACCGTCTCGCCTCCAACTTGATCAAGCAGCAGCCCGCGACCGTCTGCATCGTCAGGCCCTTCCCCGGGCACATGAGCCGCTTTCCGTTTTCCGGCTTCGCCGAGACGCCGCTCGACCGCTACCTGTGGGACGGATCGCACCTGTTCCGTCAGTTCATACGCCACATGATCGAGACGCAGTGGTTTCTCAGTGTGCTCGCGCGGCGTTCCTCCTACCGCTACGCATCCGGAGTGAATCTGCTTGCGGAGTCGGAGGATCCCGCGACAAGCCGACTCGAGACGGACGTGCTCGCCGGACAGATGCGCGATGCGTGGGTAAAGATCCACCAGCAATCCGAGGAAGCACTGGCGGAGGTGCGCGAGCAGCAGCCGCGCGCCATCCAGCCCGAGGATCCGCCCGACGTGAAGCTGTTCGAATCGGCGATCTCCTCGATCAAGGACCTGCTCAAACTCGACTCGGACTACCCGGGCAAATCGGGCGAGCCGGGCTCCGAGGTGGAGTTCGTGATGGAGCTGAAACCGGACGAGAAGAAGGGCCCCGGAAACGACAGCCCAGAGATTCCCCGCCCAGATATAGACCCGCCGCTGCACGTGATCGGCTACAGCCTCGGCGGATTCACCGCTCAGTCGGTGTTCATGTCGTGGCCGTTCATGATCTCCTCGTGCTGCACCCTGCTGGGCGCCGGCGCTCTGCGCGAGCTCGCCCCTTCGACGTTCGCTCACCCGGAGGAGTGGCAGACCGTGCTGCACTCCCTGCGCTACGAGCTCGACGACCGCATGATGAGCGAGGAGATCGTGGGCCCCGGCTCGGTGGCCGGCATCGATACGGAACAGTTCACTTTCTTCAAGCGCACCTTCTACGAGGTGTTCCAGCAGGAGTATCGCGGCAGTATCCAAAGCCGGCTCGCCGCATTCCGCAAGCGGATGCTGTTCGTAGTCGGAGGCAAGGACCCGATCGTACGCCCCGAGAGCGTCATCAACTCCGGGCCCCCCGGGGGGATCAACCTGCTCGAGGTGGGCGGTCTCGGACACTTCCTCGACGGCAACTCCGACGATCAGGAGGAGAATCAGCAGCGACTGTTCTGGGTCCCCGAGATGGTTGCGCTGCTGTCGCGATTCGCAGACGGCGTGACGCGCGACCAGGCGTTCGAGCGCATGTTCACGATGTTCGACGACAAGATGGAGAAGCCGATCGTCGCAAAGGAGATCTTCGAAGCCGAGCTGCTCGGCGTCAAGCCGTCTCGGGCCCCGAGTTCGGCAACGGCCGGCTTGAAGCGCTTGACCGCCGCCGAGCTGCTGTCGATCGGCCCCGATGGCGCCCTTTCGGGCGCGAGCTTCGAGCGCTGCCTGGACGACCTGCTCGTGAGAGTCGCCTCCAGACACTCCGAGGAGGATGGCGTGCTGTTCCTGCTGCGCAACGAGATGCCCACGATGCTGTTGCAAGACGGCCTGATCCGCGAGCGAGCCGCCGCCCTGTATCACGACGATTTCGGGATCGTGCGCTATTGCCACGGCGTCAAGACGAGACGCGCGATGCTTGAAGAGAACATCGAGCGGATCTGTCTGGTGCTGCCGTGGAACGCCGGTCAGATAATCAAGAACATGGACATACACCGTGGCTATCCAAGCCAGGCTGAGACAGCCGGCGGGCAGGTGCTGGGGCATGTGAGCAACGAGGATGCCTGGCAAATGTGCCTGACAGAGTGCAACAAACTCATGCAAGCAGACGGAGGCAAGGGAATCCATTCGATTCGCAGCTTCGACGGCAACACGCTGCTCGAACCGGGCTCGCTGACACAGCCGCTTCTAAAGATCGCCAAGGACGTCAACGGCCAGGAAGAGCCGACACGCATTCCCTCGCTCCCGGACTGCTGGGTGTGGATTTCGCGGGAGGCTCTGAAATTCGACAAGCACGTGGAGCTGAACGTCGAAACAGGGATCGATAAGCTGGGCCGGGAGGTGCCAGAACTCTGCGGAGGTGCCAACCGGAGCTGGGAACCGGGCCTGCTCGACCGTTTGAGGACCGGCAAAATCCGCATCGTCACCGTTTCCCGAGCGCGCTACAACCCGCGCTTCCGCGGCAGCCTGATCGTCTCGCCCAAGAGCGCCCGCTCGCTGCTCGTGCACATCTCCCTCTGCCTGGCGCTGTCGCAGAGCACGGTCAACAAACGACTAGAAGAGGTGTTCCCGGTGGTCACGGCCGCCGGCGATGCTTCCGAGCGTCCACCAGACGCTACGCTAGCCCCAGCATGAGCGAGGGCTACAGAGTCGCAGTCGTCGGCGCCACCGGACAGGTGGGCACGCTGATGCTCGCGCTGTTGCGCGAGCGGGAGTTCCCAGCCCGCGAGATCGTGCCGTTTGCATCCGCGCGCTCCGCGGGCCGCGAGATCGACGGCGTGGGCGTCGTGCAGCCGCTCGCCGAGGACACGATCGCCGGTTTCGACCTCGCGCTGTTCTCCGCCGGCGGCTCCACCTCCGGGGAGTGGGCACCCCGCTTCGTAGAGGCCGGCGCCGTCGTAGTCGACAACAGCTCGAAGTGGCGCATGAACGACGACGTACCGCTCGTCGTCGCGGAGGTCAACCCGGGAGCACTGGCCTCCCATCGGGGAATCGTCGCCAACCCCAACTGCTCCACTATGCAGATGGTGGTGGCGCTAGCGCCGCTGCACGATGCGGCCGGCATCGAGCGGCTGGTGATCTCCACCTACCAGGCCGTGTCCGGCACGGGCAAGAAGGCGGTGGACGAGCTGCTCGACCAATCCCACGCGCTGCTGCACGGAATGGAGATCGAGCCGCCACAGGCCTACGCCCACCAGATCGCCTTCAACGCGCTGCCCCACGCCGGCTCGTTCGCGCCAGGAGACGACCACACCGACGAGGAGCGCAAGCTGATCAACGAGACGCGCAAGATCCTCGGTGACGAGTCGATCCGCGTGAGCGCGACCTGTGTGCGAGTGCCCGTCGTCAACGGCCACTCAGAGGCCGTCAACATGCAAACGCGAGACGATCTCAGCCCGGAGCGAGCGCGCGAGTTGCTGCGCGCAGCATCCGGCATCACCGTGGCCGACGACCCCGATGCCTCGCTCTATCCGTTGGCGACGCAGGCCACGGGTCATGACGAGGTGTTTGTCGGGCGCATCCGCCGCGACCCGGGCCACGAGCGCGCTTTGGACATGTGGATCGTCGCCGACAACCTGCGCAAGGGCGCAGCGACCAATGCGGTGCAACTGGCGGAGCTGCTGCACGAGCAGGGATTGATCGCGCAGCAAGCTGTCGAGGCTGCCTCCCGACCTTGAGATTGGTCGTGCCGTAAGCCCTCAAGCTGCTTCCTGGGCTTGAGCCTCTGGAGTGTGTGCCCAGAAACGCTAGGCAATCTGGGACCTGTGGTCAATAGTTAGGTACCAAAGTAAACGGCTCGGTGCAAAACAAGGGGGTATCTTGTGGGACCACCGGAAGGACTCTCACCTCCACGCTCGAAACCTGGAGCGATGAGCGTCTCTACCGAGGTGCAACGCACCCTTGTCAAGTCTCCGCCAGAGCTTTGGTCGGAGATCAGCAATCCCGAGGCGCTCGCCCGTCACCTCTCCGAGCTCGGCGAGATCCGCATCACCGCGGTCGAGCCCGAGACGAAGGTCGAGTGGGAGGCAGAGGGCTCGAGCGGTGTAGTGCAGCTCAAGCAGTCGGGCTGGGGTACAAAGGTCACGCTGTCGGTGACGCGCACCGCGGCGAGGGCCGAGGAGTCTCCGCCGGAGTCGGAGTTGATCGCAGAGCCGGTCGCTGCCGAGCCCGAGCCGGTCGCCGCTGAGCCCGAGTTCGAGCCCGTCGCCGCCGAGCCCGAGCCCGTCGCCGCCGAGCCCGAACCGGTCGCGTCTCGCGAGCCGGATCCGGAGCCATCCCCGGTGGAGTCCGAACCACAACTTGGATTCTTTGCGCGACTCTTCCGTAAACGCAAGGCGAAGCCGGTCGCGGTTATCGAGCCAGAGTCGGCGCCAGAGGTAGAGGTCGTCGCGCTGGCAGCACCTGAGCCGATCTACCCCGAGCCGCCGGCCGAGCCCGAGGTGGACCTGGCCGCCGAACTGGCCTTGGTCGAAGCGCAGATGACGGCCGAGACGACCGAGCTGCTGACGGGTGTGCTCGACCGTCTCGGCGCCGCGCACCACAGGCCCTTCTCGCGCGGATAAGATCCCGCGCCCCGTGCGCAGCAAGGCCCCCGAAACCTACGACGAGAAGCTTGCCCAGCTGAATGAGCTGCGCGAGGCTGCCCTGCACTCGGCCCCCGAGGCCGAGGAGAAGCAGCACGCACGCGGCAAGTACACGGCGCGCGAGCGCGTGGAGAAGCTGCTCGACCCTGGCTCCTTCCAGGAGCTCGACACGTTCGTGCGCCACCGCACCTACGACTTCGACATGCAGAAGAACCGGCCGTGGGGCGATGCGGTGGTGACCGGCCATGGCACGATCGACGGGCGGCGGGTGTGCGTGTTCAGCCAGGACTTCACGGTGTTCGGCGGCTCCCTGGGCGAGGTGATGGGCGAGAAGATGTGCAAGATCATGGATCTCGCCGCCAAGATCGGCTGCCCCGTGATCGGCATCAACGACTCGGGGGGCGCACGCATCCAGGAGGGCGTCGTCTCGCTTGGCTCCTACGGCGACGTATTCCTGCGCAACGTACGCAGCTCGGGCGTGATCCCACAGATCTCGCTAATCATGGGACCGTGCGCGGGCGGGGCGGTGTATTCGCCCGCCATCACCGACTTCATTTTCATGGTGAAGGAGACCTCGCACATGTTCATCACCGGCCCCGACGTCATCAGGACCGTCACCGGCGAGGAAGTTGAGTTCGAGGAGCTGGGCGGGGCGATGACACACAACACAAAGTCCGGAGTCGCTCAGTTCGCCTCCGAGGACGAGGACGCTTGCCTGGAGGACTGCCGTTACCTGGTGAGCTTCCTCCCGCAGAACAACATGCAGACCACACCGCGGGTGCAGCCCACCGACGATCCCATGCGCATGGACCCCGAGCTCGACCACGTGGTCCCCGACAATCCCAACAAGCCCTATGACATGCGCGACGTGGTGAGCTTGATCGTGGATGACGGCGAGTTCTTCGAGGTGCACGAGCACCACGCCAAGAACATCGTCTGCGGTTTCTCGCGTCTGGACGGCCACGCTGTGGGGATCGTCGGCAACCAGCCCGCCCAGCTGGCCGGAGTGCTCGACATCGACGCCTCCGCCAAGGCGGCGCGCTTCGTGCGCACCTGCGACGCGTTCAACATCCCCTTGATCACGTTCTGCGACGTCCCCGGCTTCTTGCCCGGCACCGCCCAGGAGTGGGGCGGCATCATCCGCCACGGCGCCAAGCTCCTCTACGCGTTCGCCGAGGCGACGGTGCCGAAGATCACGATCATCACGCGCAAGGCCTACGGGGGCGCCTACGACGTGATGTCCTCAAAGCACCTCGGCGCCGACTTCAACTTCGCCTGGCCCACCTCCGAGGTGGCCGTGATGGGACCGGAGGGCGCGGTCAACATCATCTACCGGCGGGACATCGCGGGCAGCCCAACACCCCAGGAGCGCCGCCAAACGCTGATGGACGACTACAAGGCGCGTTTTGCCAATCCCTATACGGCCGCCGAACGCGGGTACATAGACGATGTGATCATCCCGCACGAGACGCGTCCCAAGCTGATTGCGGCGCTCGACACGCTGCATACCAAGCGCGAGCCTGGACCGAAGCGCAAGCACGGCAACATTCCGCTTTAGCGCGATCGCCCTTAATAGGGACAAAGGCGATGACCCAGGGCTCGCCCACCCGAGACCACGGGCAAATGGATGGTATTCCGTCCATGTGTATGGTATTTCGTCCATATCGACGTTATAGTGTCCGGTATGGATGTCTCTCGTCCTTACACAGCGGTGTGCCACACGCTCGACGGTGATGTGCTCCGTGTACTCGCAGGCACCTCACTTGGTCTGACGGGTAGAGAGGTGGCGGCGATGACGGGCCGGCGCTCACATAGTGGAGTGCTCGATGTCCTGCACCGACTCAGCGAGCACGGCCTCGTCAAGCGCGTGCAGCTGAATCGGGGATATCTGTTCACCCTCAATCGCGACCACCTTGCCGCAGAAGCCGTCGATCTCTTGATGAACCTGCGCATAAAGCTCTTCCAGAGCATTCAGGGAGAGATCGCCAAGTGGGAGATCGACCCTGTGCACGCATCTGTGTATGGCTCCACTGCTCGTGGCGACGGTGACACCGACAGCGACATCGACCTTCTAATCGTGCGACCCGCCCAGATCGCACTGGACGAGCAGCGCTGGCAAGCACAGGTGGATGGGTTGCGTGAGCAGATCGAAGCGTGGACGGGAAACCGCACGAGCATCGCAGACGTCTCGGAGCCGGAACTGGCGAAATTGCGAAGGCAGAAACGACCGATCATCGGCGAGCTTGGCGCAGACGCGATCACGGTCTTCGGGTCCGCCCTCACGGCGCTGCTGGAGGCCGCGTGAGCCCACGCCAGTCCACGAGGAGCCAGCCCTGCTCGAAGGCCGACGCAAGAACCCGCCTGCGCCACGCCCGCAGCTTCCTGGAGGTTGCTCGGCTCGTCGCCGAGGAAGGCGATGATCTCGACTATTCCAGCCCATCAGCTGCGCTCGCGGTGCTGGCGGGAATAGCCGCCGCGGACGCAGCATGCTGCACCGCGCTTGGCCGGCGCGCGCGTGGCCAGGATCACCGTGAAGCCGCCGCGCTGGTGGAGCAGGTCACTCCAGGCGGCAAGAATGCAGCGAAGTCGTTGGGTCGCCTGTTGAGCCTCAAGGACGAGGCGCATTACGGCCTGTTCGATGTCGGCGGACAGCAGCTCAAGTCAGCGCTGCGGCAGGCAAGTGACCTGGTCGAGTTCGCCGAGGCGACCGTGCGGCGATAGTCCGTCTAACGTCGCAGTAAGGCACAATGCGCCGATGCCCAACCGTCGCCCTCAACTGAAGCTCATCGCGCCCTTGGCCTCACCGGCCGAGGCGGCGGCGATCGTGGCTGCGCTGGAGCGGTTCATGAGCGATACGGCGCCCCGTATACCCCCCCCAACTGAGCATCTGGACCCGTGGACGCGCGCGGCTATGCTCGAAGGCGTAGCGCGCACAGGTCTCGGCGTCGAGCCGGACCCTTGGCTAAATACCTAAAAGCCGCTAGGCTTTACGCCCAATCTCTTCGCCGGTCGCAAAACGATAATCCGGGACCCACCAACCACCTAACCCGGACCAGGAGGTTTCGCTAGATGGAGCCAGTTTCGATACCCGCCGAGCGGTCCACCAAAAAGGGCTCGCTGGAGGATCCTGAGGTCCTGCAGAACGTCCCCGGGCATGTGATCCCGATCCTGCAGCGGGAGTACGACGACTTCAAGACCGAGGCGACCAAGTTCCTTCAGGGCGACATGCCCGAGGACGAGTTCATCAAGTTCCGCCTCAGGCAGGGCGTCTACGGCCAGCGCCAGCCAGACGTACAGATGATCCGCGTGAAGCTGCCGTTCGGCGGCGTCACGCCAGAGCAGATGGACAAGTTCGCCGACGTCGTCGAAAAATATGCGCCGCTGGGCAAGGGCCATGTGACGACACGGCAGAACATCCAGATGCATCACATCCCGCTGCCTGAAATCGAGCAGGCGATCAGGGAGATGGGCGAAGCCGGCCTATCGAGCCGCGAGGGCTGCGGCAACACCGTGCGCAACGTCACCGGCGACCCCTGGGCCGGGGTGGCAGCGGACGAGCTGTTCGATCTGACCCCATATGCCGGCGCCTACGCACGCTACTTCGTCAGGCACCCCACGACTCAGGGGATGCCGCGCAAGATCAAGACCTCCTTCGACGGCTCGCCGCGCGACCGCGCGATCAGCGGCATCCATGACGTCGCTTTCCGCGCACGTATCAAGGAGATCGACGGCAAAGAGGTCCGCGGCGTGGAGATGCTCGTCGGCGGCGGCACCTCGATCATGCCGCGCGTGGCGCCCGCGCTGTACGACTTCGTGGAGATAGACAACGGCGACTACCTGAAGATCTCAGAGGCCGTTTTCCGCATCTTCGACCGCCAGGAGTGGCTGCGTGTTAACCGTGCACGTGCCCGCATCAAGGTGTTCGTCGACAAGTTCGGCATCGACGAGCTGCGCAACCAGGTCGAGCAGGAGCTCGAGGGCGAGTGGGTCAAAGAACGCGACTTCTCGATCGAGGATCGCCTGTTCCTCGACGACGAGCGCGAAGCGGCTCCCGCGCCTCCGACGAGCTACAACAGCCCCAACGGCGACATCTCCGAGTTCGAGCGCTTCAAGCAGGCCAACGTGGCCGCCCAGAAGCAGGAGGGCTTCGTCACGGTCGAGGTAAAGATCGTGCGTGGCGACCTCACTCCCGAGCAGTTCCGCGGGCTCGGCCAGATCATGCGCGAATACTCCGGCGGGTACGCACGCACCACCGTGCAGCAGAACTTCGTGCTGCGCTGGGTGCGAGAGGAGAGCGTGTACGACGTTTGGAAAGCACTCACAGCGCTGGGCCTCGGCGACCCCGGATCGCGCGAGATCACCGATGTTGTCTCGTGCCCAGGCACAGACTCGTGCAAGCTCGGGATCACCAGCTCGATGGGACTCAACCAGGCCGTTCAGGAGCGCATCGAAGCGATGGGTATCACCGATCCCCTGACGCGTCAGATTCACATCAAGATGAGCGGCTGCCCCAATGGCTGCTCCCAGCACCACGTGGCCGACATCGGCTTCTACGGCGCGTCGATCAAGGTCGGCGAGCACACGATCCCCGCCTATATCCCCCATGTGGGCGGCGTGTATGAAGGCGGCGAGGTCAAGTTCGGCACGCGCCTGAAGCAGCGCCTGCCCGCCAAGCGCGTGCCGGAGGCGATCGAGCGCTGGATCCTCTACTACCAGGCCAACCGCGAGGAGGGCGAGGAGTGGGGCGCGTTCGTACAGCGTGTCGGCACGACGGAGCTCGAAGCGCTCGTCAAGGAGCTGTCGCTGCCAGTCGACTTCGGCCTGGAGACAATGAACACGTTCATCGACTGGAACCGCGACGTGCCGTTCCAGGTGATCCGTGGCGAGGGCGAGTGCGCGGTCTAGGAGACAGTAGCCCGACGGATGCCACATCCACCCTCCCAAGGGATGGGAGTGCTGCGGACGCCGATGTTGCCCAGACGCTGAACGACACACTCCGCTCAGCGGTCGAGCGCCACGGCGACAAAATCGTGCTGCTGTGCTCCTTCCAGAAGGAGGAGTCGGTCTTGATCGACGAGCTTTTGCGCATCGGCGACGGACACACGCCGGTACGAATCGCGACGATCGACACTGGCGTGCTGTTCCCCGAGACGCTGCAGACTTGGAAGGCGTTCGAGGAGCGCTTCGAGATAAACGTGGAGGTGCACGACGCGAGTAACGCGAGCGCTCCATGGAGCGGACCCGAGCATTGCTGCTCAGTTGCCAAGGTAGCCGCCCTAGAGCACGCGCTTCAGGGTGCTGACGGGTGGATCACCGGCATCAGGCGCGAGCAGGGGCCCACGCGCGCAGACACCGAGCTGATCGAAGTCGACGTCAAGCGCGAGCTGCGCAAGTACAACCCGCTGGCGCTGTGGAGCGAAAAGGACCTGTGGGCCCGTATCTTCGAGCGCGAGCTGCCCTACAACCCACTGCACGACCAGGGCTACTCCTCGATCGGCTGCGCACCCTGTACTCAGCCCGGCACAGGCCGTGAGGGGCGTTGGGCGGGCACTGAGAAGACCGAGTGCGGCTTGCACGTTGGTGTGTCATGAGCGTCGCCGAGCGTCCCCAGCTGAGCCATCTGCGGGCGCTAGAGTCCGAGGCGATCCACGTGATGCGCGAGGTGGCCGCCGAATTCGAGCGACCCGTGCTGCTGTTCAGTGGCGGCAAGGACTCGATCGTGCTGCTGCGCCTGGCCGAGAAGGCGTTTCGCCCCGGGCCCTTTCCGTTCCCGTTGATGCACGTCGATACCGGGCACAACTTCCCCGAGGTGATCGAGTTCCGCGACCGCCGGGTGGCCGAGCTCGGTGAGCGCCTGATCGTTGCCAGCGTGCAGGAGTCGATCGATTCGGGCAGGGTTGCCGAGGAGAAGGGTCCACGAGCTTCGCGCAACCAGCTGCAGACGGTGACGCTGTTGGACGCGATCGCCGAGCACAAATTCGACGCGGCCTTCGGCGGTGCACGCCGCGACGAGGAGCGGGCTCGCGCGAAGGAGCGCGTGTTCTCCTTTCGCGACGACTTCGGCGGCTGGGATCCCAAGAGCCAGCGGCCCGAGCTTTGGAACCTCTACAACGGACGCATCAAGCAGGGCGAGAACGTGCGCGTCTTCCCGATCTCCAACTGGACCGAGCTGGACGTCTGGGAGTACATCGACCAGGAGCAACTGGAGGTGCCCTCGATCTACTTCGCGCACGAGCGCGAGGTGTTCAAGCGCGACGGCATGCTCTACGCATGGCGCGAAGGGACGGAACTGATCGAGGGCGAGAGCGTGTTCTCAGAGACGGTTCGCTACCGCACCGTGGGCGACATGAGCTGCACCGGCGGCGTACGCTCGCAGGCCAGCACATTGCAGGAAGTCGTGACCGAGATCGCCGCGACCCGCATCACCGAGCGTGGCGAGACGCGTGCGGACGACCGCGTCTCAGAGGCCGCAATGGAGGATCGCAAGAAGGCCGGGTACTTCTAGTGTGCGTTTTTTTGGCTACGCCGGCCCACGCGACGGGGCGTGCAGCCCGTTGGAGCGGAAGCTCGCCCGACTCCGCCGATAAGGCTTGGCGATGACACTCGACCTGCTGCGCTTCACAACCGCCGGCTCGGTGGACGACGGCAAGAGCACCCTGATCGGGCGGCTGCTGTACGACACCAAGCAGGTGTTCGAGGACCAGCTCGATCACGTGGCACAAGCGAGCGAGCGGCGCGGCGGCGAGGGTGCACTTGACCTGGCGCTACTCACCGACGGACTACGCGCAGAGCGCGAGCAGGGGATCACGATCGACGTGGCCTACCGCTACTTCGCCACACTCAAGCGCCGCTTCATCATCGCCGACTGCCCCGGGCATCAGCAGTACACGCGCAACATGGTGACCGGCGCCTCGACAGCCGACCTGTCGGTGATCCTGCTCGACGCGCGCAAGGGCGTCCTGGAGCAATCGAAGCGCCATGCATTCATCAGCGCGCTGCTTGGCATTCCTCACCTGGTGGTGGCTGTCAACAAGATGGACCTGGTCGACTACTCCCAGGAGCGCTTTGACGAGCTCGTGGCGGAGTTCGCGGGGTTTGCCCGAAAGCTGAACGGGATCGGCACAGGGACAGGCATGGGCCGCGACATCGCCTACATCCCGATGTCCGCCCTCAACGGCGACAACGTCGTGGACCGCTCTCAGGGCATGGGGTGGTATTCCGGGCCGACGCTGCTGGAGCTGCTCGAGCAGGTCGAGGTCGCCTATGACCACCCCTACGACCGGCCGGCGCGCTTTCCCGTGCAGTGGGTGATCCGACCCGCCGGGCCGGGCGGGAGCGACTACCGCGGCTATGCGGGGCAGGTCGCAAGCGGTGCCTTTCGAGCAGGCGAGGAGGTCGTCGTGCTTCCCGCGGGGCAGCGCACGAGCATCGCGGCGATCGACACCTATGACGGCGAGCTGACCGAGGCCCTGGCGCCGATGTCGGTGACGTTGCGGCTGAGCGACGAGCTGGACATCTCCAGAGGCGAGACGATCTGCCGTGCGGAGCAGGCGCCAACGGTCGCGCGCGAGCTCGAAGCCGACGTCTGCTGGATGACCGACCAGCCCCTACGCCAAGGCGGGCGCTATCTCGTCAAGCACACCACGCGCGAGGTAACCGCGATCGTCGACGAGCTGTGCGACCACGTCGACGTGCACACACTCGAGCGCGCCGGAGCCCCACAAGAGCTGGCGCTCAACGACATCGGCCGCATCCGCCTGCGCACCAGCGCCCCGCTCGTGTTCGACCCGTATGAGAGCAACCGCCGCACGGGCAGCTTCATCCTGATCGACGAAGCCACCAACAACACTGTTGGCGCCGGGCTCGTCGTCGGTGGCGACTGAGACGCAGCTCCACCCGCAGGAGTATCTGCAACATCTGTCGAAATGGCTTGACAACGGCAGGCTCGATCAGGAGACTGCCGCGCTCTCCGTTAGTGGACGGCGGAGTCCCAAACCTATCGACAAGGGGTTGTGCATGCCGAGGCTTCGACGTGTAGTTCGTATCTGTGTGCTGGTGAGCGCCCTCACCATGGCTGTGGGCGCGAGCGCCGCGTCGGCATCGACATTTTTCGTAAACGGCGCTACTGGCTTGGATACGAACCCCTGCACAAGCGCCGCCGCCCCGTGCAAGACGATCGGCGCCGCGGTGACGAAGTCTGAACTAACAATCGGCAACGCGACAATCGAAGTCGCGGCCGGCACCTATAAAGAGAGCCTTGACCTCGACCACCCCGCGGACAACGGGATCACGATCAATGGCGTCAGCAGCGAAGCCAGCGGTACGGTGATCGAAGGCGCCGGTACGGAACCGACCTTCCAGTTCGGGTCGCCCGAGAGTAGCGCCGCCGTGCTTTCCAACCTTCGCGTGGTTACTTCTGCCGGCCAGACAGCGACAGGCATCGAGAGCGCCGGCGAACTGACACTCAACAATGTGGCGGTGGACGTTCGTAGCGCAGGCGACTATGGCGGGATCAAGACCGAGGAGTTTGGATCGCTCACCATCAACGGCGGCTCCGTCACGATGGAGACAGGCAACAAGGGTACAGCGATCGAAGACGAGGCAGTGCCACTCTCACTCAAAGGGGTCCAACTCACCGTAGCCAACGGGGCCGAAGGCACGGCGCTCACGGCCGGGCTTGCCGCGGTCTCGCTGAGCAACGTGACGATCGACCTCGGCAACACGGCGACCGACACCGCGATCGAGACGGAGCTCCCCTCCCCGCTCTCCGTGAATGGCCTCGCCGTCTCCATCGCAAACCCTTCCGACAGTGACACCGCCGTGGAGCAGGAGTTCGGCACTGGGACCTACGAACATCTTCAGGTCGGCGGCGCATGGACGGGCCCGGCGCTGGAGAGCGAGGGGGGCGCCACCACCATCCGTGACAGCCGCTTGACAACCACAGGGGCGGAGCCGGCGATCGTGTTCGGCGAATCGGGCGAAGGGCCAGGACTGCTCTTCCAGCGAAGCATCGCCAGCGTGCCACCGACCGCCCCGTATGCGGTCTTTGTCGTGAACGGCAACGCGACGCTCGACTCCTCGGAGGTCCTGGGTGGCCAGGATGCGCTCGCACTGGAGCAAAGCGCGAGCAAGCAACGCACGCTCACGATCGCGGGGTCGACGGTCGACGCAGGGGTGCTTGGCGAACGCGACGCTTCGGGCGTCCACGGAGTAGCCGTCGAGTCGGCGGGAACAGCCAGCGTCGCGGACGTGAACATAGAGGGATCGATCGTGATCGAGCCGCAGATGGCGAATACGGGCCCAGGCGATACCGCGAACGTCTCCTGCACGTACTCCGACGTGCCGAACCAGACTCAGGCCGCCACAGGTACCGAAGGTGCGATCGCCTGCGCCAGCGGCGTGAGCGGCAACACGACAACCAGTCCGCTGACGTCGCTGTTCAGCACACCGATCACCAACTACGCCCTGCTGCCCGGCTCGTCGGCGATCGACAGCGTGCCCGCAAGTGCGATCTCATTGCCATTCGGTATCACGCCTTCGTCGACCGACCTCGCCGGTAACCCGCGCGTTGTGGACGGCAATGGCGATTGCGCCGCCGTGCAGGATAAGGGCGCGCTCGAGTTGCAGGGACACGCAGCCCCCTGCCCGGCTCCCGCGCCGGCCCCGGCCCCACCGCCGGCCAAACCTGTCGCGGGCGCGATCACCGGCTTGACGATCTCCCCCAGCTCGTTCTTCGCGGCGCCGTCTGGTGCGACGATCTCGACATCCAAGAAACCCAAGAAGACGTATGGAGCAACCGTCGCCTACCACGACTCTCAAGTCGCTACGACGACGTTTACGGTGCTCAGCGTGTCGCAGGGCCGAACGCAGGGCAAAGCCTGTAAGAAGGCGAGCAAGGTAAACAAGCACGGCAAGCGCTGCACGATCTACACGCCCATCGGCAGCTTTACGCATGTGGATATCGCCGGCGCGAACACACTGCATTTCAGCGGGCGAATCAAAGGCAAGACGCTGGCCAAGGGCAGCTACAGGCTCCAGGCCGTCCCGCATGACGCGGCCGGCAACGGGGCTGTGGTGAGCAAGGAATTCAAGATCAAGGGATGAGCACGGGTAGCCGACCGGGAGCCGCCCACGGGCGCTCCCGGTCGAGGCCCTGGGCGTCTGGAGACCGGCGGCATGCGGGTTGGAGCCTGAAGGCCACGCAGAGCTCCGCCATTGACTAAGCTCCCGCCTCGATGTTCTCGAAGGTCCTAGTAGCCAACCGCGGCGAGATTGCCGTGCGCATCTTGCGAGCCCTGGAGGAGATGGGCATCGCCTCCGTGGCGGTGTACTCCGAGGTGGACCGCGACGCGCTGCACGTGGCCCGCGCCGATGAGGCGTTCAACCTCGGAGATGGGCCGGCCGCCGAGAACTACCTGAGCGTCGAGAAGATCCTCGACGTCGCCAAGCGCGCGGGCGCCGAGGCGATCCACCCCGGGTACGGTTTCCTCGCCGAGAACGCTCCCTTCGCGCAGGCTTGCGAGGACGCCGGCGTCGTGTTCATCGGTCCTCCGGCAAGCGCAATCGAGGCAATGGGATCGAAGACGCGTGCCCGCGAGCTGATGAAGGCGGCGGGAGTGCCGATCGTCCCTGGCACGACAGAGGCCGTGGCGACGGTCGCCGATGCGCTGAAGATCGCCAAGAAGGAGATCGGCTTCCCCGTCGCGGTGAAGGCGTCCGGCGGCGGCGGCGGCAAGGGCTTCAGGGTCGCGCTCACCGAGGACGAGCTGGAGGGCGCGTTCGAGGGCGCAAGCCGCGAGGGCGAGAAGTTCTTCTCCGACGGGACCGTCTACCTGGAGCGCTACCTGCCCGACCCCCGCCACGTCGAGGTGCAGGTGCTGGCCGACCGCCACGGCAACGTGATCCACCTCGGCGAGCGCGACTGCTCGATCCAGCGCCGTCATCAGAAGGTGATCGAGGAGTCGCCTGCACCCGAATGGGTCGTCGACGAGGCGCTGCGCGAGCGCATCGGCAAGATCGGCGTGGAGGCGGCGCGTGCCGTCAACTACGTTGGTGCGGGCACGATCGAGGGTTTGCTCGCTCCAAAAGAGGACGGCAGCGCTGAATACTTCTTCCTGGAGATGAACACGCGCGTGCAGGTCGAGCACTGCGTGACCGAGATGACCACGGGCGTAGACATCGTCAAGGAAGGCATTCGCGCGGCGGCCGGTGAGCCGCTGGCCGTGCGCCAGGAGGACGTTGCACTGCGCGGGCACGCGATCGAGTGCCGCATCAACGCTGAGGACGCCTCAAAGAACTTCGCACCCGCGCCAGGGAAGATCGGCGCTTACTCCGAGCCCAAAGGCCCCGGCGTGCGGGTCGATTCCGGCGTCGGCGCCGGCGGCGAAGTCTCTCCGATGTACGACCCGATGGTTGCCAAGCTGATCGTGTGGGACGCCGACCGCGAGCAGGCTACGCGACGTATGTTGCGGGCGCTCGAGGAATACGAGATCGAGGGGCTGAAGACCTTGATCCCCTTCCACCAGGCGCTGCTTGCGACCGACCAGTGGGCCAAAGGCGAGACCTGTCGCGATCTGCTCGAGGACAAGGCTTGGCTGAAGAAGCTCGCGTTCGAGAAGCCCGCCCCCAAGGGGGACGATGAGAGTGAGCCGGAGAATGTCGAGCAGAGCTACACAGTGGAGGTGTCCGGCCAACGCTTTGACGTGAAGGTCGTTGGTCCCCCGCTTAGCGGCGGCGTGGCCGTCAACGGGGCCGCGCCATCTGGACAGGGCGCCCCCAAGCGCGCCGCCAGGGCCAAGTCAGCGAGCGCCGGCGGGCCAGACACGCTCGAGTCGCCGCTACAGGGCAACATGTGGAAGGTGCTCGTCAAACAGGGCGACACCGTCGCTGAGGGTCAGATCCTGTGCATCATCGAGGCGATGAAGATGGAGAACGAGATCACCGCGCACAAGGCTGGAACGATCGCGGACCTGCCGATCACAGAGGGCGAGCCGATCAACGCGGGCGCGCCGATCGCCACCATCAAAAGCGATCCACCTCAGGAGGGTTGAACATGTCAGCAGTGGACTACACGGCCGTAGCGGCCGGCCTCAGCCAGGCGATCCCGTTCAACGTGCATCTGGGACTCGACACGATCACGGTGTCCGAGGACCATGGCGTCGTGAGGCTGCCAGACGAGCAGCACCTGCGCAACCACGTCGGCTCGCTGCACGCGGGCGCGTTGTTCGCCGCGGGCGAGGCTGCCTCCGGGGCTGCGTTCGCCGGCGCCTTCCTGGACATCATGGGCGAGATCACGCCGCTGGCCGAGTCGGCGCAGATCGCCTACAAGAAGCTCGCCAAGGGCGAGATCATGGCGACCGGCCGCTTCACCGAAGACAGCAGCGCCTTGAAGGCCAAGCTGAACGAGGACGGGCGCGTCCGTTTCCCTGTCGAGGTGGAGATGACCAATACTGAGGGGACGGTCGTTGCCAAGATGACGGTCAACTGGTACGTGCGTCGCAACGACGCCTAGCGTCGACCGCGGTTACATGCGCGCAACGAACGCCCGGTGCTCCTCCAGCACCTCCGACGCCCGCTTGCCGTCAAGCGCCGGACCGTGGCCGGGTACAACGTGCTCAGCCAGTCCCACCAGTGGGCGCAGCCGCTCCAACGTGGCGAGGTATGCAGCAGGGGACCCGCCCACCTGGGGATCCTCGACCGCCGAGAGATAGTCACCGACCACCAACACCTCCGCCCAATCCAGCCATACGACCATGCCGTCCCCGGTGTGGCCATCGGCCGGAAGCAGCTGCAGCTCGCGTGTGCCGATCTCGCAATGGCCAGGTACCTCAAGCACTTGGATCGAACCTAGCATCAGCGGTTGCGGGCGCTTGATGTAGAACTGCTTGTCGAAGGAGCGCAGTTCTCGCTGTACCGTACCCGGCTCAGCGTTCATTGCTCGCGCCGTAGAGGTGGCACAGCCCAGTGCCGCCTCTGGGAATGCAAGCCGCCCGAGCAGATGATCCCAGTCGGCGTGTGTCGCAAGTAGACCGCTCGGATCGGGAAAGCCGGCCCGGTCGAGTAGCGCGGGCAGCGCGTCGAGCTCATCGGGCAGGATGGGCGAGTCGATCACAAACGTCTCGGCGGCCGGATCAGACTCTCCGGCGATGTGGACCTTGACGGGATTGCCTGTGTCCTCCTGCGCTGTGCCGCGCACGATCACGCAGTTGGTCTGCCAGATGGCACTTGTGGCGAGCAGTACGTCGGCGTGCAGCGAGACGACGCGCACGCGTCAGGCGATACCCAAGAGCTTTGCGGCCTCGCGCAGGTTCGGCACTTCCGCGGTGGGCTTGCGCTGCGAGGAATCGAGCGTCTGCTTGTTGCGGTTGACCCAGATGACCGGGATGCGCGCCTTGATGCACGGGGAGACGTCGGAGTGGTGGCTTGCCGCTACGTGGACCCAACCCTTCTTTGAACCCAGGCGCCGCGCGCACTCGACGAAGTGTGCCGGATCGGGCTTGTAGGAGCGGACCTGCTGAGCGGTGACGACGAGGTCGAAATCCATCGGGATGTGCCGGCGCGTCTGGCCGAGCAGCTTGTCGTCGATGTTGGAGATCAGTCCGAGCTTGTGCTTCTTGACCAGCTTGTTCAACTGCGTCGCGGTCTCCTTGAAAGGCTTCCAGCGCTGCACCGAATCTGGGAGGAAGCCGGAGCGGGAGGGTTCGAGTTTCCACTCCAGGCGATCCGCGATCTCGATCGCGGTCCGGCGCAGCACCTCGGCGTAGAGCTCGTAGGAGCCGGCCTCGATTTCCTGGGAGATCTCGTGGAACAGCGGGATCAGGACGTTGCGGTCGATCTCGAAGCCGTCGCGCTCGGCCTCCTTGGCAAACGCCTCGTAGATGCCTGTCTCCCAGTCAATCAGAGTTCCGTAGACGTCAAACGTGACGAAGGTGATGTTCTTTGGAATCGGCATAGGGCGGGCATTATGCCTCGCCGACGCCTCGGCGCGCGTTGCGCCACGCTACAGATGCCCGCTCGCCGCTGCCGCTCGCCGCGTGCAAAAGCCGGTCTCGAGCCCCTTTGGCGCGTGTCGCGGCCGCTTCGGCTAGAGTCTCGCGCCGCGCATGGACCTACTTGAGTACCAAGGCAAGCAGCTGTTCGCCCGCCACGGGCTGGCCGTGTCAGACGGTAAGGCGGTCACCACCGTCGAGGATGCCGTGGCGGCCGCGAATGAGATCGGCTACCCAGTAGTC